>JBJMWN010000259.1:0-6298 GCA_045810085.1 Povalibacter sp. | reverse complement strand
CGGTGCAAGTTGAAGATCAGCCACTCTCTGCACCTGCTGCGATCGCTGTCCAACCTGCGACGCCGCAAGTGCCAGCGCCCGCTGCCGCGGCAAGTGCTGCAAAGCCGGCGCCAGCGCCCGCAGCGGTACATGTTCCGGTCGAAGTCGAAGAGAGCGATGAGGATTTCGATCCGGACGTCGCGGCCATCTTCTCGGAAGAAGCTTCTGAGCTGCTTGAAACGGCGCAAAGCTCCTTGTCGTCCTGGGAGCGCGACCTCGGCAACAAAGCACTGGTTTTCGAACTTAAGCGGGTCCTGCACACGCTCAAGGGCGGCGCACGAATGGCTGGCATTCGCGCAATGGGCGACTTGAGCCATGAACTAGAAACCTTGATGGAACTGGTGGAAGCAGGGCAAGTGGCTGGTGATCAGCCGGTCTTCGATGCACTGCAGACCAGCATCGATGCTTTGCATCGCATGCGCGACAGCGTCAGCCAAGGCGGGCGATGCGTACGTCCTCGCGAACTCATCTCACGCATCCGCGTGTTGTCGGGGCACGAGCAGCCCGCACCTGTGACCGAAGAACCTGCAGCACCCGTGGTGCTCGATGCGGTTGCTGCTGTCGAGGTCGCGGCGCCGGTCATTGAAGTACCGGAAGCACCGGTACAGCAGTACGTCGAGCCACAAGCGCAATTCATTGAGGAACCTGCTGACATCGAAGTCGAGTTCGGCGCAGAAGAGCTCATCGCGGCTGCACCCGAGTCACAGGGCTTCGTTCAAGAGATCCCCACGCTTTCTGAACCGCCACCCGCTGAGGCACCGCCGGCAGCTGAGCTCGCGCCAGAAGCACCCGTGGTCGAACAAGAGCTCTTGCCTGCGCCCGCGCTGCCACCGGGTCGCGAGCCGCAGACTCAGGACCGACAGGAATTCGCCCGAGTCGATGCAGACCTGCTCGACAACCTGCTGAACAATGCGGGTGAGGTGAGCATCTTCCGTTCGCGCATGGAACAGCAGATGGGCTCGATCGAGTTCAATCTCGCGGAGCTCGGACGCACCGTGACTCGTCTGAAAGAGCAGCTGCGCAAGATCGAGCTCGAGACCGAAGCGCAAATTCTGCATCGGCATCAGGAAGAGCATCCCAATCGCGACGATTTCGATCCGCTGGAGCTCGACCGCTATTCCACAATTCAGCAGCTGACACGTGCATTCGCCGAAGCAGTAAGCGACGTCGGCAGCATCGAAGGCTTGCTCGAGACGCTCACTCGCGAAGGCCAGAATCTGCTGTTGCAACAGGCGCGGGTCGTCAGCGAATTGCAGAACGGTCTGATGCGTACGCGCATGGTTCCGTTCCAGCGTCACGTTCAGCGATTGAGTCGTCTGGTGCGTCAAGTCGCCACAGATGTCGGCAAGCGTGCAGAGCTTGTCGTATCGGGTGCCGCAGGTGAGCTCGATCGTCAGGTGCTGGATCGCATGCTGCCGCCTTTCGAGCACATGCTGCGCAATTCGATCGTGCATGGCATCGAAACGCCGGAAGAACGTCTCGCCAAAGGCAAACCTGAGAGCGGAACGATCCGTGTGGGCCTGCATCGAGAAGGCTCCGAGATGGTCATCATCCTCGAAGATGACGGTCGCGGGATCGATGTGAATGCAGTGCGCGAACGCGCACGTTCGCGTGGATTGCTGCAGGATGGTCGTGTGCTGACCGATGAAGAAGCGATGCAGCTGATTCTGGAGCCCGGCTTCAGTACGGCGAGCAGCGTGACTCAGCATGCAGGCCGCGGCGTCGGCATGGATGTGGTCGTCACTGAAATCAAGAAACTCGGCGGTGCGCTCTTCACCGAATCGCAGCCGGGTCAGGGTGTGAAGTTCACGATTCGTCTGCCGTTCACGCTGGCCATCACGCAAGCGTTGATCGTGCGGACTGGCGATGAGCTCTATGCGCTGCCATTGCCTTCGGTCGAAGGCGTCGCACGTGTTCAGCGCTCCGATGTCGAGCGGCACCTCGCGGAAGAAACATCGACCTTCAGTTATGGCGGGCAGATCTATCGCCTGCAACATCTGGGCGCATTCGTCGGCGGAGCACCTTCAGTGCTGCCCGAAGGTGATGTCTCCGTGCCATTGATTCTGATCAAGGCAGGCGAGCATTCGACGGCCATCGTTCCGGATGAACTCGTAGGCAGCCGCGAGATGGTGGTGAAGTCAGTCGGCCCGCAGATCGCTACGATTCGCGGCATTTCGGGTGCGACCATCATGGGCGATGGACGCATCGTCATCATCCTGGATATGGGTGCGCTGGTTCGTTCCGAATGGCGCGGTCGCGGCGAGACCATGCAGGGTCCACGCGAAGATCGCCGCACATTTGCATTGGTCGTGGACGATTCGATCACCGTACGCCGCGTGACTCAGCGTCTGCTCGAGCGCAACGGCATGCGAGTGATGACAGCCAAAGATGGCATCGATGCGCTCTCGATTCTTCAGGAGCACCTGCCTGATGTGATCCTGCTCGACATCGAGATGCCTCGCATGGACGGCTACGAACTCGCGACGCATGTACGTGCAGATGCGCGCCTGGCAGACATTCCGATCGTGATGATCACTTCGCGCGTCGGCGAGAAACATCGTGCTCGCGCGATCGAAATCGGTGTGAATGATTATCTCGGTAAGCCTTACCAGGAAAATCAACTCCTCGATGCCATCGAACCGCTCGTGGAAGCGCGTCGCAGGCAGCGGAGAGTGTCGTGAAGAAGGCAATGCGGCGACTGGCTGCTGGCAACTGGCCAGAGCGCGCGCGAAGCTCTTCCCCTCATCTGGCCGGTCGCCAGTGGCTAGTAGCCGGTAGCTTTCTATGAACGACGATCTCGCCCACGAACTCTACAGTCTGCTGATTCCGCTCGGTCAGGAGCGACTGATCGTGCCGCGCGCGTGCGTGGCAGAAGTGATCACATGGCAGGCACCGGAAAAAATGGACGGCACGCCTGCGTGGTATCTGGGAACCATTCAATGGAATGGTCGTCAGGTGCCGGTCATTTCTTTTGAAGCAGCATGCGGTCAATCCTTTCCACCACCAGGCACGCGCACACGCATCGTGATCTTCGTGGCGCTGGGCAGTCACATCACCGGCGGCTATTTCGGACTCATCACGCAAGGCTTCCCGCAACTCGTGCGCGTGAATGGCGATGTGGTGAAGTCAGACCCGAGCCGTAGCTTCTCGGATCATGGTCCAGTTCTGTGTCAGGTTCGCATGCTGAACGAGTCGCCACTGATTCCAGACTTCGAATGTCTGGAGCGGATGATCAGTGAGGAAACGCGCGCGGCGTAGAGACCAGTTCGGGTCGGCTGACCCTCAAGCTGGCTGCTTTGTGGATTGTGCGTTTGTGGGTTCGACTTCAGTCGAACTCTGACTTCTGCGTTTTCGAGCAGTTCCGGGCTCGCCTGAGTCAGGGCGCGAGTGGCACATCCTTCTGTGGTTTGCGAAGGTGCCTGTCGGCCGTTATCGAATGTCTCGTAGTTGCAATAAGCCGCGGCGCGTTTCTATTGGAGATCGCCCCACAGCGCCTGCAACACCGTCAGCGCAACAACTCCTGCTGTCTCCGTACGGAGCACTCGAGGGCCCAGGCGCACCGGCATGAAGCCGGCTTTTTGCGCTGCTGAGATTTCCTCATCATCCAAACCACCTTCAGGACCGATCAGCAGATCGACCTTGGATGGCAGGCTTGCAATGCCCGCGAGTGAGGCCGGAGCGGAGGGACTCAGCACCAGACGCATTCCGTCTTTGCGTACGTTGGTGAAATAGTCGCGAAGCGGCACCGGCGAACTCACGGTGGGAATGCGCGAACGTCCGCATTGTTCGCACGCGCCAACGACGATCGCATGCCAATGTGACTGCTTTTTGACCGCTTGTTTCTCATCCAGTCGCACGACACTGCGAGCCGTGAGCACGGGTGCGACGCCGATGACGCCCAGCTCGGTTGCCTTCTGCAACGTCCAATCCATGCGCTCGCCGCGGGAAATACCCTGGATCAACGTGATCTTCAGGGGGGACTCGCCCGTGCCAGGCGTTTGGTTCCGCAGTCGTACGGAAACTTTGTCGCCCTCGACCTCGACGATCTCGGACGGAAAGTCGACTCCGGTGCCGTCGAAGACGATCAACGGTGCACCTGGGCGCATGCGTAACACGCGCCCCACGTGGTAGGCGCCTGCCGATGACAAGGGCACGATGGCTCCGCTGGTCAACGGGCCTTCACAGAAAATTCGGGTCAGCCTCATGGTCCCCCTTCGTTGGTGGGCTCATCCGGTGCTTCGATTTCGAATTGTAGCTAAGGCAAGCAAGGGGCGTGCCTGAAAGAACTCGAGCCTGCACCTGCGATCCCATCAAGCGCGCGATCGGCACTCCTTCTGCGAGCTCTCTCCAGCACCAGCCTTCCATGATCCCTTCACAGTGTGAGCCTCTCATCTTTGGCACAATGCACCGATGTCATGGCAACTGTTCGACACGGCCTCAATCGATCCAGGAACTGGGCTGCTGCACAGCGCGCGCCAAGTTCCCTCGCCGAACTACGATGATCGTCCGCCCGGTGTTTCTGCCGATCTCATCGTGGTTCACGGGATCAGCTTGCCGCCCGATGAGTTCGGCGGTCCCTGGATCGATGCGCTCTTCACGAACACGCTGCCCCCTAATGAGCATCCCTACTTCGCCACGATCGCCGATCGCCGTGTGTCCTCGCATTTACTCATTCGTCGCAGCGGCGAAGTTGTCCAGTACGTGCCGTTTCATCAGCGCGCCTGGCACGCTGGTGCGTCGAGCTTCCAGGGTCGCGAGCGATGCAATGATTTCTCGATTGGCATTGAGCTTGAAGGTGCAGACACGGTGCCTTACGAGCCTGAGCAGTATCGTGCGTTGAGTTCGAGCATCCGTCAGCTGTGCGCCGCCTATGCCACGCTGTCCACCGACCGTGTTACGGGCCACAGTGATATCGCCCCGGGGCGCAAGACAGATCCAGGCCCGGCGTTCGATTGGACGCGACTACGTGCACTGCTCCGAGTGGTGCGGTGACATTGCTCTTGAGGGCGTTGTTGGCATTCGCACTGTGCGTGAGCGTGGCCGCGAACTCATCAGCAGCGAACGCACAGCGGATCGTCAGCCTTGCGCCCAATCTCACCGAAATTGCGTTCGCAGCGGGTGCAGGCACGAACGTCGTGGGCACCGTTGAGTACAGTGATTATCCCGAGGCCGCTCGCAGCATTCCTCGCGTGGGTGATGCGTTTCGCGTGGACTTCGAGCGACTGGTGGCGCTCCGTCCAGATGCGGTGCTGACGTGGGAACCGGGCACTCCTCAGGGTGTGGTTCAACGACTCCGGGATCTGCATATGAATGTCGTGACGATCAAGACTCACACGCTGGCGGATGTGGGTCATGCGGTTCGCGCGCTTGGAGCGCTGGCTGGTAC
This sequence comes from Povalibacter sp., assembly GCA_045810085.1. GTDB lineage: Bacteria > Pseudomonadota > Gammaproteobacteria > Steroidobacterales > Steroidobacteraceae > Steroidobacter. Next base: position 873 of record JBJMWN010000259.1, on the reverse strand, counting down.
GCAGAGCGTTGCCGAGCCTGCGGCACAAAAATACGAAAGCGAAATTGCTCAGCTGCGGAATCAATTCAGTCAGAAGCAGCCTATCGGTGTATTCCTGCAGATCGGCGACCGGCCGCTCTACACGGTGAATGGCCGACAGATCATGAGTGAAGTGCTCGCTGTTTGCGGCGGACGTAACGTGTTCGGCGATCTGAACGAACTGGCGCCGCAAATCGGAGTCGAAGCCGTGATTGCCGCCAATCCCGATGTGATTCTGAGCGCCAGCGATTCCCAGTCCGAAGGGCTCTCGCAATGGGAACGCTGGCCTCAGTTGAATGCGGTTCGATCCCACAATCTTTATCGGCTCGCTGCGAACGACCTCGCTCGTTCGACGCCCCGCCTCGCGCAAGGGACACGTGATGTTTGTCGCACCCTTGAGACGGCTCGCGAGCGTCTGCGCAAGCTACAATCACAACGCTGACGGCTCGATGGCACGAGGGTGCGCAGAACCGAACAGGACGAGCCGGATAGGCAGGGAGCTATGCAATGGTTTGTTTCACCTTCGATGAGATCTCGCAACAATCGGCGAGCCGAAAATCTAGCGTCTGATCCTTCATTCCGAGCGCGCTTCCTTTCATACCCATCCCGATGAATCGTTCCAGTGCCGCTTTGATCTGCTGGGTGGTGTGTGTCGCCGCGCTCATCGCTATTGGCGCGTGGGGTGGCAAGCGCACTCACAACGGTGCTGATTTTTTTCTTGCCAGCCGCCGCCTGAACGGATGGTGGGTGGCGCTCAGCTACGCAGCGAATGCATCGCCAACATGGCTGCTGCTTGTGATCAGTGGAGCGGCATTCGCGTGGGGATTATCTGCCGTATGGATCTGGGCTGCAGTG
>JBJMWN010000258.1:0-10362 GCA_045810085.1 Povalibacter sp. | reverse complement strand
CTAGTCGTGAATGCAGTGATTTGGGTCGAGCGAGCGGGCCAGAAAGCAATCGTGATCGGCCAAGGTGGCGAGCAGTTGAAGGAAGTGGGTCGCTCTGCACGACTCGAGATGGTCGAGCTGTTCGGAACTTCCGTGCACCTGGAGCTGTGGGTCAAAGTGAAGGAAAACTGGTCCGATAGCGAAGCTGCATTACGGCAGCTTGGATACGAGTCGTAGCCGATCGTTTCGAATTCAGTTGTTCGCATTGCACGGCAAGGTTCGTGCGCCCTCGTCGACGATTCCTTTCATGTCCGGCCGCCGAATACAGCTTCAACCCGCGTACGTGCTCCATCATCGGCCTTATCGGGACACGAGCCGCATTCTCGAGCTTTTCACCCGCGATCATGGCCGCGTCACTGTGTTCGCGCGCGGTGCCCGAGGAGGCACGGGGAAGAGTGCGTCGTTGATGTCGACGTTGCAGCCGTTCAATAGACTGCTGGTCTCGTGGACCTCCGGTGCAGAAGCCGGGACTGTCAACGCGGCCGAGTTCGATGGTGCCTACACGGTTTTCCCATCGGATCGCCTCGTCAGCGCTTGCTACTTGAACGAACTGCTCATGAACTTGTTTGCGCGACATGATCCGCACAGCGATGCGTTCGAGCTGTACGGGCAAACGTTAGACCTGCTCAAGACGGCACCCGATCCGCTGCGCGCATTGCGAGTGTTCGAGAAGCGGCTGCTGGAATTGCTCGGATACGGTCTTTCGCTGACCCACGATGTCGTCAGTGGCCAATCGCTCGATCCCGCTTGCACGTATCACTATCGAATCGAGCAGGGTGCCGTCAAAACGTTGGATGTCGCTGAGGGTGCGCTGATATTTACGGGCGCATCGCTACTGTCCTTGCATGGTGAGGATCTCAGCGACCCGAGTGCGTGCCAAGATGCTAGACGCTTGCTTCGAGCAGCATTAGATCGGGTGCTGGATGGTCGCGAACTCAAGAGCCGATCGGTGATGCTGGCGTTGCGGAAGGTTCAGCAATAACGCCACCGGCGCATCCGCGAAGCGATAGCCGTGTTCGTGCGAGGGGCTGTTATCCTTGAGCCGCTGTCATCAACCTCGAACGTGTCCATGTCCTCAATTCACCTTGGCGTAAACGTCGATCACGTAGCCACTCTGCGTCAGGCGCGTGGCACGAGCTATCCAGATCCGCTGTTCGCCGCCTTGCTGGCAGAGCAGTCGGGTGCCGACAGCATCACGCTGCACTTGCGTGAAGATCGGCGGCACATTCAGGACCGCGACATTCACGTGTGCCGACAGGCGTTGCAGACGCGCATGAACCTGGAGATGGCTGCTACCCAGGAGATGATTACGATTGCTCAGGCAGTGAAGCCTTCCGACTGCTGTTTGGTCCCTGAGAAGCGCACTGAAGTCACGACCGAGGGTGGCCTGAACGTGGTCAGCCAGGAAGCTCAGCTCAAGTCGATGACGGCAACGCTCACGCAGGCCCGTATTCGAGTGTCATTGTTCATCGATCCGGACCATGAGCAGCTCGATGCGGCAGTTCGAGTCGGTGCGCCAGTGGTCGAGTTGCACACCGGTGCTTATGCAGAAGCTGCAGGAGAACATCAGGCACGCGAGCTCAAGCGCGTCCAGGACGCTGCGAGATACGCGGCGAAGATCGGACTCACTGTTCACGCGGGACACGGTTTGAATTACCAGAACGTCGAACCCATTGCAGCGATCCCGGAAATCGTCGAGCTCAACATCGGGCACGCGATCGTAGCGCGCGCTGTGTTCGATGGCTTTCGAACGGCCGTTTCAGAAATGAAGCGATTGATGATCCAGGCCCGCGGTCAATGATTTTCGGGATTGGCACGGATGTCGTGCAGATCGAACGAATCCAGAAGATTCACGCCCGTCATGGAGAACGCTTCGTCAAGCATCTGCTGATGCTCGAAGAAGAGCAGTCGTTTCGGCAGCAGACGCGGGCCACGCGATTTCTCGCGATGCGTTTCGCGGCGAAGGAGGCGATCGTGAAAGCCATGGGTACCGGGTTCGTACACGGGATGTGGATACGCGATTGTGGAATCGCCGCGACCCCACTCGGCAAACCCGAGATCATCTGGTCCGAGCGTGGCCGTGAGCGCTGCAATCAGCTTGGAATCGGCGAGGGGCACATAACGCTCACCGATGAAGCCGGCCTCGTCGTGGCAGTCGCCATTCTCATGCGTAAGTAACGATCCTCTCTGTAATCAAAATGGCAATTTTCGCATTCGATATCGAAACCATTCCTGACGTGGAGTTGGGCCGCCGAATCTTTGATCTGGATGGACTCACCGACAAAGAGGTCGGCTATGTCATGCAGGCCAAGCGTCGCGAAGCGACCGGTCATGAATTCCTGTCCTATGAGCAGCAGCGTGTCATCGCGATTTCAGTCGCACTGAAACTCGGCGATACGTTCAAGGTCTGGTCATTGGGGGAGCCTGGCGCACCCGAAGCCGAAATCATCCAGCGCTTCTTCGATGGCATCGAGAAGTACACACCGGATCTCGTGTCCTGGAATGGCGGGGGGTTTGATCTGCCAGTGCTGCACTACCGTGCGATGCGTCACGGCATCCAGGCGCCGCGCTACTGGGAAGCGGGGAATGAAGATCAGGCGTTCCGATACAACAACTACCTCAACCGCTACCACTCGCGTCACCTCGATCTGATGGATGTACTGTCCAGTTTTCAGTCGCGAGCGCGTGTGAGTTTGCAGGCGGCGGCGACGCTACTCGGCCTGCCGGGCAAACTCGGCATGAGCGGTGACAAAGTCTGGGACGCTTACCTGGCCGGTGACATTGCAGCGATCCGCAACTATTGCGAGACCGACGTGCTGAATACTTATCTTATTTATCTTCGCTTCGAGTTGATGCGCGGCATGCTCTCGCGAGAAGAGTTCGTGCGCGAGTGCGATCGCGTGCGGATGGCGCTGAAAGCACACTCTAAACCTCACTTCGAGGAGTTTCTGGCAGCTTGGGTCGAGATCCAGGTGTGAACGCTCGTATGCGTCGACGACCGTCTCTTGCTCCGCAACTCTCCACGGTCGAAGATCTGTCACACGAAGGACGCGGAGTGGCCCATCACGACGGTAAGGTCGTGTTTGTCGAGGATGCCTTACCAGGCGAACGCGTTGAATGGCAGCAGACCAAACGCGGTCCGAACTTCGATGAAGCGCGGCTGACCCGGATCATCGAAGCATCTCCCGATCGAGTGAGCCCGCATTGCCAGCACTACGGTATCTGCGGTGGCTGCGCGTTGCAGCACCTGGCTCCGGTTCGGCAGCTCGAGTTCAAACAGCGACAACTGCTGGATGCGCTCGGCCGGATCGGCAAGGTGGTACCGGGCGAAGTGCTCGAGCCGTTGCAGGCGAAAGTGTGGAACTATCGCCGCCGCGCTCGACTGGCAGCTCGATGGGTTCCGAAAAAAGATCGTGTCGTGGTTGGCTTCAAGGAACGCGCGACAACGTACATCGCCGATCTGCAACGCTGCGAGGTCTTACGTGCTCCACTGGATGGATTGCTTCCGGCGCTTTCATCGCTCGTGACTTCACTGAGCATTCGCAACCGCATGCCGCAGATCGAGGTTGCAGTCGCAGATGAGGTCGTCGCACTCGTCTTTCGTGTTCTCGAGCCACTGACCGACGCTGACATGCAGAACTTGCGTGAGTTCGAGGCACGCCATGGATTGCAGATCTATTTGCAGCCGGGAGGCTATGAGACTGTGGCTCCTTTACGTAGCGACGCACAGCCGCTCACGTACCGCCTTCCTCAATTCGATGTGACACTCGAATTTCTGCCGACGGACTTCGTGCAGGTCAATGCCGAGCTCAACGAGCGCATGATCGATCGGGTCATTCAGCTATTGCAGCCCACTCGCGAGGAAGAAGTGCTCGACCTCTTCTGCGGGCTCGGCAACTTTTCTTTGCCGCTCGCACGCTTCGCCAGGAATGTCGTGGGTGTTGAAGGCGATGCTGGCCTCGTATCGCGTGCTGGCCAGAATGCAAAGCGTAATGGATTGGCTAACGCCGAGTTCTTTACCGCGAATCTCGCCGCACCTGACCTCGCGTCTGCTGCGTGGGCGAAACGTCGCTACGACAAGGTGCTGCTGGATCCGCCGCGCGCTGGTGCACTCGAAGTTCTTCCTACGGTTGCGATGACCCAGGCCAGGCGTCTTGTCTACGTCTCATGCCACCCGGGAACTCTGGCTCGGGATGCAGGCGTTCTGGTTCAAGAGTATGGATTCAAGCTCACCGCAGCCGGCGTGATGGACATGTTTCCGCACACAGCGCACGTTGAATCCGTGGCCGTATTCGACCGAGCCTGATACTGCATGGCACTCGAGATCGAACGTAAATTCCTGGTCCGCTCGGATGCGTGGCGAGCCGAAGTCGCCAATCGCGAGTTGCTGCGCCAAGGCTATCTGACCTCAGGTTCTCAATGCTCCATCCGCGCGCGAATTGCAGGTGCTCAAGCGTGGCTCAACATCAAGGCGCGCAAGTCAGGAATGACTCGCCTCGAGTTCGAGTACCCCATTCCTGTCGCTGATGCGGATGAGATTCTGAACGAGCTTGCCCAGGGCCCGATTCTCGAAAAGTATCGTCATCGTGTTCCTGCCGGTGAGTACGTTTGGGAGATCGATGAGTTTCTGGGTGCCAATGCCGGTCTGATCGTTGCTGAGATCGAGTTAACCAGTGAGGACGCAGTGTTCACGCGTCCGTCATGGCTGGGCGAGGAGGTCACTGAAGATGAGCGCTACTACAATTTCAATCTTGCGCGCAGACCGTTCAAGGATTGGTGATGTCTTCCAACGCGAGGGTTTCCTTCGCATGAACGCCTCGCAGACCTTCGTCTCCACGCAGCCATCGCGCTTCAGGATGCAGTCATGACGCTCGGACCGCTGATGATCGATGTGGCCGGCCTCGAGCTCACGGCCGAGGATCGCGAACTGCTCGCACATCCGCTCGTTGGCGGGTGCATCTTGTTCACCCGTAACTTTGCATCGATCGAACAACTCGAGCGCCTGATCGCGGATATCCGGGCGGCGCGCACGCCTGCGCTGCTGGTGGCTGTTGATCACGAAGGCGGGCGAGTCCAGCGCTTTCGCAAAGACTTTACCGTGCTGCCACCGATGCGAACGATCGGCCGCGAATATGACATTGACGCGGAAGTCGGGCGGCGACTGGCTCGTCAAGGCGGCTGGTTATTGGCTGCCGAGTTGCTCGCGGTCGGCATCGATATCAGTTTTGCTCCCTGCGTAGACCTGGACTACGGGGTGAGCTCGGTCATCGGCGACCGCGCTTTTCATCGCGACGCGCGCGTCGTCGCTGAGCTCGCTGTGGCATTTGCGAACGGCATGAAAGAAGCGGGGATGACCGCGACGGCTAAGCATTTCCCTGGCCATGGAGCCGTCGTCCCGGATTCGCATGTAGCAATGCCTGTAGATCGCAGGCCGCTGGTCGATATGGAAGAGGACATCTATCCGTATCAGCGGCTCATCGATAACGGTCTGGCTTCGATCATGGCCGCCCATGTGGTTTTTTCCGAAGTTGATGCACTGCCCGCGGGTTTCTCGCGTGTCTGGCTGCAGGACGAACTTCGGGTGCGGCTGGGATTTGGGGGTGCGATCTTCTCTGATGACCTCTCAATGGCCGGGGCAGGGGTCGTCGGGGATATGCCCGAGCGGGTTCGTGCGGCGTTGCGGGCGGGCTGCGACATCGTTCCGATCTGCAACAATCGTCAAGGTGTGCTCCAGGTCATCGATTCTTTGGAAGGAAGTGGTGATCCTCTGAGCCATATTCGCTTGGCGCGGCTGCGCGGCAGGATGGGCATCGACCGGCTTGCTTTACGCAGCTCGGCCGAATGGCAGACCTGCGAACAGGCGATCAAAGGCACTCTGGAAAGACCCGACCTGCGGCTCAATGCCTGAAGTCACAGGAGATCCGGGGCGGACATCAGGCATCGGATGAATCTTCGACGATGAGTAGCGTAGATCCCAACTTACTTCAGACGCTGGTACAGAGCTCACCGGAAGGCGTGGCCATCTGCGAAGCCACTTCTGGAAACTGGAATGTGACCTACGTCAATTCCGCGCTTGAGCAGTTGACCGGCTATGCAGCCAACGCGATGGTAGGCCGCAATCTGCGTTTCCTCCAGGCTGACGACCACGATCAAGAAGGCCTGGTCCGCATTCGTGAAGCGCTCCGTGACGGTCGTCCGTGTCGTACCACGATCCGCAACTATCGAAGCGACGGCACTCAGTTCTGGAATGAAGTGATGCTCGCGCCGCTGCGTAATCCAGAAGGTCAGATCACTCACTACGCCAGCTTCCATCGTGAGAGTGGCGCAGGCCCCATCGATGTGCGAGCCGACACTCGCGATCCGACGATGAGCACTCAGACGATGCTTGCCTATCTGCGAGACGACAAGCTCACGGGGTTGCTGCGACGTCCGTACTTCGAAGAACTCATCAAACGCGATTGGGCGCTCGCACAACGTGAGTCGCGACGTTTGAGCTTTCTCGTGTTCGATCTCGATCACTATTCACAGTATCGCGATGTGTTCGGTCGGCAGGGCTCAGACCAATCGTTCCGTCGCATCGCTCGCGTCGTGGGTGGATGTTTCCGTCGCGCAAGCGATCTGTGTGGCCGCTTTGATGAAGATCAGATCGCGGCGCTCACCACCGGCTTGGATTTATCACAGGCCTCGAAGCTCGCCGAAGCCGTGCTTGCACGAGTGCGCGACCTTGCAATCCATCATCCACGCTCGAGTGTCTTACGCTACGTGACGGTGAGTGCGGGCGTGGTGTCGCTCGTTCCCGCGCACGACGCTCCTGCGGGTCGCATCTACGATGCGGCTTTGAAGGCTCTGAAGGATGCGAAGGAGCTGGGTCGCAATCGCGTCGTCAGTCGCGAAGTCGAGTAGCTCTGAGTCAATCTGACCGCGCGTCCGTTGGCGGTCTGGATGACTGGCGGTTCTCTTGGCCTATTGAGCGCCGCTCGGCGTGATCACGGCAATGACACCGAACTTGGGATGGTCGATGTAGTGGCGCTCGGTGCTGCGCATTCGACGTGTCTGCCGCAGAAAATAATGCTCGGCTGATCCTGCGGGCTGCAGCGCGAGATCCAGCGTGAGGTGCAGATAGCGACCACGTGCTAGCGCGACTCGCCCCGTTAATCCCGAACCAGTGTTCGCAAGTGCATCGATCGCCATGTAGTGCGCTTCGCCTCGCGGAAATCCTGGTTGAGTCCAGCCGAAGTGAGCGAGCGGCTGATAACTCCGGCTGCGGCGCAGTGTTTCGGCGATGCCATCCAGCTTGAACTTGGTCGTGGCGAGTGGAGGAAAGGTCTCCATCGCAGTGGGGAGCGGGGCGCTTTCGACAGCCGCACCGGCCGTATCCGATTCGTCGTCGGTCGTAGGAATGCTTTGAGCTGGGATACCTGACTCAGTCACCCAGTCCTCGGCAGTGCCTGAGCCAGACAGATTGCGGAAGACGATCAGTTCGACGTCGTAGGATTGCAGGCCAGTCTGCTGACCGGCAGCGGATCCCACGACGAGGGCTGAGGCGACAATCGCGGCGACTTTGAGCAGGCGTTTGATCATGCAAGCGAGTTTATCAGAGGCGCCTTTAATGCCGGACCAGCCATCATTTCTTGGTGGTACCGGTCCGCTGTTTCGCCGCTGCTGCCGGTGGTGCCTTCGCGCTTAGGGCAGTCAGGAGCTGTTCTGCGGCTTCGAAGCGGCGTTCATCCTGTTCGAGCTTTAATGTGAATCGCAACTTGGTGCCGCCATCCAGACGATGAGTGCGTGAATTCTGCTGGACGTATCGGATCAAGGTGCCCGGATCGACTTTGGTGTCAGCCTCGAACGTGACTGATCCGCCTCCCGGTCCGATATCGATTTTTCGCAGACCGAGCGCCTTGGCCGTCAGCTTGAGTTCGGCGATCCGAAACAGGCTCTTCGCGGGGGGTGGAAGTAGTCCGAAGCGATCGATCATTTCAACCTGCAGTTCTCGCAACTCATCATTCGTGGCCGCTGCAGCGATGCGCTTGTACAGCACGAGTCTCAGATGCACATCGGGCAGGTAGGGATCTGGTAGCAACGCAGGCAGATGCAGATCCACTTCGGGACCTCGATGCAGATCGCCGTCGAGATTCGGAATCTTGCCAGCCTTGAGTGCGTTGACCGCACGCTCCAGCATTTCCATGTAGAGCGCGTATCCGATTTCCTGGATCTGACCTGTCTGTTCTTCACCCAACAGTTCGCCGGCGCCGCGAATCTCGAGATCGTGAGTCGCAAGGGTGAAGCCCGCACCAAGATCTTCGAGCGACTCGATCGCTTCCAGACGCTTCACTGCATCCGCAGTCATCAGATTTCGCGGAGGCGTGAGTAGATAGGCATACGCCTGGTGATGCGATCGGCCAACGCGCCCACGCAATTGATGCAGCTGTGCCAGACCCAGCTTATCCGCGCGATCGATAATGATGGTGTTCGCGGAAGGCACGTCAATGCCGCTCTCCACGATCGTCGTACAGACGAACAGATTGGCGCGCTGGTGATAAAAATCGAGCATCACCTGTTCGAGCTCACGTTCACGCATTTGCCCGTGACCGACCGCAATGCGAGCTTCTGGCACGAGCTCCGCAAGCGTTCTCGCGGTCTTTTCGATGGTGTCCACGCTGTTGTGGACGAAATAGATCTGACCGCCGCGCCGAATCTCGCGAAGGCACGCCTCGCGAATCGTTGCCGTGTCCCACTGCGAAACGAAAGTCTTGATAGAAAGCCGTGATACGGGCGGGGTGGTGTTCAGGGACAACTCGCGCAATCCACCCATCGCCATGTTGAGCGTTCGCGGAATAGGTGTTGCGGTGAGCGTGAGCACGTCGACTTCGGCGCGTAACTGTTTGAGACGCTCTTTATCCTTCACACCAAATCGATGCTCTTCGTCGATGATCAGCAAGCCGAGCCGCGCGAACTTGATGCCCGTCTGCAGCAATCGATGCGTGCCGATGACGATATCGACTTTGCCTTGCTCCAGGCCTTGCAGGACCTGTTCGACTTCCTTGGTGCTGCGGAACCTCGATAAGGATTCCACTTTCACCGGCCAATCGGCGAATCGATCCGCGAATGTCTGAAAGTGCTGTTGTGCGAGCAGAGTGGTGGGCACGAGCACGACGACTTGCTTGCCCGCTTGCACAGCGACAAATGCCGCACGGAGAGCTACTTCAGTTTTGCCGAATCCGACGTCGCCACAAACCACTCGATCCATGGGTTTGCCGCTCGCCAAGTCCGTGATCACAGCTTCGATCGCTTGAGCCTGATCGGGAGTTTCCTCGAACTTGAACGCCTCTTCGAAGGCGCGCAGTTCAGCATCGTCCGCGACCAGCTGTTCGCCTTCTCGCGCAGCCCGACGCGAGTAGAGGTCCAACAGTTCGGCGGCAGTATCGCGAATCCGTTGAGCTGCCTTCTTCTTCGCTTTCGACCAGGCATCAGTCCCGAGCTTGTGAAGCGGTGCTGATTCGGCAGGCGCTCCGGTGTAGCGACTGATCAGGTCAAGCGCCTGGACGGGCACATACAGCTTGTCGCCGTCGGCGTACTCGAGCACCAGGAACTCGCTCGTGAGTCCGCCCACATCGAGCGTCTGCAATCCCAGAAAGCGACCGACGCCATAGTGTTCATGCACAACCGGTGAGCCGGGATTCAGGTCGGTCAGATCGCGAATGATCTTTTCGGGGTCGCGTTCGGGGCGTCTTCTGCGACGTTCCTGCCGTGCGCGTTCTCCGAATAACTGTTCTTCACCGATCAACGCGAGATGCGGCTGCTCGAGAACCAGACCGGTCGAGATCGCAGAGACAGTGATCGCGAGCGGCGAGTCGCCATCGCGAAATTCGCTCCAGGTATCGACCAGAGCGGGATCGATATGTCGCTTCCGTAGAATGTCGAGCAACAGTTCGCGTCGGCCTGCAGATTCGGCCGCGATCAGCACGCGACCCGAAAAGCCAGCAATGAACGCGCTCAATTCGCGCGAAGGTTCATCGCTGCGGACATCGACTCGTACATGCGGCGGTGCTTTGGTGCCGAAGTTTTGATAGGGCACGGTCTGCGTGAGCGGATCGAGCTCGACACGCGATAGTTCGATGCGTCTGAACGCACTGCGTCGTTGCTGCAGTTCGGTCAGGGGCATGAACACTTCCGCTGGGGGAAGAATCGGGCGCGACGCATCGTGACTGCGTTGCTCGTATCGCAGCTGGATATCGCTCAATGCCTGCGCTGCGAACGTGTCGACGTCGGTGTCGGCCACGACCAGCGTGTTGGCCGGCAGATAGTCGAACAGTGTCGCGCTCT
>JBJMWN010000257.1:0-6056 GCA_045810085.1 Povalibacter sp. | reverse complement strand
TGGGTCAGGCTTCAGCCTGACGAATTCTGACGTTCGACTGAAGTCGAACCCACAGAAGAAGAACCCACAGCAGGAGTTTCTTATTGTGGGTCAGGCGTCAGCCTCACGCCATCCCGTGATGCTCATCACACTCTCACGCGTCGAGCATTTGACGAGCGGGAGTTGCTGCCGCGCAGGTGCTTGTGCAGCTCATCACATTCTCTGCGCCAACTTTCTGTCGCACTCCATTCGGTGTGCCGCAGTTCACACTCGTCAAAAACGCGAAAACCCTTGTAAATACGGCACTTGAAGCGGTATCGACAGCCGTGGCACGCGCCTTGCTCTTCCAATCCCAAGATATTTGCGCGTTGAGGATTTCTGGAATGGCCGAAGCTGCTGCTGTTGAACCCCCTGCGAAGGGCAAGTCGACTCTGTTCGTCATCGTTGCGGCGGCGCTCGTCGCTGCCAGCATTGCAGGCGGCGTCGTGTACTTCATGACTGGCAAGAAGGACGCGCATGCCGAAGCCGCCACCGACGAAAAGGCGACCGAAGCAGGCAAAGACAGTGACAAGCACAAGCTGCCTGCCATCTACGTCAAGCTCGATCCGCCTTTCGTCGCCAATTTCGAGGCCAAAGGTCTCGTGCGATTCCTGCAGGTTTCCGTGGAAATCATGACGCGCGATCCGGCAACTGCTGAACTCGTCAAGCAGCACGACCCGATGATTCGCAATGACCTGTTGATGCTGTTTGGCAGCCAGACCTACGAAGGCGTGAGTACGCATGAAGGAAAAGATCAGCTGCGTGCGAGTGCGCTCGCGGCGGTCCAGAAAATCATCGAGGCGGAAGGCGGTAAGAGCAAGAAAGTCGAACAGCTCTACTTCACCAGCTTCGTGATGCAGTAAGCCGCCGCTCATACACCCAGTCCAAGCCTGAAGCCATTCTATGTCCGGCCAAGACGTACTCAGTCAAGACGAAATTGATGCCCTGCTACACGGGGTAGACAGCGGCTCCGTAAAGACCGAGGACACGTTACGTCCTGGTGAAGCTCGTCAATACGACTTCACTAACCAGGTTCGCATCGTGCGCGGCCGAATGCCGACGCTCGAGATGATCAACGAACGATTCGCACGTCTGTTTCGCACCTCGTTGTTCAACATGCTGCGACGTGCGCCTGAAGTAGCCGTTGCTCCAATCAAGATGCAGAAGTTCAGCGAGTACGTGCATTCGCTGCATGTGCCGACGAATCTGAACCTGGTTCGTGTGCTGCCTCTGCGTGGCACCGGACTGGTGGTTCTCGATCCGAAGTTCGTGTTTACGGTGGTCGATAACTTTTTCGGCGGCAGCGGCCGCTTCGCCAAGATCGAAGGCCGCGAATTCACCGCGACCGAGACTCGAGTCATCCACATGCTGCTCAAGCATGTGTTCGGCTGCATCAAGGAAGCGTGGTCGCACGTGGCTCGCCTCGACATCGAATACCTCAACTCCGAAATCAACCCGCACTTCGCGAACATCGTGAGTCCCACGGAAATAGTCGTCGTCACCAGCTTCCACGTGGAGCTCGATGGTGGCGGGGGCGATGTTCACATCACCATGCCGTACTCGATGATTGAGCCGATGCGAGAACTGCTGGATGCCGGCGTCGCAAGCGATCGTGTCGAACACGACGAACGCTGGGCGGTGGCGCTGAAGGAAGAAATCGAAGACGCCGAGGTGGAGCTCTCGACCATGATCGGTCGCGGCCGCATCACGATGCAGCAGCTGCTCGATCTCGAGCCCGGCGACATCATCCCGTGTGACTTCACCGGCCGCGCCACGCTCATGGCGGAGGACGTTCCCATTTTTCGCGGCACGTTCGGCGTATCGCATGGCCAGCAGGCCATACAGATCGAAGAACGTGTAAGCCGTTACAAACCGAAGATTCTCGACTCATTGCTGGCCCAGAAGATCTGAAAGCCTTAGATCGGAAAAACTCATGAACGCCAAGTCAAACGATGCAGCAGCCCGCGCCGAATTCGGTGATCTGCAGGACCAGGGAGGGAGCGACTCCGCTCGCGACGTCAACCTGGAAGTCATTCTCGACGTCCCGGTTACGCTCTCCATGGAAGTCGGCCGTACACGCATTCCGATTCGCAATCTGCTGCAGCTCAATCAGGGCTCCGTGGTGGAACTCGATCGTGCCGCGGGCGAACCGCTCGATGTGTTCGTCAATGGCACGCTGGTGGCTCACGGTGAAGTCGTGGTCGTGAACGAGAAGTTCGGCATTCGACTCACCGATGTGATCTCGCCCGCTGAGCGCATCAAGAAACTGAAGTGATCGCGAGAGCACGCGTGCATCAGGAGATTCACAATTCGAGTCCGCACCGCCGTACGGTGATGTCTTCGATTCAGTTCAGTATCGCGACGATCGCGTTCGAGACGATCGCCTTCGTAGTATTCAATACTGCTTCTGCAGCTGAGCAGCCTTTTGCGGCTCCGCAGGTTTCGCAACATGTACCGGTTTCCACAGCCGGCAGCCTGGCGCAAGTCACGCTGTCGCTGCTGCTGGTTCTCGCCGTGGTGTTCGCGGCAGCGTGGATCGTTCGACGAATCCGCGGCTTCGGTAAGTTCGGTCCCAACATTATCCAGGTCATCGCAGATGCACCGTTGGGCACCAAGGAACGCGCCGTGCTGATCCAGGTCGGTGGCCAGCAACTTCTGGTCGGCGTCACTGCGGGTCAGGTCAATCTGCTGCATGTACTCAACGAACCTGTGACTCCCGCGACTCCGAGTGGTGGTGGCTCGATGGATCCTCTGCGTCCCGAGTTCAAAGCTATTTTGAAGCGGAGCCTGGGACTGAAATGAACCCTGGCATCTCTCAAGTGGGCAGCCGCAAATGGCGCTGCCTGGCGGGTGTGCTGGCAGTGCTCGCGCCGATGCTGTCGATGGCTGCGGGTCTCGATGCAGTCACCGTCACGACGAATCCAGCGGGCGGTCAAACGTATTCGTTGACGCTACAGATCCTGATCCTGATGACGGCAGTCACGATGCTGCCGGCGATCGTGCTCATGATGACCTCGTTCACACGCATCGTCATCGTGCTCGGAATTCTTCGGCAGGCGCTCGGTGCAGGCCAGTCTCCGCCGAATCAGGTCATCGTGGGTCTGTCACTGTTTCTCACTCTGTTCATTATGGGTCCAGTGATCGATCGCATCAACAGCGATGCAGTTCAGCCCTACATGGCGGGAACGATCGACGCGACGGTCGCACTGGAGCGCGGTTCTGTTCCGTTGAAAAAGTTCATGCTCGATCAGACGCGCGAGAGTGACATCGCGACGTTCGTGCGCATCTCGGGCGGGCAGGGATTCGACAAACCCGAAGACGTGCCGATGCGTATTCTGGTGCCAGCATTCGCGACCAGCGAATTGAAGACGGCCTTCCAGATCGGATTTCTCATCTTCATTCCGTTCGTGATCATCGATCTGGTGGTGGCCAGCGTACTCATGTCGATGGGCATGATGATGCTGTCGCCGGTACTGATCTCACTGCCTTTCAAACTGATGCTCTTCGTTCTCGTCGACGGCTGGTCACTGGTGATGGGAACGCTGTCGGCGAGTTTTTATACATGAACAGAACGGCGGCCGGGAACTGGCGACTGGCCGCTGGCCAGAGTGAAACATCGGACCTGATTCATGTCTGGCCAGTAGCCAGTGGCCAGCAGCCTCTTGTCGCGGAGTCACTCAAGTGACTCCGGAGACAGTCATGACCGTCGCGCAACGCGCGCTCGAAATCACCATGCTGCTTGCCGCTCCGATGCTGCTGGCTGCGCTGATCATCGGTTTGCTCGTCGGTGTGTTCCAGGCGGCGACGCAGATCAACGAAATGACGCTGTCCTTCATTCCGAAGCTGTTGGGTATGGCGGCAACGCTCGTGATCGCAGGACCGTGGATGCTCAAGGTCATCGTGAGCTACACGCGGGAGTTGTTCGAATCGATCCCGGGGCTGATTGGGTGAACGGGGAACGTGCAGCCGGCTACTGGCAACTGGCCACTGGCAATCGGGCAGAACGCTGCAACACAGTCTTTCTTCTGGCCAGCAGCCAGTCGCCAGTGCCCAGCTGACGGTAAGCTCATGCTTCAGCTTTCTTCCGGCCAACTCGAAGCCTGGCTGATCCAGTACTTCTTTCCGTTCGTGCGGATCGGTGCGTGCTTTGTCGCTGCGCCTGTTTTCGCCGCACGGTTCGTTCCAGCGCGCGTGCGTCTGCTGCTCGCGGCCGCGATCACCATCATCGTGGCACCGTTGCTTCCGGTAGCGCACATCACGCCGTTCTCGTTGGAAGGTGTGATCGTCACGATTCAGCAGATGATCATCGGGCTCGCCATGGCTTTCGTACTGCAGCTCATCTTCGATGCGCTCGCGATGGGCGGGCAGTTACTGTCGAACACCATGGGTCTCGGCTTCGCGTACAACGTCGACCCGCTGCGTGGCGTCGGCACGCCGGTACTGGGCCAGCTCTACATGATTCTGGTCACACTCACCTTCCTCGCGTTGAATGGGCACTTGCTGCTCATTGAACTGCTCGCTCAAGGTTTCACGACGATGCCGGTTGGCACGAGCGGCCTCGGTCAGGAACAGTTGTGGAATGTGGTGTCGTGGGGATCGCAGCTCTTCAGCGGCGCACTGATGGTTGCTCTGCCTGGCATGACTGCACTGCTCGTTGTGAACCTTGCGTTTGGCGTGATGAGTCGAGCCGCTCCCTCGTTGAACCTGTTCGCAGTGGGCTTTCCAATCTCGCTGATCTTCGGCCTCATCATCATCTACATCGGGCTGCCCGCTGTGCAAAGCACGTTCATCGAATCGCTGGAAGCAGCGTTCGAGTTGATTCGGGGATTGATGAGATGACGCTGGCGCGGCGGCTGGCAACTGGCCACTGGCTATTGGCCAGAGTACATCTCGATCTCGGCATCTTGATTGGCCGGCAGCCGGTGATTTCACATGGCTGAGAACGAAGACGGTCAAGAACGCACCGAAAGCGCGACTCCCAAGCGCCTGGAGGAGGCGCGCCAGAAAGGGCAAATTCCTCGTTCGCGAGATCTCACTGCAGCCGCAGTGTTGATGACGGCCGGCGTTGCGCTCTCGTCCATGGGCGGTCAGATCGGGGGCGCGTTGTCTTCGCTGATGAGCCGAGGTCTTACGCTCACGCGCGATCAGGCGCTCGACAGTACGCAGATGATTCCGACGCTGGTGAGTACAGCGAAGGATGGATTGATGGCAACTCTGCCCGTGCTCGGCCTCATGATGCTGGCGGCATTGCTGGCTCCACTTGCATTGGGTGGTTGGAGCTTCAGCACCGAGGCGCTCATGCCTCAGTTCAGTCGCCTGAATCCGCTCACGGGTGTGAAGCGTCTCTTCGAAATGCGCGCTCTGGTCGAGTTGCTGAAAGCTCTGGCGAAGTTCGGTGTCGTCGCAGTGATTGCAGGGCTGGTGCTGTGGAAAGATGCATCCGCAATGCTCGCGCTCGGTCGCGAGCCCACTACCCAAGCCATCCTGCATGCCATCCAGATCACCGGCAGTGCCATGATTCGGATTTCAGCGGGCATGTTGGTAATCGCAGGTATCGATGTGCCTTATCAGCTATGGCAGTACGCCAAGCAGCTGAAGATGACTCGCGAAGAAGTGCGCCGCGAAATGAAGGAGAGCGAAGGCTCACCGGAAGTGAAAGGCCGCATTCGTCAGTTGCAGCAGGAGATGGCGCGTTCACGCATGATGCAGGACGTGCCGAAGGCCGACGTCATCGTGACGAACCCGACGCACTTCGCCGTCGCACTGAAGTATGACGCCGGAATGATGCACGCGCCGCGGGTGGTCGCGAAGGGCCAGGATTTCATGGCCCAGCGCATCCGCGAGATCGCGATCGCGAACGGCATCCCGATCCTGGAGCGTCCGCCGCTGGCGCGATCGCTCTACAAGATGTGCGAGATCGGGCAGGAGATTCCCGAGCAGTTCTACTCCGCAGTCGCGGAGATTTTGGCGTACGTGTATGAGGTCAGTGGCAAGGTGAGGCAGGCACAGCCGGCATTGAACTGATTTATGGCAAGCGC
>JBJMWN010000256.1:0-7863 GCA_045810085.1 Povalibacter sp. | reverse complement strand
TGTCAGCGCAGCGACTGGTCGATCTATACAAAGTCTGGAACAAGCCTCAGCAAGCTGCGCACTGGCAGATGACCGTGCAGTCACTGTCGCACCTTCCTCGCAAGATGGTGGCCGCATCAGCACCTTAGTGATCCAGCACTGCCGTTCTGAAATATTTTATGGATCGTGAGACGGGGGCGGGTTGATTCTCGTATTGGAGATCAAGAGGGTAATAGCAAAAGCGGCTGCCCTCACGGGCTCCCGAGCAACTCAAGGATGAGTTCCAGGGATGGAGGTCGCGCGTTACAACGTCGCGAGGGAGGGTCCAGGGATGGACGGGAGGGCTGGCCCGGCGAAAGCCGGGCCTTTCTCCTCATTGAGGTGATCACACCCAGCGGTAGCGCTTCCCTATGAGATCGGCAGGATTCCGACAACAATAAAGAGTCGCGCCTTCACTGAAACTTGTAACTGAACTGCAGTCCGAAAATATTCGCGAAACTGTTGAAGTCCGCTTGCGTTGTCGTGCCGCTGCCTGTGCACGCGGGTAGGACGCATTCCGTGTTGTTCATATGAGAGTCTTTGATATCGACATAGGTGTACGCGGCGTCGATGGTGAGTCCACCAGCGAACGCCCAGCTCGCGCCGACCGAATACCACTTGCGATCGTTATCGGGCAGATTGGCAATGCGGTGCTCTGGATCGGGAACAGGTGACTCATCGAAGGCGAGGCCGCCGCGAAGCTTCAAAGGTATGTTGTCGAACTGGTAGCTCACGCCAGCAGAGTATCTGTCAGTCGCGTGCCAGCTTTGATCAATGACTGCATCCGGTAACCCCGTCTCGAACTGAAGCCTCAGCTCATCGAACTTGTCGTGCCACGTGTGGGTCCAGTCGGCGGTCAGCGCGAACGATCCGATCTGTTTGTACACGTTCAGTGCAAATGCATCGGGTGTATCGACATCGACGATGCCATTGCCGGTTGCAAAACCTTCTGCGTCCAATCCTTGCTGAATTGCGGTGTTCCAGGCTGCGTTTACCACTGAACCGACACTGGGTACGTTTGCGAACACGGGATTCTCGAAACTTGCCGGTCGCGTCCAGTTCGCATCGCCTTCGAGTTCGTGAGTGATGCTCGAGCGGTAAGCCGCACCGAAACGCAGGGTTTCGTTGACCTGCCAGATGACGCCGACATTGAAACCAAAGCCCCAGTCGTCGCCCTCGTAATTGAGATCGCCGTCGTATTGAGGCTGACTCATCATCGCGATCGCTGCCTGCTGCAGTTGAGTCTGAGTCAGCACGACGTGTTGAGCTGCGAGTGACTGCGCAAACGTCGGCAGGTTGGTAGCTGCGAGCGTGCCGAAGTCAGCGGCCTTCCGGAACTTCGCGTCCATGTACTGCGCCGACACGCCGACACCCACTGAAAAATGTTCGTTGAACTTGTAAGCCAATTGCGGATTGACCGTGATCGTCTTCAGCTCGAGCCGGATGCCGTTATAACGCCCGACCCAATCTGAATCGTAGTGAGTCCGATCGCCAAAAGGCACGAACACACCCAACCCAGCATAGAGCTGATCGTTGAACTGGTGCGCCCAGTAGAGGTGAGGCACGAGAACTGTGCTTGCAGGCCCGTCACTGCCGGGACCGTAAATCGTTGCTCCTTGAGCATTGATAGAGCCGACGCTGTCAGCCTCGATGTGAGGATCCACAGTCACCAAGGCGAGCGACAGTTGATCGCCGTCCAGCAGCGTAATGCCAGCGGGATTGTAAAAAATGACCGACGCATCTGCTGCTTCAGCGGGATTGGAGTTCGCAACGCCCTGCGAGCTCACGCTTTGCGTGCCGAAGTGATAGCCGGATGCGAGCACGGTCGTCGTTGGCAGGATCACCAACGCACCGGCTTGCAGGATGTGCAGAGCACGGGCTTTTGTTGTTACTGACATGTTCTTTCAATCGCATGACGAACACCAAAAGTTCGACTGGTAGTTCACGGCGATGAAAATTGGCGAAGTGAAATTACGTTGAAGCTGAGCGCGAAATTAATTTTCGGAAAGCCGAGATGGCGAAGGATGGCGCCGCGTTGCTTCAGTACGCGTTGGAAACTTGCAGTGTCTCATCGCTGTCGCGTGCCTCATCGCGCATCGATACATAGAAGTGCTCACCATGAGAAAGAAATTGCGTACAGGATCGCTCGCCATTGTTGTTGCGTTTGCAGTGTCTGCATGCGGAGGGGATGACAAAGTAGAGTCCCTGAATGAAACGCCACCTGAGTTGACGCAGCCATTTGCTCAGGTCGTTGCGTTCGGCGACAGCTTGTCAGACGCCGGCACATTCAATCCGACCACTGCAGACACTGATCCGTCGAACGACAGTGCGACAGGACTTCCGTTCACGACCAAGCCAGGGAGTACGTGGGCCGTGTACGTCGCTGCGAATCTGGGCATCCAGCTCAAGCCCAATCAGCAGGTGAACTTCGGCATCGTGGGCAATGGAGGCGCAGTCACACAGGTCGGTGGTCTCGACTACGCAGAAGGCGGTGCACGCATCGATGTGGATCCTGCCAATGCAGGCGTCGTGACACAGACGATTCCAGGCGTCGGAGCAGTGTCTGTGCAATTGGCGACGAGCCGTTCAATCAAAACGCAGATCGATGATTACCTGAGCGAGCACGCGAACGCATTCAGCGACAATCAACTGGTACTGATCCAGGGAGGTGCCAACGAGTTCTTCAATTTCCTGGCGCAAGTTGCGGGGAACCCATCGCTCGCGGCGAATGCTTCGGCAGTGGTGAGCGCAACGGCAACATCAATGATTACGCAGGTCGGTCGACTTCGCGCTGCGAATGCGACACAAATCATCTATTCCAATCTTCCCGATCTGGGCCAGACACCGCAGTTTCGAACGACACCTCTCGCGAGTCTTGCCACTCAGATGACGGCCGCCTACAACAATGCGGTTCGAGATCAGTTTGCTGCGTGGGGCGTGACGATCTTCGATACGTCGGCACTCATCGACGCGGTGGTCGCATCTCCCGCGACGTATGGCTTCAGTAATGTGACGACGCCTGCGTGCACCAGCACGACGACGCCCGGCAACCCCGCGACCTTATCGGCGCTGATTTGTTCACCCACTACCTTGGTCACGCCCGACGCAGACATCACTCATCTGTTTGCGGATGGCGTGCATCCGACGGCACGAGCGCATGCGCTCTGGGCGGATCAGGTTACGCACATGCCAGAGGCAGTCATCGAGTTGCATTGATCGGCTCGCCTGTAACGAGTCGCATTGAAGCTGCGAGAGTCTGCACGACTGGCGAACCGCATCGAGCGGAAGTGGCGCGCAGGTCGGGTCTCAGTCCGTCAACGTGATCGCCAGAAGGAGTTCTGCGCGGACTCGCCTACGAGCAGATGACCATTGAAGGCAGTTGACCCGTGAGTTTTCGCACGCGGGCCTGGGACTACCGCTGAGGTTCTACTCGCGATCCACTGCCGTGCTCCAGGCCATCATTGCGGCGTAAAGCGTTCGCAATGCTGAGACCCGCGGACCGCTGCAACTCATTCCAGAGCGCATCGCGTCTGCTGTTGTTCGGCCGAATCCCGCCATACTTGTCACTCTCACTCGCCCATGCCGTTCAGTAGTCTGCCGCCAAGTGGCCTGACGCAAATTGGCGTGCGTGGCCGACGAGGTCGTTGGACAAAGTCGCGATCATTCGCCCTCAAGAGAAAGCCGCGGCTAGATGATCAAATCAGGAAAGTCATGAAATCAAAAATCAACTGTGCACTCGCGATCGGCGCTGTCATCACGTTCGCAAGTTCCTGGAGCCATGAGGCTGAAGGAACGATCGAAAGAATGCCTGCGCAACTCGAATCGCGTTTCGCGCTCAGCGCTTTGCCTCCGTCGATACGTGAAGAAGCGACCGTCTACCTACTCGATCCAGAGAAGGGCTATGCGATTTCGAGGCAAGGCTCGGGCAACATCACGTGTCTGGTCGAGCGAACGGCGTGGGAACTCGCGGACTTTCGCGACGATATCTACATTCCACTCTGTTACGACGCAGCGGGTGCGCGAGCGCATCTGAAGGCAATCATCGACGCGGCAGCTCTGCGTGCTCAAGGCATGAGCGCCACTGCGCTGAAAGCTGAGGTGGAGGGTCGCTACAAGAAAAAGGTCTATAAAGCGCCGGAGAAGCCGGGCCTTTCGTACATGCTTGCACCTGTCATGCGTACTGTTGGACCTCCCGACATGAAGGTCCACACAATGCCCATGCCGCACGTAATGTTCTATGCACCGGGTGTGACGAACGAGGATATCGGCGCGCACCCCGATCTCGCAGATCCATCAAGTCTTCTATATCCGTTCATCGACAGGCAGGGAGTGGCTGAGCAGAGTTACATCATTCAACTCGTGGGAGAAACCGAAAGGGCGAAGATCCTGGCCGACGAAAAAGCGCTCGTCGATGATCTCTGTGCCTACCGAGCTGTTCTGTGTCTTGAACACATGAAGCATTGAGTTTTTTTGGTTCGCAGATGTTTACGATTTGGCAGCGGCCGCTGCTTGCATGACGAAGGCAAGCGAAGTGTCTACCAGACTTTCACTCGGGCCCGAGCCTTTTGAGGAAGGCGGCTCGTATCAGCCGTAGTACCTGTACGACCGTTTGAAAGAGAGCCAGCTATCGCCGTAAATGCGCTCGATCAGCAAGGGATAGAACGGCGGATTTGATATCAGCAGTGCGAACGCTCGACTGCAGGTGAACGTGACGTAGCCAAACGCGACGAGCAGAGCACCGGCGCGGGCGGTGAATGCAACTGGATGATCTGCCCAGGTCAGATCTGGAAAGCTTTGGTGGGCGAGGCGATAGCCGCACCACGCCAGTCCGGTCATGGCACTGATAACGGCGAACGCCAGCAGCGCTCGAACCCATACTGGGCCGCGATCTCCCGGGTCCGCGTCTCTCACGATGTACAGGGCCAGGATGTCGCCGACTCGTCGAGCGGACATCACAAGCAGATAGATTGAAGACAGAAGCACGAGGGCAATCAGCAGGTCTGCCGCGCCGTATTTGCCCGGAGATGTGTAGAGCGTTACGGCTGCAGCAACGATCAATAAACTCAGGCCCAAAGCCAGTGTGCGCCAAGCGATCACGCACAGCACCCAGGAGGGAGTGGCGTCGCGCCACCAGTCACGATCCTTGACAGACTCTGTTGCAAGAGTCTGCGCGAACCTGACCAAGGCCTTTCCTATTGCGTTCAAGTTAGTGAAGTTATTTGGGTGAGCTTGGTTGGGTGAGCCTTTGCAGGCGCACGCTGCTTTGAATGTTCTTGTTCATCGTGCCTCCTGCTCGGGGTGTTCCCGATCACACAACCTTCGACGGCAGCTCGGCACTCCCATCTGGTATATGAAGAATATGAGCATCGCCGGCAATATTTCTGTGACTTAATCGTCTAAGAGACTACGGCCTCTACCCTGTGAATTTGATTCTCGCTCGAGATCCAAGAAGACTTGCATGCCTGCTAAACGTCCATTGTTCGGCGCAGCGATTCGCGATTACGCGGGTTCTGCGCAGTTATCTGCGGGTCGCTTCCGGAACGCCGCGGCGAAGCCCACGACCAAACCGGATGGCAAGGTCATGTGGGATTTCTTTTTCAATAAGCCTCGCAACACGGTTCCGGCCACACCTGTTCCTATTCGGCCGTTGACGCGTGCGGAACTCGAAGCCGCACCCACTCACAGTCTTTATCGGCTCGGTCATTCGACGCTGCTGATGAAGCTACGCAGCGGATGGTGGCTGACGGACCCAGTATTTTCGAAGCGTGCTTCACCTTTCAGCTTTCTGGGCCCGAAACGCTTTCACGCACCGCCCATCGCGTTGTCGCAACTGCCTGCGATTCGCGGCGTCATTCTTTCGCACGATCATTACGATCATCTCGATAAGGCCACGATCAAAGTACTTGCTCAACGTGCGGGTGTATTCGTATCTCCGCTGGGCGTCGGCGATCGACTCGTGTCGTGGGGCGTGCCGCGAGACCGAGTGCGTCAACTCGATTGGTGGCAGAGCGTCATAATCGATGGCGTACATCTCACCGCCACGCCTTCGCAGCATTTCTCCGGTCGCGGCTTGAGAGATGGCAATCGCACGCTCTGGTGCTCGTGGGTGATTGAGGATGAATCGCTGCGTGCTTTCTTCAGCGGCGATGGCGGCTACTTCAATGGCTTCGCCGAGATCGGACGACGTTGCGGGCCGTTCAACCTCACGCTCATGGAGACCGGGGCCTACAACGAGCATTGGCCCTACGTGCACATGCAACCCGAAGAGACGGTGCAGGCCCACCAGGATCTGGGCGGCGGCTGGCTACTGCCGATTCACAATGGCACGTTCGATCTTGCGATGCATGCCTGGTACGAACCGTTCGAACGTGTGGTGAAGCTCGGCGCGGAGCGAGGAATTCAAGTCACCACGCCGACGATGGGAGAGCGCCTCGACATGAATGCGCCGCACGCCGGCGATCGGTGGTGGCGCAATGTTCTGGCAGAAGAACAGGCGCGCCACGCAAAGACGAGCGGCAACGCAAAGAGACTGCGGGTCTGCGCGCGCGGTTGAGAGGGCACGAATCCGAACCGCTACTTCATTCAAGGAGCCAGTAGTAGCTCCAGCTTCGAGCTGAGATACGCGCGCACATCGGCGGCAGTTTCAAAAGCGAAGTAGTCCGAATGCTTGTCCCAAAATCGGACGACGAACGCATCGTCCCGCGAGAGCAGCTCGCGTATCTGTATGGCAATGAGCTCGCGTTCGTTCGGCTTGTAGTAACTGACAATTGCGTGCCACCGACCTGCGTCGGTTGGATAGCGCAACCCGGAATCTCCATCGAAGTGACTGAGAATGGCCTTCTTCAGTGAGGCGAATTCACCCAGATGTCTGATAGCCGGTGGATCGATGAAGCTGATAGTCATGTGCATATGACTCCTTCGACTCGCATCGCATTGTGCTCTTCCGAAATGAGTGTAGTCGAGTAGCTCACGCCTGCAGCACGTGGCATCCAATTGCCGACGAGCCGATGTGCTGCTCTGCTAGGTATTCATTGACGTCCGGCTGGCGTTTCTTCGACTTGGGATTGGCGGATTGAGCTGCGATCATGTCGGCCGGCTGCTGAAGCAGCTCAGTCGCACGATTTCAGCCTTTCCTGAATGAAGACATTTATCTGCGTTGGAGTTTCGGGATGAACGTATTTGTCACAGGTGCCAGCTCCGGATTCGGCGCAGCAATTGCCCGTCGATTTGTTCGTGAGGGGGCTGTTGTTATCGCTGCTGCTCGACGTAATGATCGACTGCAATCCTTGAAGGAAGAGCTGGGCGATCTTCTGTATCCAATTACTTTGGACGTTCGTGACGAGGCAGCCGTGAAGCAAGCGTTCGCGGATCTGCCGCCAGCGCTGGCAGCCCTCGACATTCTCGTTAACAACGCCGGTCTGGCGCTCGGCCTCAAGCCTGCGCAGGAAGCAGACATGAGTGACTGGGAGAGGATGATCGACACCAATGTGAAAGGACTTGTCTATTGCACGCGAGCCGCGCTGCCCGGGATGGTTCAACGCAGCCGTGGCCACGTGATCAATCTCGGATCCATCGCTGCTCGCTATCCGTATCCGGGCGGGAATGTGTACGGTGCGACCAAAGCTTTCGTGCGGCAATTCACGCTCAATCTGCGCGCTGATCTGGTCGGCACCGGCGTGCGCTGCACGGACATCGAACCAGGGCTCAGCGGTGGAACGGAATTCTCGAATGTACGCATGCACGGCGATGACCAGAAAGCAGCGAAGGTTTACGAAGGCACCCAACCCTTGTTGCCCGATGACATCGCCGAAGCCGTGCACTGGGCCGCGACACTGCCATCGCATG
>JBJMWN010000255.1:0-9829 GCA_045810085.1 Povalibacter sp. | reverse complement strand
TGTTGCAGTCCCGGTGACGACCGCCGTGCTCGGCGGAGAGGCACAAGTTCCGACTATCACCGGCTCGGTGCGCCTCAAGATCCCGGAGACGACCCAGAGCGGTCAGGTCTTTCGTTTGAAGGGACACGGGATGCCGGCTGTCGGAAAGCCGGACGAGCGCGGCGACCTGTATGCGACCGTAGAGGTCCAGCTCCCCCGCTCGCTGACCAAGGACCAGCGCGCGTTGTATGAGGGATTGGGGAAATTGGAGAAATAAGCCGGCGCCGCGAAAGCGCCACGCGACGGTTGTCGAGCGACACCAAGGCAGCACCCGTCCCGCGGTGTTTCAGCGCCGCGACGGAGTCGAGAAGCAACAATGAATATCAACAAATACACCGAGAAAGCGCAGGAAGCGATTCTTGCGGCGCAACAGCTGGCCGATCGCGAGGGCAACCCCGAGATCCTGCCCGAACACCTGCTCCTGACGCTCGTCGAACAACGCGAAGGCATCGTCCCGGAGATTGTCAGAAAGATCAACGCGGACCCGGCGGCGATCGCGACTGCCGTCCGCGCGGAGCTCGAGAAGCTGCCGCGTGCGCACGGTGGTGCACAGCCGGGCCTCTCGGCGCGCCTCCGCAAAGTCACCGACACCGCCGAATCGGAAGCTGAGCGTCTCAAGGACGAGTACGTCAGCACCGAGCACCTCTTCGTGGCCATCGCGTCGGAGGGATCGCGTTCACCGTCGGTGCGGCTTCTCGAGCAGCGCGGCATCACGAAGGACGCGATTCTCCAGGCGATGACGTCCGTCCGCGGATCGCAGCGCGTCACCAGTCAAAATCCGGAGGGCACCTATCAGTCACTCGAGCGGTACGGCCGCGACCTCACCGATCTCGCGCGCAAGGGCAAGCTCGATCCGGTGATCGGTCGCGACGACGAGATTCGTCGGACGATCCAGGTGCTGCAGCGTCGGACGAAAAATAATCCTGTGCTGATAGGCGAGCCAGGCGTGGGCAAGACAGCGATCGTCGAAGGCCTCGCGCAGCGGATCGTGAATGGCGAAGTCCCCGAAGGCCTGCGTGGCAAACGGATCCTGTCGCTCGACATGGGCTCGCTCATCGCGGGCGCCAAGTATCGCGGTGAATTCGAAGAGCGACTCAAGGCTGTATTGAATGATCTGGCCAAGCAGGAAGGCCAGGTCGTGTTGTTCATTGACGAGCTTCACACCATGGTCGGCGCTGGCAAAGCCGAAGGTGCAATGGATGCCGGCAATATGCTCAAGCCCGCGTTGGCGCGCGGCGAATTGCATTGCGTCGGCGCGACGACGCTCGATGAGTATCGCAAGTACATCGAGAAGGATGCCGCACTGGAGCGCCGCTTCCAGAAAGTGTTCGTGGGCGAGCCTTCCGTGGAAGACACGATCGCGATTCTGCGCGGCTTGAAAGAGCGCTACGAAGTTCACCATGGTGTCGAGATCACGGATCCCGCCATCGTCGCGGCAGCGACGCTTTCACATCGATATATCAGCGATCGTCAGCTGCCGGACAAGGCCATCGATCTGATCGATGAAGCAGCCTCACGCATTCGCATGGAGATCGATTCCAAGCCGGAGGAGATGGATCGGCTCGAGCGACGCATCATTCAGCTGAAAATCGAGCGGGAGGCGCTGAAGAAAGAAACCGATGAGGCTTCACGCAAACGTCTGGCTACGCTCGATGAGCAATTGAAGTCACTCGACAAGGAATTTTCCGATCTGGAGGAAATCTGGAAAGCGGAGAAAGCGGCTGTCCAGAATTCTGCTCAGATCAAAGAGGAGCTCGAGCGAGCGCGCACCGAGCTCGAGACCTCGCGGCGTGCGCAGGATCTCGCGCGCATGTCCGAATTGCAGTACGGGAAGATTCCCGAGCTTGAGCGTCGATTGACCCAGGCGACTGCAGCCGAACAGCAGGAAACCAAGCTCCTGCGCAACAAAGTGACGGATGAAGAAGTCGCGGAGGTCGTGTCCAAATGGACGGGCATTCCGATCTCGAAAATGCTGGAAGGCGAGAAGGAAAAGCTGCTGCGGATGGAAGAAGCCATCGGCAAGCGCGTCGTCGGACAAGCCGAAGCAGTGAGGTCGGTGTCGGATGCGATCCGTCGCTCACGTGCGGGACTGTCGGATCCGAATCGGCCCAACGGTTCGTTCTTGTTTCTGGGCCCGACCGGCGTGGGAAAAACCGAGCTGTGCAAAGCGTTGGCGGAGTTCCTCTTCGATACGGAAGAGGCGATGGTCCGCATCGACATGTCGGAGTTCATGGAAAAGCATTCGGTTGCGCGCTTGATCGGCGCTCCTCCGGGCTATGTCGGATACGAAGAGGGTGGTTACCTGACGGAGGCCGTGCGCCGTCGTCCGTATTCAGTGCTGTTGCTCGATGAAGTCGAGAAGGCGCATCCGGATGTCTTCAACGTGCTGCTGCAAGTGCTCGACGATGGCCGCCTGACCGATGGTCAGGGTCGAACCGTCGATTTTCGCAATACCGTGATCATCATGACCTCGAATCTGGGATCGCATGTGATCCAGGAACTCGCGGGTGAAGCGAATTACGCGAAGATGAAAGCGGCGGTGATGGAAATTGTCAGCCAGCACTTCCGGCCCGAATTCATCAACCGCGTCGATGACATCGTCGTGTTCCATCCGCTCGGCCGCGAGCAGCTGCGCTCGATCGTGGATATCCAGCTCAGCTATCTGCGCAAGCGACTCGCGGATCGCGACATGGAGCTCACGCTGGATTCGGCTGCGATGGATCAGCTCGGCGAAGCAGGGTTCGATCCTGTGTATGGAGCACGACCATTGAAGCGTGCCATCCAGCAGCAGGTCGAGAATCCTCTCGCCCAGCGAATTCTGCGCGGCGAGTTCGGACCCGGAAGCAAGATCAAGGTGACGGCAAACTCTGGAGAACTCGCGTTCTCCAGAGCGTGAGTGTTTGCGCACGCAGAGAGTCTCGGGCCTGTCCCAGAGTGGGCTCGGCTTGGCCGAACAGGTTTTGGGGCTGAGCTGTCCGGCTGACGCCAGACTCACAACCGAAGAAGCTTTCTTGCTCTCTCTGACTGTGGGTGCGGCTTTAGCCGAACAGTTCTGGTTTCCCTTGCCGCTGGAGCCAGACCCTCAGGCTCATCACTCAAGATTGGACTGCTCGCCAGCACATTCATGGCAAGCTCGCATTCCTTTCGCCCTTGATCTCCTGCTTCTTCCCCCTATGATGCCGTTGGCCTCTGTCCCGGCCTACATCTAATAAAAGACGCCATGCCCTTCTACGAATACGAATGCAGTAACTGCAAGTTCTATATCGAAGCGCTGCAGAAGATCTCCGATGAGCCGCTGAAGAAATGTCCGAGCTGCGGCAAGACAGCGCTGAAGAAGTTGGTCTCCGCGCCGGTGTTTCGTCTGAAGGGCGATGGCTGGTACGAGACTGATTTCAAATCCGATAAGGAAGAGAAGCGCAATCTGGCCGCCGGAGAAGACGCACCGGAGAGCAAGGCGGACGACACCAAGAAAGAAGAAGCGAAGCCGGAAGCCAAGGCCGAAACCAAGGCTGAGGCGAAGCCCGCTGCCAAGAAGCCTGTCGCGAAGCCGAGCAAAGCGGCTGCCAAAAGCCCACCGCCTAAGGCGAAGCCGAAACCGAAAGCAAAGGCCAAAGCGAAGCCTGCGAAGAAGAAGTAACGGGTTCTCGGCTTTGGGCGCGAGCTGACCGCTCAGTCATTCGCTGGGCCGGCGGCCCCGATGATCGAGATAGAGCTGCGCCCAAATCTCAGTGACGATGATCGTCCAAAGCCGCATCGCTGCTTCTGCGTGATAGCGATTGTGGCCGAGCCGTCGGCTGATGCGCTGGACCTCGTCGGGATCGAACCAACCGCGAGCCTGTAGCCGTTCGCGGCTAAGGTAACGATCAGAGAGCTTCTGGAGGGTCTGCGCGAACTGACCGTCCTGCCGAATGCGCGAGATGCCTTTTGGCGTGTTCAGCAGATCCGGACTCACCAGCGAATGCATGGCCTGCCGCAGGATGTACTTTTCCTGGCCGCGCCTGATCTTGAGCTTGCTCGGTAGTGCGAAGGCGTAATCCATCACTTCGCGATCGAAGAACGGCGACGCAAAGTCCAGCCCCGCTGCCTGGAAGGGACGTTCGAGTCGCACCAGAGAGCGCGATAGCGTCTCGTGTGCATCCTTGACCATTGTGTGATTCAGAAACTCCGGACCTGCCGCAGGGAAGTAGGGCATACCGGGGACGAAGCTCGCTTCGCGGATACGCGGAACAGGCGGTACGGCACCCCGGAAATAAAGCAGATCCATGAGCTTGGCCATCGGCCGCTGCGGCGGTCGTCCGGACTGCGTGAGCGCATAGAACTCCTGCAGGTCCTTGCGAAGCGGCGGGATTAGCTGACTCAGCCACAGCAACTTGTGCTTCGGCATACCTGCGAACAGGCCGTCAGAGCCCATGCCCGTCATCAGCCACTCGAGCCCATCATCACGCGCCGCTTTTGCGATCACGAGCGCCTGAACGGTCTCCGTTCGCCCAACCGGGCTTTCGAAATGCCAGACCAGCTCCGGCAGGAGCTTAGCCAGGGGATCGGCAGTAACGATGACCGGAACGTGGCGGCCACCCAGTCGGTCCATCACGATTGCCGCGTTGCGGATCTCTGGGTCGTCATCGCCGTGACCTGCCGTGTAACCGACAAGCTCTGCGCTGGGCGCGCACTCGCGACATGCGAACGCCACGCTCATGGAATCAATACCGCCGCTGAGGGAGATGCCGATTCGCGATCGTCCCGAAGCGACGCGTCGGATCGCATTCACCATGCGCCGCGCCAGTTCGTCCCGAGCGACGTTCTCAGCGACGGGCTGCACATTGACCCGCAGCGGGCGCATTTCGTCTTCGGACACCAGCTCACCATCGGGCGTGAGGCGAGTAATCGCGCCAGGCGCCGCGCAGTGCACGCGAGCGAGAAGGGTGCGCCCCGGGGGGGTGGTCTTGTAGCACTGCAGATACTGCAGAGCGTCCAGGTCGGCCTCGGCCGGGAGAGCGTCGATCGCCAGCAAGGCCTTGTATTCGGTTGCGAATGCCGTGCCGCCATGAGGGAGGGCGCAGTAGTGCAGCGGTTTCTGGCCCACAAAGTCGCGGGCCAGCAGCAATGTCTGGGTGTGGTCGTCCCAGGCCGCGATGGCGACCGCCCCCTGAAGGCGTTCGAGACCGGAAAGCCCGTTCTGAACGAACGTGTCGAACACGTCGTCTTCGGTGACGCCTTGCGGCGCGGCTCCCGACAGATCGATAACGGCGGAAAGTGCGCCTTTGACGTGAATGCGACCTTTCTCGCGAGCGGTGCGGCCGAGGAATACGGTCGGGGCGACTTCTTTCCAGGTAGCCACGGCACCGCGATGCGACAGGCGGTCACCCATTTCCCTGAGTTCTGCCTGCGAAATAGAGCCGATCGCTCCGAAAATAGCGCCCATTTCTTGTATCCGCCCCAAGCGACCTAGCCTTGAGGCCGCAACATCCTCGGCGAACGGTCGGCTCGTCGGCATTGTTCCCTCGTCACCCACCCGTTCCTTGCGTGCCGTAGGAGCGCTCCGTAACATCGCGCGCTCTTCGAATGGCCGCAGGCGCTAGGCCTTAGGCCCTGGGAAGCGCGATAGAGGTCCGCCTCGCGCGTCGGACGGCCAATCGGACGTCTGAGTTCCCGGATCTTTTTCTGTTCTTCAGTTTCGGTTCTAGTGCCTAGCGCCTAGGGCCCAGAGCCTTCTCATGCGTTCCCATTATTGCGGTCAGGTCAACGAATCCCTTATCGGGCAGGACGTCAGCGTCGCGGGCTGGGTGCATCGCCGGCGCGATCATGGCGGAGTGATATTTGTGGATCTGCGAGATCGCGAAGGTCTGCTGCAGATCGTTTTCGATCCCGACGCGAAGGAAGTCTTCACGAATGCTGAACGGCTGCGCAGCGAATTCTGCATTCGCATCACCGGCAAGGTGCGCGCGCGTCCGACGGGAACGGCCAATGCCACATTGGCCTCGGGTCAGGTGGAACTGCTCGCGAAAGAGCTGGAGATCCTGAGCCGCTCCGAAACGCCGCCGTTCCATCATGACGAGGCCACCAATGAAGAGTTGCGGCTCAAGTACCGCTATCTGGACCTGCGCCGCGATGTGATGCAGAAACGTATCCGCCTGCGTCATCAGGTGACGCGTGCGATGCGCGATTATCTCGACGATGCAGGTTTCGTCGACATCGAAACGCCGATGCTGACGAAGGCAACGCCAGAAGGCGCTCGCGACTATCTGGTGCCGAGTCGCACACATCCGGGCCAGTTCTTCGCGTTGCCGCAATCGCCGCAGCTCTTCAAGCAGCTGCTCATGATGAGCGGCTTCGATCGCTACTATCAGATCGTGCGCTGTTTCCGCGATGAAGATCTGCGTGCCGAACGTCAACCGGAATTCACGCAGCTCGATATCGAAACTTCGTTCATGAGCGAAGAACAAATCATGCAGCTCATGGAGGAGATGATTCGTCATCTGTTCAAAGCCGTGCTCGGCGATGATCTGCCGCAGCCGTTTCCACGCATCACCTATGAAGAAGCGATGCGTCGCTATGCATCGGACAAACCTGATCTGCGAATTCCGCTCGAGCTCGTCGATGTTGCCGATCTGGTGAAAGGATCGGACTTCAAGGTGTTCTCAGCGCCAGCCTCGAACCCGAACGGTCGCGTCGTCGCTCTGCGAGTGCCCGAAGGCAGCAGCAAGCTCTCGCGCAAAGAGATCGACGACTACACCACGTTCGTTGGTCGCTACGGCGCGAAGGGTCTCGCGTACGTGAAGGTGAATGAGAAGGCGAAAGGCCGCGAAGGTCTGCAATCGCCGATTCTGAAATTCCTTACCGACGAAGCCATCGCGGGAATCATGTCGCGCACGGGCGCGCAGGATGGCGATCTGATTTTCTTCGGCGCCGATACGGCGAAAGTGGTGAACGACTCGATCGGCGCTCTGCGCCTGAAGGTAGGTCACGATCTCAAACTCGCGAAGGCCGGTTGGCAGCCGCTGTGGGTTGTCGACTTCCCCATGTTCGAGTGGGATCCGGACGGCAAACGCTGGGGGGCCATGCATCATCCGTTCACGGCACCACGTCAGGACGATCCCGCGGCCCTGCGGGCGGATCCTGCGAACGCGGTGTCGAAGGGCTACGACATGGTCCTGAACGGTTCAGAGATCGGCGGTGGCTCCGTGCGTATCCATCGCCAGGAGATGCAATCCGCAGTGTTCGATCTGTTGGGGATCAGTCCTGAAGAAGCGCAGATCAAGTTCGGCTTCCTGCTCGAGGCGCTCAAGTTCGGCACGCCGCCGCATGGTGGCATTGCGTTCGGTCTCGATCGCATCGTGATGTTCATGGCGGGCACCGACAGCATTCGCGACGTGATCGCGTTCCCGAAGACTCAGACGGCTGCTGATCTGATGACCAACGCGCC
Organism: Povalibacter sp.; assembly: GCA_045810085.1. Taxonomy (GTDB): domain Bacteria; phylum Pseudomonadota; class Gammaproteobacteria; order Steroidobacterales; family Steroidobacteraceae; genus Steroidobacter. Next base: position 2,367 of record JBJMWN010000255.1, on the reverse strand, counting down.
CACAGCGGTGAGCGAGGATCAGCTCAAAGAGCTTCACATTCGCGTGAAGCTGCCGGTGAAGGCGGAAGGATAAGAGGGGAAGGGAGAGGGGAAGGGCCGCTGGCGTCTGGCTACTGGCCTTTGGCCAGCAACGAGAGTCACTACTGGCCTCTGGCCAGCACCCAGAGAAGAGCGAAGGCTAATCGCATCTGGCCCCACTGGCATCTGACCAGCACCCAGAGAAAAGCGAAGGGCTAAAGGCCGCTGGCCTCTGGCCAGCAGCGAAAGTTAAGAAAACTGTGGGTTCGGCTTTAGCCGAACGATATCTGCCGGTTCAACCCAATCCCAATTTGGCCAACGCCTCTTTCGGTGGGCCGTCATAACGATCGAGCGGTACGTTGCCGCGATAACCCAGATCCTGAGTGCCGATCGGAGTGGTGTAGAAACCGACTGCAGTCAGGTCGCGGTAGCGCGCGAAGAACGCGGCGGGTTTTTGCAGCGCTGCAGGAACCGTCGTGCCAACGAGTTCATCGCACAGCGAGGCACGCTGCTGATCGCTGCTGCTGGCGAAACCTGTCTTGTATTTTGCGCGCGCGCGCTCATCGAGCCATGCGAGTCCTTCGAGGATGAGCGGGCGATCACGTACGTTGTCCGGATACGGCGCGCTGATCCATTCATCGATGAAGTCGACCACGCCCACACCGGCCGCGCCCGGCTGATTTCCTTCGGGCGGAATAATCGTGTCGCTCAAGGCACTCGCGATCTTTCGCTGGTCTGAAGTCAGCGTCAGCGGCCACAGTTCACCGGACGCGTAGCTCTTGATCAGGTTCGGATCTTTTCCATAGCCGTTCGCAGCAATGGTCTTCGCGACATCATCGGCGAAGGCAATGGACGGCGCGCGAAGTGCTGCGCTTGCGGCGAGCATCCATTGGATTGCAGTACGACGATCGAGATTCATAAGAGTGCTCCTTCGATGAAGGGCGCTTGAGCAGTTGAGTGCTTTATTGAGGGCACGCGCCGGCGGCCAATCTCTTCCGCTGTGGGTTCGACTTCAGTCGAACACTCTTCGTATCGTGCGACTGAAGTCGGACCCACAGTTAGCATGGCAGCGCAGTTCATAGTTCTTTCCTCTTCATCGCGCTCAACATGTAATCCGCTGAGCGCCAGGCGAGAGCCATGATGGTGAGCGTGGGATTTTTATCCGCATTCGAAGGGAAAGGTGCGCCGTCGGTGATGAATAGATTCTTCACATCCCAGGTCTGGCCGTACTGGTTCACCACAGATTTTTTCGGGTCTGTGCCCATGATGGCGCCGCCGACTTCGTGAATGATGTAGCCGCCCGGAGCAATCGCATTCGCACCGTTGGTTTCCAGTTTCGAGATGACGCGACCGCCCATTGCATCGATGATTTCTGCGAAAGCCTTGTGCATGTGAGCCGCCTGCCGCGTTTCGTGCTCTGACCATTTCCATGTGAAACGCAGCACCGGAATTCCATAGCGATCCTTCGCCTTCGAATCGATCTCGCAGTAGGAGTTTTCGTTTGGAATCATCTCGCCGCGGCCGGTCAGGCGAACGATCGAACCATAGTAGCGACGCATGTCTTCGCGAAAGCCTTTGCCGTACGCGCGTGAGAGATGAGCGACCTGCGTGATGCTGCCGCTGTTCGGCATTTCGCGACCTGCACCTGGCTCAATGTGATAACCGCGAGGGAAATCGAGCTTGCCTGCAAGTTGTTCGCGATAGAGCCACCACGGTGTGTAGACGTGTGAGCCGCTGGTGCCGTCTTCGTTGTGAGGCGGCATGCTTTCGAGTGCAGGCACTTGTCCCTGGATGCCAGCCCCAACCGTATCCATCAGGTACTTGCCCACATTGCCGCTCGAGTTCGCGAGACCCTGAGGAAATTGCGGCGACTTCGAGTTGAGCAGGATGCGCACGCTCTCGCACGCACTCGCTGCGAGGGTGACGATGCGACCTTTCGCCGTACGTTCCTTCCCGTCGCGCTTATCGATGAAGATCACGCCGCTTGCCCGGCCCTCTTTGCCGAGAGTGACTTCGCGCACCATCGCATTCGTAAGGATATCCAGGTTGCCCGAACCCAGTGCCGGCGGAATGTGCACGGTCGTCGATTGATAGTTCGCGCGTATCGAACAGCCGCGGCCGCAATCGGTTGCCCAGAAGCAGGCGGCGCGTGCGGCCATGTGTTCGGCGATGATTTTTTGCGCTCGTGCATTGCCTGGATGCAGCAGCGCTGGAATTCGTTTGTGATCGAGTTGGCGCGTCAACACTGCTCGACGCATCGCGACGACAGGCACGCCCACTTTGCCTGCGCCTTTGCGTAGAAGTAATTCGCCAGCACGCGGCGGCGGAGCGGGAAGCAAAACACCCTCT
>JBJMWN010000254.1:0-4304 GCA_045810085.1 Povalibacter sp. | reverse complement strand
GAGTCTTCAAAAAAATATTTGGCGGCGCAAACAGCGCAGCTATTTGTGAGTTGACAACAGCAGATTGGTTTCGGTGCTGGCGATGCCTTCGAGCAGACGAATCCTGCGCAGCACCCGATCGAACTCTTCCAGATTATCCGAGCGTAATTCGGCGACGAGATCCCACCGACCATTCGTCGTATGCAACTCAGTCACGGCAGGATCACCGCGCAGAGCTTTCAGAACGGATTCAGCATGATTGCCTTCAACCACGACATTCATTAGTGCGCGAATGTGATGACGCTCGGCCTGTGGTCTCAGACGCACCGTGTAGCCGACGATGGTCCCGTCCGCTTCGAGTTTGGCCATCCGGTTTTGCACGGTGCCGCGGGCGACTTTGAGCTTCTTGGCTAACGTCGCAACGGGTTGGCGTGCGTCTTCCCGAAGAAGGCTGATGAGCTGGCGATCAATGTCGTCCAACGTCTGACTCCCGGCTTACCCACGCACAGTCTAGCCGAAATGCCATTCAGAGTGATCATTGTGATCAATGAACCATACTTTTTGGTCAGTCTTCTGTCTTCTCTTTGGCTCCCACAAACGAAAGACTGCCTCGCTTGTGATTCATTTGGGGGCAGTCATGGTCGATTACATCGGCACAGAGCGAATACAGAGATTGGTTCGAGACACAGGGATCACCACCTTTCTTGAAGAGCTTGCGATCGAAATCGAAGCGGACTACCGCCGCTGGGGTGAGTTCGAACGCTCGCCTCGACACGCCACTCACTCGAGCGTTGGCGTGATCGAATTAATGCCGGCCAGCGATGGCCAGCTCTATTCATTCAAATACGTGAATGGTCATCCGAAAAATACGTCGGAGGGCCTACTGACGGTTACCGCGTTCGGTGTTCTCGCGGATGTGGAAACAGGTTATCCGCTGTTGCTTTCAGAGCTGACCTACACCACCGCGTTACGCACCGCCGCGACCTCTGCACTTGCAGCTCGATGGATGGCGAATCGCGACAGTTGCGTGATGGCGCTCATCGGTAATGGTGCGCAGAGCGAATTTCAGGCCATCGCATTTCATCATTTACTCGGCATCCGCGAGATGCGCTTGTACGACGTCGATCCTGCAGCCACTGAGAAGCTCGAGAGCAATCTCGAAGGCCTGCAACTGGATGGCTTGCGCATCAAATCCTGCTCGTCGATCGCGGAGGCTGTTCGCGGTGCAGACATTATTACGACCGCCACAGCCGATAAGTGCAATGCCGTCATCCTGACCCCAGAAATGATCGAGCCGGGCGTTCACATCAATGCGATTGGTGGCGATTGTCCCGGCAAGACCGAGTTGCACGCTGACATCCTGCGTCGGCCCGACACGCGAGTCGTGGTCGAGCTCGAAGCGCAATCCCGCATCGAAGGCGAGATTCAGCAACTCGAACCCGACTTCCCGGTGATCGAATTCGCCGATGTGATTGCGGGTCGCGCCCTCGGACGAGGCAGTGCTCGCGAAGTCACGATCTTCGACTCTGTCGGCTTCGCGCTCGAAGATTTCTCCGCGCTTCGATACCTGCATCGACTCCATCGCATGGACCAGGATCAACGAACGCTCGATCTGGTCCCGCAATTGACGAATCCGAAGAATCTCTTCGGCGGTCTCATTCACAGCAGCGACGCTGCGGCATTGCCTTCGCAACGTTCTCGCGAGCAAAGCCCACGCCCGATCGTTGCAGGAGAACTCGCATGAGTCGGTCTCTCGCTCGCATGCTCAGCATCATTGGCGCACCGACCGATGTGGGCGCCAATGATCGTGGTGCATCGATGGGACCCGAAGCACTGCGCGTTGCCGGATTGCATAGTGCTCTGGCTGCGCGCGGCTTCGATGTCGTAGATCGGGGCAACCTCAATGGCCCGTCGAATCCCGTCACCGCTCCCGTGGATGGGTACCGTCATCTGCGCGAGGTCGTCGCTTGGAACCACTTGGTTCACGATGCGGTGTATGCGGAGCTCACGCAGGAGCGCCTGCCCATTCTGCTCGGAGGAGATCATTGCCTCGGCGTCGGCTCGATCAGCGCTGCGGCACGTCACTGTCGCAACACCAATCGCAAGTTGCTCGTCCTCTGGCTCGACGCTCATGCCGACTTCAACACACGCGAACTCTCGCCCAGCGGCAATCTGCATGGAATGCCGGTCGCGTGCTTGTGCGGCTTCGGACCTCGCGAACTCATCGAGATCGGTGGCCAAGTTCCCGCCATTTCACCGCAGTGGATTCGTCAGATCGGAATTCGCAGCGTCGATGCCGGTGAAAAGCGCTTCGTGCACGAACAAGGGCTCGAAGTGTTCGACATGCGCTTCATCGATGAGGTCGGTGTGCGACAAACGATGGAAATGGCGCTGCAACAGCTCGACGATGACACGCATCTGCATGTGAGCTTCGATGTCGATTTTCTGGATCCTGAAATCGCACCCGGCGTAGGAACGACCGTTCCCGGCGGCCCTTCGTATCGCGAAGCGCAGTTGTGCATGGAGATGATCGCGGACACCGGACGACTCGGTTCGCTCGATGTCATGGAGCTGAACCCCGCACTCGATGTTCGCAACCGCACGGCCGAACTCGCGGTGGATCTGATCGAATCGCTGTTCGGTAAGAGCACTCTCATGCGGCAGCACGCTGCGCACAAGCGCACAGCCGATCTGCTGACAGTTCGATCGCGCGCAACCGCTTAGAATTGCGACGTCGAAACGAGTGTCCGCTGCGATGAGCAGCGGACACTCGCGGCGCTGATTGCTATTTATCGCCGAAGCCTTGGAAATAAGCACTCAGTACATCGTTGCCGCTTGCGCCAGCGAGCAGAATCTTCCGCGTACAGTTGTCAGCTGGAGCGGAACATGCGGCGCTTCTTTCTCGGGTCGAGCATCGCACTACTCGTCCTCACGTTGACTCACAGCATTGCGCTTTCGAACAACTCGATTACGCCGACGCTGGATGCCATCTGGCACGTCCAGAGCTTCCCATTCGAATATCGCAGCGATACGACTTTCTACAACTGCGACTCTCTGGTGAAAAAAGTTCGTGCGATCCTCAAGGCAGTGGGCGCTCATCATTCAGTCGTCGAAACGCGCTGCGAAGGTGGTCCGTTCAATCGCATCTCTGCGCGGATCGCAGTCGCTACACCCGTTCCCGCCAGTGAGGAGAACGTGCGGGCCGAAACGACCTTCGACAGCAAGGATCAACTCGTCGCACGTTTGCGCAGTGTCACCTTGCCTACTGCCAATGATCTGGAACGCTTCCCCGCGAGCTGGCAGAAGATGTCGCTCGCGAAAGCCATTCGTGATGTGCCGCTGACACTCAGTGATTGCGACCTGCTGCGCGGTATGAACGAACAGGTCTTTCCGCGAATCGCAGTGCGCGTCAACTCACGCAAGCTCAACTGCGGAATCTATTCGAACAACGTACGCCCCAACATCGAGGTGGAGGCGCTGGTCGCTGCATTGCCCTCAACTCCGGTGGCGCAGGTGCTCAGGCCGTAGCCTTCCACGTCCTGCGGACGCAGCAACGTTTGCGTCGGAAGTTCATTTCAGGGCTGTCGAAAACATGGATGTTTTCGTCAGAGCCTCCAGGGACGGATTCACGGCGTCCCTGAAATGAACTTGCGGCGCGAACGTTGCGGTGAGTTGGCATCCGCAGCCGAGCCCCAAGCGCTCTTTTGCAGCCCTCGTACGCCGCCCTATATGATCGGCCTTGCTTCGTGAAAAACTCACAACAAGGCGGTCATGCGCGAGCACAGCCAGTTCCGACTGTTCGGGCAAAGGCGTTTTCTTCCGTTTTTCGGCGCTCAGGCGCTCGGCGCCTTCAATGACAACGTCTACAAGAACGTACTGATCATTCTGGCCACGTATCACGCGGCCACGTACACGACCATGGATCCGCGAGTACTCACCAACCTCGCGGGTGGTTTGTTCATTCTGCCGTTCGTGCTGTTCTCGGGAATGGCCGGGCAGCTTGCCGATCGCTACGACAAGACTCTCGTCCTGAAGATCGTGAAGGCGGCCGAGATTTTCATCATGTCGGTCGCAGCTCTGGGCTTTGCACGCCAACATCTCCCAACTCTGCTTGCTGCTCTATTCATGATGGGAATGCATTCGACATTTTTCGCGCCAGCCAAGTACGGAATACTTCCCGAGGTTCTGCGTGATACCGAACTGGTGGGCGGCAATGCGCTCATTCAGATGGGCACGTTCGTCGCGATCCTGCTGGGCACATTGTTTGCGGGGCTTCTCGCTTCGCACGGCGACACGGGAGTGATCAGCGCGTCCATTGTTCTGAT
>JBJMWN010000253.1:0-4791 GCA_045810085.1 Povalibacter sp. | reverse complement strand
GTGTGGGATGCAGAAGTCCGGCTGAACCCGGACCCACAGCGAGAAAGCCTGTGGGTCCGGGCCCGGCGATCAGCGTGGACGATGCTGCTAGCGCAATGTCAGGAAGTACGTGCGGCCATCCTGGTTGTAGAAGGATGCCGTCTCATACTTTTCGTCGAAAGCGTTGGCGACGCGGCCTTCAACGGACCAATCGCTCGCGAAATGCACCTGGCCCACCAGGTCGACGAGGGTGTACGAATCAAGCTTGGTAGTGTTGGCGAGATCGTCGTACCGCGAACCCGCGAGATTGATCGTGGTCCCGACACTGAATGCGTCGGTGCCGTAGCCGACATCCACACGACCTGACTGACGTGCACGACGTGGCAGGAAGTTGCCATCGTTGAAGCCACCGTCGCGATTGCGTGGATCCAGTGCGGTATAGCCCAGACCCAGCGACCAGTTGCCGAGTTGGGTATGCGCTTCGGCTTCGAGACCGCGGATGCGCGCCTTGCTCAGATTCTGTGGCAGAAAGGTCGTGAGATCGAACGCGATCAGATCGTCGACTTCCGTTTGAAATGCGGCGAGCGACCAGCCGATGTTTGCAGCCGCGCCCGATGCACCAACTTCGAAGCTATTCGACTTCTCAGGGTTGAGGTTCGGATTGCTGAAGTTCGGGTAGTACAGATCGTTGAAGTTTGGCGCGAGGAACGCGCTTCCCCAGCCTGCATGCAGCGCGAGGGAGTCTGCAATGAACCACTTGTAGCCGAGGCTGCCCGTGCTGTGATTCCCGAATTGCTCGTTATCATCGCTACGCACCGATGCCAGCAGTTCGTGCGCGCCGAAGCGGCCTTTGTACTGTGCGAACAGGCCTGTGTTATCTCGGCTCGTCTCGTCATAGAGCGTTGTGCTGTCGACGCGATCATCGAGGTAATCCACTCCGAGTGTGAGCACCTGATCGTTCGTGACTGACCAATCGGACTGCACACTCGCGCTGCGTCGCTCCGTATCGAAAGTGCTGACGTACACGCCGTCCATCGAGTCATCTGCATTGTCGCGGCTGGTTCCGACCAGCAATGTCAGATCCCAATTGGATGTCGGCGCGAGATGACCTTTGACGCTATAAGCGCCTTGCGAGAAGTCGGTCTGGTTGCCGAAGTCGCCGTCGTACTCGCTGCGGCCAGATGCGTATAGCGCAGTCGCTTCCACGTCGGCGCGTTCACCCCAGCGATAGCCCGCGCGCACCGAACCCGATGCATTGCGAAAGCCATCTGCATCCGGCTCATCGGTGAAACATCCGCCCGTGAAGAATGCCCCGTTGAAGGAGTCGCGGCAGGCATTGAAGCCGTCGCTTTCGATGTAGCTGCCTGCGACCGACAGCCAACTGTTTTCACCTTTGAGGCCGAAGCTCGCCGAAGTGTTCCTGGTTTCGTGCGATCCGCCGCCGACAGTGATCGATGGCTGATCGGATTGGCGCGTGAAGATCTGAATGACGCCGCCCATGGCATCGGCGCCATAGAGGCTCGAGCGAGGACCGCGAACGATTTCGATACGTTCGATCTGATCGACCGGGAGATATTCGATGCGTGTGGTACCTGCGGTCGCGGAACCAACGCGCACACCGTCGACCAGTACGAGAACCTGATCGGCTTCTGTGCCGCGAACGAATACGGAGCTGATTTTTCCCAAGCCTCCGTTGTTCGCGATGCTGATACCGGTTTCACCGCGCAGCAGATCCTGTACCGAATGGACCTGGCGACGCTCGATATCCGCACGAGTGATCACACTGACGGAGCCAACGACATCGCTCAACGGTTCGGCGAGTCGAGCAGCGGTGACGATGACAGGATCGAGCCCGTCTGCCGCCGCGGCGAGCGATGGAATCGTAGTTCCGGTGAGAGTGACGGCGATCGCCAGCCGCAAAGATGCTGAGGAAATGTATTTCATGATGTCCCGCTTTCCATGCACGCCCGCATGGTCTGGTGTTGTCGAGAGCGGGCAGTGGGGAGCAAGCGGCGCGCCTAGCGCGTACGCTCATCGCCCACCGCGACGCTGTACTGATCGTCTTGCGACGATCGGGCGTCAGGCCGGTCTCCGGGCTCTCGAGTGAGCGCGTGAACGCTCGTCGACATCGCCTTCCCACGTTCCTGTTGATTGAACGCAGTGGCTGAAGCTCGTGCTTCAGATGCCGATTGGACTCGAATACCGTTGCGGGGGCAGCGCCGGCTTGGATCTTGCGATCGGTACCGGCTTCACGCTCGCGCGATGCATCGTGAAATGCACTCGCGCTCACCTGACGGAGGCGGGAAGGTAGGCAGATGGATGAGGAGTGTCAAGCAGAGTCGCAGAAATCACGGAATTCTGCGGTCGCGGGGCTTGGGTTCTCGGCTTTCATCGTGTGTCTCTCAGCCGAGCAATGCAAGAAGAGCCGGCTTCATGCTGTTTAGCGAGCCTTACGGCTCACCTTTTGGAGAAGAAGGACTTCAATCCACTTGTTCAGGGATTTTTTTTCAATCTGCGACTGCAGAAAGACATCCCGATGCAGATCGGGCTCGACTCGCACCACGATCGTACCGTTGAACTTCCGATACGGATCCTGGCGCTTGGATGCACAACGCGTCAGATGCTTATCCACGACCTCTTTGAAATGCCGCTCGAGCTCGCTGACAGATCTGCCTTTGAATGCGATGTCGGCGCTTGCGCCGATAACCAGGCCGTCGAAATCCTCGTCCTGTTCGTTGTAGGTTATCTGCGCCCCAAAGTCTCTGTACTTCATCTCGACTCCCGTGTGCTAGCAATGATTGCTAGCACGATACTAAATTCTGCTAGCACGGCAATAGATACGAAGCTGTTCGGCTCGACTACATGTATTCATGCAGCGCGAGTAAGCGCGTTGCAACAACGTGCATGACACAGCACGCGAGCATTTGAACCTTTTATTACAACGTCGCGATGTCGCTGCTGTTCAAAAACTTTTCGAGATAACTCTCGTACTTACTCTTCGCGCCGTTCTCTGCGAAGCAATATTCGCACTTCATATCTGGCCAACGCTTGCGGCGCTATTAAAGGAGATCGCCATGAGTGACATACAGCAGACTTTCTTTAACGACTATCGCTTGCGGACAGCATGCTGTGTTGCAGTGATGGGCTTGTCCACATTGATGGGATCGCGGTGGGCTGCAGCGCAGTCGCCTGACGATGAGGCAATGGAATCGGAACAGGTCACTGCGGATGCGGTGAGCCCGATCGCGGGTCGGCGAGATCTAAGACATCTGCCGGCAGCGTTGCACGACGTGCTCGAAGAGATGGCTCAGCGCCCGCGTACGATCAGTCCCCTGCGTGCGTTCGCGGAAGCTGACAAGCCCAGTCAGCTGTTTCAGTACTACCTGCTCGACACCAACAACTTTGAACCCAACATCTTCACGGCGGCGATTCCAGGAGTGAATGATCACGCAATTCCGACTGCCGCAAATGCGGCAAATCATCAGTTGAAGACGATCGGTGCGGTGCGAGTCGTGCTTGAGCCCAAGCCGGGTCTGCCGACGGACCCGAAAGATCCCGGAGCGTTCATCGACATCTTCACTGACATCTCAGGACTCTTCGTTATCAACAACGAATCGGGATGGTACGAAGGCTGGATGATCCATGACGTCGTAGTACCTGCAATCGCCGCGCCGATGCAAGACGGTCGCGCCGCATTCGGTACGATGACAGCTGCGGACGCGGCGAGAATTGCTGCGATGGGTGACCACAACAACGTGACGGGCAGGACCTTCACCACGGATGGCAAAGCGCCGCGGCTACCCAGCGCCAGCGATCACTTCCCCAACAAGCAGAGCAATCTGGTGCCCATCAGTCTGAGCATGGGCGCTTACAACTGTTTCCAGCAGAGCGACTGCCATTCCTACTGGGAGTTCAACGAGTACACGGACTGGATCTTCCCGTTGTACGAACTACCTTTCACGGGCGGTGTGCCCGGCTCATTTGAGGCGGGCCGTCAGTACGATCGCTTCTCGGTGATCCCGGGCTCCGGACCTTCCGGTGTGTCGAACAACTATCCGCCGCTCAAGCAACAACTAGGTGATGATCCTGCGAACCCACGCGATCCGGATCGCGGGGCCAATGCCAGTCCGTCTGACCCCGACCGGCCGGTGACAAATGACGACGATCAGAAAGAAACACGGCTGCGCTTCATTCCGAGCGGGCTGGCGAACGAGATCATGCTCGACGTCTACGTGCGCAGGGGTTCATTCGAGCCCGCAGTTAACAACCTCAACCGGCGATTGTTCGATGCGTATGCTGCGGAAGTGAAACGCATCGATACGAATGGAGACGGTGCGCTGAGCTTTGTGGAGGCAGATCTGGAAGATGAATCAGATGGTCTGCCCAACGAACGTCTGTATATTCCTGCGACTCAATTCAATCGTTTCGCGGTCACTCGCGAACTGAACGATGGCTTCCTGGCTCCGCGGCTGGCCCCCAGCCAGAGAGCATGGGTGCTCAGCGGTAAGCTGACTGCCGTTCAGCCCTCGGTGCCGGAATCGATTCCTCGCGACGGCGACGATCGATAGGCTTTCGTAGTCACGAGCTGCGCCGGTCGGCAAAGTCCGACCGGTGCTCCTTGCGACTGGAAATACCGCCAGATTGACGCGGAACCCAGAGTGAGAAGGCGTGTGTTTTTTCTTTGTGGGTCCGACTTCAGTCGGACGTCCCCGTTCGGCTAAAGCCGAACCCACAGTGAGAAGGCGTGTATTTTTTCTTGTGAGTCCGACCTTCAGTCGGACGTCTCTGTTCGGCTAAAGCCGAACCCACCGT
>JBJMWN010000252.1:0-6319 GCA_045810085.1 Povalibacter sp. | reverse complement strand
TGAACGAAGATGAGAATCGCTTTTTTGACGACGATGGCAACGGCTCCCTGGGGAGGGAGTGAAGCGCTCTGGGCGAGCACGGCACTTCGGGCGCTCGACAAGGGGCATGAGGTCTTTGCCAGCGTTTACGAATGGCCGACCATCCCCAGGCCAGTGACTGAACTCAAGAATCGCGGCGCCCAAGTTGATTTCAGAAAAGTGGGCAGGCGCTGGCGACGATCTGGCATCCTGACGCGGCTTTTCTATCCTTTCCGAGCACTGCACGAGTTTCGCCCGAACGTAGTGCTCATTAATCAGGGCGGCACCTACGATATTTCCAGGAGTGGAGAATTCACTCGTTTGCGCCACGTCCTTGTTGAACAGAAGCGCTGGCCGTATGCACTTCTCTGTCATTGTGAGCAGAGTGCGCCGCGGCATCCGCGAACCGTGCGCCGCGCTCAGCAGGCCTTCCAGGCTGCGCAAATCGTCGGCATGTTATCGACGAACCTGCGAGCACGAAGCGAGCAGCATCTGGGTATCGCATTGCCGAACACGCGGCTGTTTCAGAATCCTTTGAACATCAGTACCGCAGGGCTTTTGCCTTGGCCGCAAGGCACGACTCTTCGCTTCGCATTCGTCGGTCGGATGGATCGTGTGAAAGGATTGGACCTGGCGTTCGAAGTCCTGAGCACACCCACCTGGCGCGATAGGGATTGGATCCTGGATGTCTACGGCGAGGGTGAGTTGAAACTCGAACTCATGCAGCAAGCGCACGCTGCCGGGCTGGCTCAACGTATTCGATTCCAAGGCTTCAACAGCGATATCGACGCGGTGTGGCGCGATCATCATGCGCTCCTACTGCCATCACGTGCCGAGGGCGTCCCCAATTCCATGCTCGAAGCGATGCTGCGTGGTCGCCCCGTGATCGTTTCGAACGTTGGCGGGATTTCCGAATGGATGCGCGACGGCCAGACCGGCTACTTGTTGTCGCAGCCCCATGCGAACGAACTCGCGGCGACGATGGAACGTGTTTGGAACGAGCGTACGTATCTCGAACAGATCGGCCGCGGCGCCTACGAACATACTTTGGCAAAGCGGGATCCAGATCCGACGTTGACACTGTTGCAATGGCTCGAGGAAATTGCGTCTGCTTCCGCGGTCAATGCGCGGACGGCCCTATCGGCTCAGATCGTCAGCTACTGACAGTTCAGCCCGATCAGCGCCAGATGGGCAGATCCTGACACCAAAGTGATCCTGCCTGCACGCAATCTGCAGCAACTCGATCACCACTTCACTCTGAGGATCTCGCAATCCATCGTTTCACTCCGAGACAGCACCTCGTAGCTCAAGGTACTCAGCCCGTCTGCTGCAGGATCATCGAGTCCTCTCAATAATCGACTGCGACGTTTGCGGTTTTCCGCGACTGACCGATGCGCGAGCTTCTCGGTGCGATGCGTCTCCTGCGACGGTGGATTTGGCAGATCTCGGAACTCGCCCTCGAGGTCGAAATAGCAAAGGTATCCGGCCATCAGGAGGCGAAAGAAAAAATCGTCATCTTCTTTGCCCCAGCCCCAGTATTCGTTCGAGAAGCCGTTCGCTGCGAAGATCTGTTCCTTGCGAATCGAAATCGCTCCCGAGAAATAGTGCGCGGAGCGCTTGCCCGTCTCGTGCGAGGCGACGATCGTGTTCACGAGCCTTAAAGGCTGCGAAGGACACAGATAGTTCGCGTTCAGCGGCACAGCATCGACATCGTGCAAGCAATAGTAGTCACTGGTGTCAGCCGAATAGTGCACGCCGATGTTGAGCAGCCTGCCACGGTTGAACAGGCCCGGATTGGTTTGCTCCACTACGAGCACGCGATATGCAATGCCTTGCTCGCGCAGCTTCGCGATCAGCGCCGGCAGCAGTTGCGATAGATGACTCAGCCGATCGCGAAACGGGATGACGATGGTGAGTCTTTTGCTTGCATCGAAGAATAACGGCTGCGCGACGCGACGTGCGAGTAACGTTCGCGCAACCGGCGCAATCAGCTTCCAGTTGGCGATGCTGACCGGCACATAACGTCCCTCAATCTTCAGATTTTGCTGGGGGTCCGCACCCAGACGGCGACTGGGCCACCAGGAATAAAGCCAGCGCTTCGTAGCGCCTAAGGTGACATTCGCCGGGCTGACCTCAATCAAGATAGCTTCCTGAACACGCGGGGTGCGCAGTGTAACAAGCACCTCCGCGGAGTCGCAGGCCTATCAGAACGAACGCGATCCTTGTCGCTGAAACACGTCGATCGGTGGATCGACGTGTCTTTCTTACCGCGCCGGTGCGCTCGGACTTGGTCCGTTCGTGGCTGATCGCCACCGCCGCGTCTGGCCTTCCGGGCCGGCTGACGCTTGAAGTCTCCCGTGCTTTTCGAGGCGGGCCTGAATACCCGCTGTCGTGCGGCCATGCGCTTGCGCGAGCGTCGCGAGAGGACTACCGCGATCGAACTCCTGAAGGAGCTGGTGGTCTTCCTCTGTTGTCCAGGGCTTGCCTGCATTGCCCGGTAATCCGGTGGTGCGAGACTTGGGTTTGGCGCGGGACTCGAGCAGGCTCGATACCAGGAACAATGCGCGAACCACGTCCGCCGTCTGATAGGGACTCTCTGGAGGGAACACCTCTCCCGTCAATGGATTGACGCCGTTGGCCAGCGCCGACACGATAGCGAGCGCTTTGTTTTCGTCCATGCGAATTCCTCCGTAGCTGATGTGTTGTGGCCGGAGCCTGATCACCTCGAAGCACCGACCTCGGGTCATCTGATCACGGCCATGCCATTCGATACGGATGATTTATCCGCTCTTCGTCGAGAAATCATCGAAAGCTGCGGAGCGCATATCTCGTTGTGAGTTGAGCGTTTCATGCGTGCGTTTCTTTCCATTCTCCTCTTGTGCGCTGGGTCGATCCTGACTGCAGCGATTCTCGCGTACCCCACTTGGCTGCTCATCGAGACATTTTCGGAGCAACCCATTCATCGGGTGCTCCATCGCATTGCGATGGCTGGAGTGCTCGTGGGGCTCATCTGGTTGTTTCGTCGCTGGCGTCTGGTCAATCGCCGCTCGTCGGGCTTTGGCCTGTCACGCAGAGAGTTCTTGCTGCAGCTGGGCACCGGAATAGTTTCCGGTTCGCTCGTGATCCTGCCGCTGCTGATGACGCTGCAGTTGTTGGATGTACGAGTCGCTGATCCTCGAGTGACCGTCACCGCCGGCCTGATCATCACGGTTGTCGTTAAGGGCTTACTGACGGGTCTGGTCGTTTCGACCATCGAGGAAGTCTTCTTCCGAGGACTTCTCTTCAGCGCTGTGGAACGTGAATCGGGACGCACCACCGCCATCTTTCTATGCAGCCTGTTCTACGCTTCTGTGCATTTCCTCGGCGGTCGCCTGCACGTCCCAGCCGACCAGATCACCTGGAGCAGCGGCTTCGATGTGCTTGGGCGCATGTTCATCGCCTATGCCCGACCACTCGCGATCGCAGATTCATTCTTCGCGTTGTTTGCCGTCGGCCTTCTACTCACGCTCGTGCGTATTCGAACTGGCGCGGTCGCAGCTTGCATAGGTCTGCACGCTGCGTGGGTCTGCGCCCTGTACTACTTTGAAGTGACGACGCAATTCAATCCCGAGAGTCGCGCCAGCTGGATGGTAGGTAGCTACGACAACTTCGTCGGATGGGGCACGGTGGGATGGATGATTGCAATGGCGTCTATCTATGTCAGTGTCGCGCGGACGACGCGTTCGCCGTCGACGAGCCCTGCGCGCTGATCATTGCAGATCGCTCTCGCGTTCGACCGCTTCGGGAGTCACCCGACGACGCAGATGCTCCAGACGTAACAGTGGGTCCTGCATCTCAAGACACGCCTGTTTTTCCGCGAGCGGCAGCGGCAAGAGTTCAATCAGCCGCATGCTCACCCACGAAGCATCTTCGTAGCGGATAGGCGTGAAGTCATAGACGGGTGCGAGTTGCGGCAATGCATGTTGCAGCAGTCGCACGAGATATCCGCTCTCCTTTGGCACTGCTGCGGCGAGTTCACTGGGCAGCCACTCGATGTTCGCAAGTTTGAGTCCATCAGCTTGCTGATCCGTCGCATGAATGCGAAAACATTTTTCGCCCAGAGCAGTAATCCCGAGCAGCCCATCCTGGAGCCGCTCGAAATCCACGATGCGTGCCGTGGTACCGACATCGACGGTGTGCGCCTCACCGCCTGCCTCGACTCCTTCGCGAATCAACGCGACGCCGAAGCTCGTGTTCTCGCGCATGCATCTGCCGATCATGTCCACGTAGCGCGCTTCGAAAATGCGCAGCTTGAGCGGCCCTTCCGGGAAGAGCACTGCGTTCAGCGGAAAGAGTGGAATGGAATCCATGCTGGAGCCGATCAAAGGTCGAGCGTTGCTGCGCAGTCGCTCACTGCGCGCGCGCCTTGAGTCGCGTCAGCAACTTTCCGTGAATCCCTTCGAAGCCGCCATTGGACATGATCAGCACGTGATCGCCGTTTACGAGAAAGGCATTGAGCTCAGCGATCAGCGCACTGATGTCCGTCGACACGCGTGACTTATCGCCCAGGCTTTCGACTGCTCCGGCCACATCCCATTTCACTGCGGGCCCTTGGTAGAGCCAGACACGGTCAGCCTGACTGAGAGACCCTGCGATTGCGTCGCGATGCGATCCAAGCTTCATCGTGTTCGATCGGGGTTCCAGCACGGCTATGAGCCGCGCCTTACCAATTCGACGCCGCAGTCCGTCGATCGTGGTGTGAATTGCCGTCGGATGATGCGCGAAGTCATCGTAGACAGTGATGCCATCGACCACACCGCGCACTTCCATTCGGCGACGCACGCCTTTGAACTCACGAAGTGCTTCGACCGATTGCGCAAGATCGACACCCGCGTGCCGGGCAGCCAATATCGCAGCGAGCGCGTTCTCTGCATTGTGACGTCCGAGAAGCGACCAGCTCACTTCAGCCACCTTGCGATCACCTTCCATGACAGTAAACGCGCTGTAGTCACCGCCCGGTTCGATCGCGACGTACCATGCTGCGTCGCCACTCGCCGCACCTGCAAATCTTTCGACGGGTGTCCAGCAGCCCATATCGATGACGTGCATGACGTTCGCGTCGGCGGCGTTCGCGACGATCAATCCTTTGTGAGGAACCATCCGCAACAGTTGATGAAACTGCCATTGGATGGCCGCGACATCGGGATAAATGTCTGCGTGGTCATGCTCGAGATTGTTGAGAACAGCAGTACGTGGACGGTAGTGGACGAACTTGGCGCGCTTGTCGAAGAACGCAGTATCGTATTCGTCAGCTTCGACGACGAAGTGCCGTCCCTTGCCCAGGCGCGCCGTGACATTGAAATTTCCGGGAACTCCGCCGATCAGAAAGCCCGGATCCAAACCCGCATGCTCGAGGATCCACGTCAGGATGCTCGATGTGGTGGTCTTGCCATGAGTGCCCGCGACAGCCATGGTCCAGCGCTGCGCGAGCAGATGGCGCGAGAGCCATTCGGGCCCCGAGGTGTATGGGATGCCACTGTCGAGCAGTGCCTCGATCAGCGGATTGCCGCGACTCATCACATTGCCGACGACGACGACATCTGGATTGAGTTTCAGCTGATCCACATCGTAGCCTTCGATCAGCTCGATCCCGAGCGCCTGGAGTTGCTCGGACATCGGCGGATACACGCTTTGATCTGAACCGGTGACGCGATGACCGAGCGCACGTGCAAGTGCGGCAATGCCGCCCATGAACGTACCGCAGATCCCCAGAATATGAACGTGCATGTGGGCTCCGAGAGCTGTGTCGATCGCTTGCGCAGTAAAGGCAGTCAGCCGTGCAGTCGTGAAATAACAATCTGCACGACGGCGGCTGTCGAATAAATGATGGCCACAGTGAGTGCCATACCGGTGAGGAGTCCTCGATCGAGCGCGTGCATGAGGATCCGCCCCATGATTAATGCGATCGCCAGGAACCGCAGGGCCAGCCACAAATCAGGAAGATTATCTGCCGGCCCAGTAGTCACGAGCTGGATCGCTCTCACTGCGATATCCAGCAGCGCGAGCAATACGCCCACGCCGAGCATCGCTGTGAATGTTTGAATGAAACGTTGCCGACGCCCGAAAAACGCGAGCACAGCCCATAACCACGCCACCATCATCGTCACATCTACGGCTATGATGACCACAGCCGATCGCAAGTGCAGATCAAGTAAGCGAACCTGGATGAAGCTCGCGACGATATACGCCAACAGCACCAGTGCAGCCAGGAATCGCGATGCGGGCAGGTCCTGCGGGCCCTTGCGCCATGCAGCGATCTCGA
>JBJMWN010000251.1:0-4908 GCA_045810085.1 Povalibacter sp. | reverse complement strand
ATCCGTGATCGTGACCTCATAGTCATAGCCAGCGCGGTCGCCGGCAGGAGTCAGCGTGTCGAGAACAGAGGAGAAGTTCATGCGCGCAAGTTACCGCTTATGAGCGCATCACAACAGCTTGGTGCCGTTGGGCACTGCTCGTTCAGGCACCGCGAGCACCACGCGTCCTTCTGCGTCGTGGAATCCTGTGACCAGTACTTCAGAGCGGAACGGACCGATCTGCTTCACTGGAAAATTCACGACTGCGACGACCTGACGACCCACCAACTCTTCGCGCGTGTACAGCGCCTTGATCTGAGCGCTGGAAACTTTGATCCCAATCTCCGGCCCGAAGTCGACTCGCAACTTCCACGCGGGCTTGCGTGCTTCAGGGAAATCCATCACTTCGAGCACAGTGCCAATGCGGAGCTCGACATTTAGAAAGTCGTCCCATTCGATCTGCTGCATGAGTCGCGAACCCTCGCTTTGTGCGGATGACGATCAAGAATATGTTTGCTGCGCCAAACTGTCACTCACGTGATCCAAGGCATCGATGTTCGCTGCACCCGGAGCCACCATTGGAAGGACATGTTCGTCCGCATCGATAGGAACACGGATCAGCATTGGACCTTCTGTGCGTAATGCGTCGGCCAGAATACTTCCAGCGTCGCTCGTTGCGCCCAGATCGAGTGCCTGAATGCCGAACCCGCGCGCGATCGCAACAAAATTGCTGGGTTGTGCGAACTGCGATGCCACGAGTCGCCGTCGGTAAAACAGCGTCTGCTGTTGGCGCACGAGACCGAGTGCACCGTTGTCCAGGACGATGATCTTCACGTTCAGATCGAGCTCGGCGAGTGTTGCGAGTTCCTGAATGTTCATCAGAATGCTGCCATCACCGGTGAAGCAAATCACCGCAGCCTCGGGTGCTGCGAGTGCTGCACCCATCGCAGCAGGTAACCCGAAGCCCATCGTGCCGAGTCCGCCGGAGGTCAACCAACGATCTGGCCGGCGAAACGGATACGCCTGCGCGACCCACATCTGATGCTGACCGACATCGGTGGTGATGATTGCATCGTGTGGCGCGAGCTCGCCGACTGCGTGAACGATTCCGTACGGAGAGCAGACCCTGTCGCGCCCTGGCGTTTGCAGTGGCGCGTCCGCTTTCAACGCACGAATACGCTGCAGCCACTCACCGCGTGAGTGATGTGTCGCACGCGCGAGCAGTTCATGCAACGCAGTGGCCGCGTCGCATTCGATGGCGAGCGTTGGTTGGCGAATCTTGCCGAACTCACGTGCGTCGATGTCGATGTGGATCACTCGTGCGTTCGGTGCAAAGCGATCGGGACGTCCGGTCGCACGATCATCAAAGCGCGCGCCGATCGCGATCAACAGATCGCATTCTTCGATCACCTGATTCGTGTAACGAGCCGCGTGCATTCCCAACATGCCAAGACTCAGCGGATGGTGCGTCGGCAGCGCACCGAGTGCCATAAGCGTAGTCGTGACCGGAATGTGACTGATTTCCGCAAGCTCACGAAGCAAGCCGTGAGAGCGAGTTTTTGTGACGCCTCCACCGACGTACAGCACCGGTCGCACCGCTTGCGTGATCATCTGCCAGGCGAGATCGAATGAGCCGCGTTGATCCTGCGCTGTGCGCTGGAAATCTGGAGAAGGTGAGACGAGGTTGAACAAGCCTTCCGTAGCGGTTCGAACGGTCTGCGCCTGCACATCCTTCGGCACATCGATCAACACCGGACCGGGCCGCCCGGTTTCCGCGAGCCGAAACGCTTCAGGCACAACGTGAAGCAGCTCAGCCGCATCGCGCACGAAGAAAGTCGCTTTGGCAATCGGACTCACGATGTCGATGGTCGGCACTTCCTGAAATGCATCTGTGCCAATCAGGTGCTGTGGCACCTGACCGCTGATGCACACGAGTGGCACCGAATCGAGCTTCGCATCGGCGAGTGCTGTGACCACGTTCGTAACACCCGGCCCGGATGTCGCGAAGCACACGCCGGCTTTCCCCGTGATGCGCGCCATGCCTTGCGCTATGAATCCCGCGGCCTGCTCATGACGCGCGAGAATATGGGTGATGCGATCGGAGCGACCGAGCGCTTCATACAACGGCAGCAGCGCCCCGCCGGGAATGCCCGCAACGATCCGTACACCCTGACGTTCGAGCAAATGAATGATGAGTTCTGCACCGGTGAAATTCATGGCGGTTCCTTCTTGGAACCCCTGAGGATTTGCCGGCAGAGACGAAAAACCCCCTGCCGGCTTGCGCCTGCAGGGGGTTTGTTGTCTTGGTTCAGCTAACAGCCCCTACGGCGCGTCGGTAACGACTCCGATTACTACCAGGACTACCAGGTTCAGCACGCGCACGACAGAGCCTGCGACGGACGTCGCAGCTGCGTGAGCGATGGAGAACGTGGTCGACATAGCGCCTTGAATGGTAGGGACGAGCCGACTATAGCCAGCTCTGCTCAGGCGAGGCAAGCCTCAGGAAAGATGCATGGCCGCAAAAAAGCGCAAAAGACACAAAGTCACGAACATCGCGTCACTCCGGTAAATCGCGGGCTGTCGCATCATCGTGTTCTGACATCCTGCCTTCTTTGAGCCTTCTGTGCGTTTTTGCGGCTAGTCAGCTCTGGTCTCATGCCGCCTGCTGAGGCTTTGGGCCGACGTAGAGAGCGGCGGGGCGGATGATGCGATTGTCCTGGCGCTGCTCGATGATGTGCGCGAGCCAGCCGAAGACGCGTGAGGCCGCGAAGGTGGCGGTGAAATACTCCTTCGAGATGCCAAGCGCGAGACACAGCACGCCTTTGTAGAACTCCATGTTGGCGCGCAGTGCGCGACGTTTTGCACTCGTCTGCTCGACGAACGCGGCTTCGACTGCGATGAGCGTTTGGAAAATACGACGATGATCTGGATCGATGGCGACTTTGTCCGCCATGGTCTTCAGCAATTTCGCACGTGGATCGACGACGCGATATTCGCGGTGGCCCATGCCGAGCACTTTGCGGCCGGTTGCAAGGCATTCGGTAACGAACTCACTGGCATGAGACGGGTCGGCAACTTCGAGGGCCATCTCCAGTGCGCCCTGATCGGCCGCACCGTGCAGTGGACCATACAGTGCACCCATCGCAGCCGAGATCGCGGACGAGGCAGGCGCCAACGTCGATGTCACCACGCGAGCAGTGAACGTACTGGCGTTGAAGCCGTGATCCAACTGCAGGATCTGCATCACCTCGAACGCATCGACTTCATCTTTGCTGGGAGCGCGGCCGGTGATGAGAGCCAGGTACCGCTCGCCATAGCGTCGCGAGCTCGGGTACTGAGGTTCGGGATGATCATTAAGAGCGGCATGAATCACTCCGAGCGCGGCCGGAATGCGTGCGGCAACGATGAGTCCTTCTTCCTCTTCGGCTGTGCGGCCGAGGCGCGTGGCTGGAGGTTCGGTTGCGAGCAACGGCGCAATTCCCTGCAGGCTCAGCATCGGATGAGCGCCGACTCGAGCCAGTGCTCGAAGAGAGCTTGCGAGTTCGGCGGGTAATCGGCCTGCCTCCCAGAGGTAGTCCTCGAGGACGGTGAGTCGGCGAGCATCCGGAAGATCACCGAATACGATCAGGTGGAGGACTTCAGCAAAGCGGTACTTCACGAGCGCTTCGATCGGATACCCTCGGTAGTACAGGGCGCCTGCTTCACCATCGACCAGTGAGGTGGAGGTGGTATCGACAACGACTCCCTCGAGGCCCTTGTGAATCTGCTCGGTTGTCATGACTGGTTCTCGCTCGATGAGGCGGCCCGTGAATCTGCGGCCATGCGTCAACGATGAGCCTGAGGCGCCTAATCCGCCATCGCGGCAACTGATTTCCCTATCAACTCCGACGATCAGCCGACTCGTTTCACGTGTACTTTTGCTGGAGCCTCTGCTCGCGAGACAATCCATCCCATGCAGATCGAACGCAATGAAATCCGCTGCTTCCATGCGGTGGTCGAGGCTGGAGGCTTCAGCCGGGCCGCCGAGCGTCTGGATCTGTCCCAGTCGGCGGTGAGTCAGGCAATCGCCAACCTTGAACATCGATTGGGTGCAGTGCTGCTGCGGCGAGGCAGTCCGCCGCAGTTAACAGAAGCGGGCATTCGTCTTTTGAGGTTCGCCGAAACCATGCTCAACGAGGAGCGCGAGACGCTGGCCGACATTGCGCAGATCAAATCAGGCGCACTGTCCACGCTGTCGCTTGCACTCTCGCCCGCCGCGAATGCGCGATTTGGTGTGGCTCTGCTCAAGGATTTTTCGGAGCGTAATCCGCTCACACGCTTGAAAGTGGTCGTCGCGCCCAGCCGCGAGATCGTCTACGGCGTCACCGATGGACGCTGGGAGATGGGCTTCGGTCCGCTGCAGCATTCCATGCCTGATTACTTCGCGTTCCACTCATGCTTCTCGGAAACGCGACGCTTGATGATTGCGACAGATCATCCCAGTCGCGATGCGCTGCGTCGCGATACTCAAGGCACGTTGCGGCTGCTGCCACTCGTGACTTCGTATCTGGATGAAGCAACACGCCGCACGGGCGGACACCGCTTGCGCAACGCCTTCGCCTCCGTCTGGGAAGTCAGTCATATGGATCTGCGCCTCGCGTTGGTCGCAGAAGGCAAGGGCGTCACGTACGTGTCAGATCTGGTGACCGACATTCCGCCCAACCTGGTGCCGATCGATGGATTGCCGTTCTCGAGCATCGAACGTCAGGTCGGCGTGTATTACCTGAAGCACCAGCCGCTCTCGCAAGCGGGCTCGCGCTTCCTCGCCTTGTGTCGCGAGAAATGGGGAGACTGAAAAGAGAAGGAGCCGCAAAAGCACAAAGGCACCCAAAAGAGCTCTCAACGGGCCTTGGCTGGTTATGTGAGTTTTGAGCTTTTTTGCGGCCGTCG
>JBJMWN010000250.1:0-17128 GCA_045810085.1 Povalibacter sp. | reverse complement strand
ACTTCGCCGCTACGCAGGATCCGGTAAATCAGGCTTCGCGGAGCATCTTTCAAAATTCGCAGAAGGAAGTTGTCGACGCGCTGGCCATCATCTCCCTCGCTAGCCTCGACGTAGCTCACTTCAGGCTTGGACGGAGCCTCCGAGTGCTCGCGAACGATGGGTGAATCAGGTCGATCTCGACGAGGGGATTTCGGCATGAGCTTTCGAGGCTAACGACTCGCTCGTAAGCCATTGATTGAACAAAGGCGTGCTGTTATATTCCGCCGGGTTTTCAGCTTTCGTTGCGCATGTCACATAGAACTGACGTGCTGCAACGAAGCACCAACGCGGCGCCTTCAGGTCAGTCCCTTGCTGGGTCAACCAACGGACGCCGCATCTTAGTTGGTTCTGCCGGGATCTGCCTCACTGTGATCCTTGGACGAAGTCCGTGCTGATGACTGGAGATACAAGATCTCCAGATGCGCGATTGCAGCTTGCACAGTCGATTGACCGTCGCTGCACGACTCGTTCGAGAATCGTCGGCTCATCAGTCCTGACATGACCATCGCTCGGCCGCGCGAACGCCGATGCCGAACCCGCAACTCGGGCTTCGGGTCGGATGCAGCGCGCATGAGCGGGCCCTAGAGTGGCAGGATTAAAACAACTCGCGCCAAGAACCTGCGCCGGTCGTCGTCGGATGAATCCAATCCTCGATCAATCCTTTGCTCCTCCGCTGGCGTCCGCCTCGCGTGATTGCGCGGCCCTTGAATACTTAGAAGGGCCTCATGAAGCGAATGCTTGTCAACGCGACTCAGGAAGAAGAGTTGCGAGTTGCATTAGTTGATGGACAAAAAATTTACGACCTAGATATCGAAGTCCCCTCGAAGGAACAGAAAAAATCCAACGTCTATAAGGGCCGTATCACTCGCGTCGAGCCGAGTCTCGAAGCGTGTTTCGTGGACTATGGTTCGGAACGCCACGGCTTTCTGCCGCTGAAGGAAGTCTCGAAGGAATACTTCAAGAACGGCGCTCAGCCCGGCAATCGCAACATTCGCGAGTTGCTCGATGAAGGACAGGAGATCCTGGTCCAGGTCGAAAAAGAAGAACGAGGCAACAAAGGCGCCGCGCTGACGACATTCATCAGTCTCGCCGGCCGATTCCTGGTTTTGATGCCGAACAACGCCCGTGCAGGCGGCGTCTCACGTCGTATCGAAGGTGAGGATCGCGAACAGCTGCGTGAAGCACTCGATCAGGTACAGATTCCCGAGGGCATGGGTGCCATCGTTCGCACAGCAGGCGTCGGCCGATCTGCCGAAGAACTACAGTGGGATTTGGACAACCTCAAGGAAGTGTGGACCGCGATTTCGCAAGCAGGTGAGAGTCGCCCTGCCCCATTCCTGATTTACCAGGAATCCAAAGCGATCATTCGCGCGCTGCGCGACTACCTCTCCGATGAGATCGGCGAGATCCTCGTGGATAGCCAGGAGGTCTTCAACGAAGCGCAGCAGTACATGCAACGCTTCATGCCGGCGACCCTGCGTAAGCTGAAGCTGTACGAAGATCCGGTGCCGCTATTCACGCGCTTCCAGATCGAGAATCAGATCGAGTCGGCGCACTCCCACAAAGTCAATCTGCCTTCGGGCGGCTCGATCGTGATCGATCCGACTGAAGCGCTCGTTTCCATCGACATCAACTCGGCGCGCGCAACCCGAGGTACTGATATCGAGACGACGGCACTCAATACAAACCTGGAAGCCGCAGATGAAATCGCACGTCAATTGCGACTGCGCGATCTGGGCGGACTGATCGTCATCGACTTCATCGACATGGAGTCGCAGAAGAATCAGCGCGCAGTCGAGGATCGCATTCGCGATGCTGTGAAGCAGGATCGCGCACGCATACAAATCGGTCGTATATCCCGCTTCGGACTGCTGGAGCTGTCGCGCCAGCGTCTACGGCCTTCCATCGGTGAAGCGGCGAACATCACCTGCCCGCGCTGCAATGGCATGGGAAGTATCCGTGGAGTGGAATCACTCGCGCTGGCACTGCTGCGTTTGATTGGCGAAGAAGCCCGCAAGGACCGCACGATCAAAGTCATCGCGCAATTGCCCGTCGAAGTAGCCACGTATCTCATGAACGAGAAACGCGAGTGGCTGAACAACATCGAGACCAAGAGCGGCGCTGAAGTCGTGCTCGTTCCCAATAAGTACATCGACACGCCGGCTTACGACATCCGTCGGGTGCGCGACGATGAATCCCAGTTTCCCGAAAACATCGGAGTCAGCCATCAGATTCCAGTGGCACCGGTCCCAGCCGTCCAGGAAAGTGCAGTTCGCGAGCGCGAAGTCACTCCGACGGCTCCGGCGGTAGTGACTTCTGCCCTGCCCAGTATCCCCGCTCCTCCCAGCATCGCTCAGGAAACCGCGACACCAGCACCCAAGCCTGAGGAACAGATCGGCATCTTGGTGAAGCTGTGGCGATTCTTCTTTGGCGGCGCCGGCCAGGCAACGCCACCCGCCGAGCAGCCGCGACCACAGCCACAACGCACGAGCCGCGATTCGCAGCGCCGCGATCGACCAGAGAATCGTCATGGACGTGACCGCCATGGTCGGGATCGCGATCGCCCTCGCAATGAGTCGCGTGGCGAACGCTCCGACAGTAAACCTCGCGGACAAGATAACCGTCAGCATCGGCAGGATCGCCCCGAGCGCACACAGCAGCAGCGAGAGCCGAATGCTGAGGCGCGCAGTGAATCTCAGCGACCCGCACAATCTCAGCCTCGTCCGCAGCCGCAGCCACGTCCGGAGCAGACCGACAGGCCCGAGAAAGTTGAAGGCGCTCCCGATGAAGGTCGTGGCGAGCGTTCTGGTCGCAATCGGCGCGGGCGCCGTCGCCGTGGCGGTCGTGGACGTGGCGAAGATCGCGGTGGAGCACCCGGTGCAAATCAGCAAAACGGGTCCGGCGAGTCGAATGAGCAAAGCGCCGCGCCTGCAGAAGCGCATCGTCAGGCATCACATGAGCAACACTCCGGTCCTACGGAAACCAGGGCTGCGGAGCCGACTCCGCGTTCGGACGCTCCGGTGCAGCAATCTCAGTCGGATTCAGCTCCGTCTGGGTCCGCCCAGAAGAACGACCCTCATTACACCGTTTGGTCATCGAACCCCGCGCCCGGTAACTCATGGAGTAATCCCGGAAGCAGTTCGAGACGTGACGAATAAACTTCAAAACTCCAAAGGCCAGCTTCCGCTGGCCTTTTTTTAGCGGCTCACTTTCGTCGTGTTGAGCAGGTTCTCAACAAGTCCCTCTGACGCCTGTTCCAGCAGGTCCAACACTTCTTCGAATCCCAACGGCCCGCCGTAATACGGGTCAGGTACAAACCGCCGAGCGGCCGAGGGTGCGTAGTCCATGACGAGCCGCACGCGTTCGAGATATTCGTGGCCGGCTCGCGACTTCAACTCAGCCAGGTTCTGCTCGTCCATCGCCAGGATCAGATCGAACCGCGCGAAATCATCTTCCGCGATCTGACGCGCTCTCAGGTTCGACAAGTCGATACCGCGCCGCTTTGCAGCCTCAACAGCACGAGTGTCGGGAGCCTCACCCACGTGATAGTCGTGAGTGCCTGCCGAATCCACTTCCAGGATCGACTCGATTCCACGCGCTGCGAGTAACTGCCTGAACACACCTTCTGCAGTGGGCGAGCGGCAAATGTTGCCCATGCAGACGAACAAGATTCGCATCTGATCACGTCCTCAAATCGGCTGGCGACATTGTAAGAGACTCATTGAAAGAACTCGCTCGCGGGAAACGCTGTCGCATTTAAGTTGAGGGGAACCCTGAATCAAGGTTGAGGTGTGCGAAGAATGCCTGCAATGCCACAGTACTTGCTGAAGCGCGATTAACAGCGCATGCAGCCAGAAAAGCATGAGTAATGACTACTCACCAGAGCTGAAGGAGGGAGACCGAGTGGCCGCTGTATCTCGGCCCGGATTCCCGACCGGAACGATCGTGAAGCGAATGGAAAATGGATTCATCCTCGTGCGCTGGGACGGCGACGTGCTCGAGACGGCCCATTTTGCGGAGCTTGTAAAAGTCGCCCCGTCCGGAAAGCTTTAGCTCATCTCAGCCCGGACACGTTCGAGGTCCTGCAGCGTGTCAACGCCGATGCCCGGCATCTGGACAGCAACACCCACGACGATTCGCATTCCGGCTTGCAACGCACGCAGCTGTTCCAGCTTCTCGATCACTTCCAGATCGCTTGGCGGCATCGATGTGACCTTACGCAGCGCATCGACTCGGTAGGCGTAGATGCCCAGGTGTCGCTGCGAACCCAGAATGCTCGTCTGACTTGAAAGTCCTGACGGCGCACCGTCGCGATGCCACGGAATGGGCGCCCGACTGAAGTACAGCGCATCAATGCCCCTCGCAGTCACCACCTTCACAACGTTGGGATCCAGAAAGTCATGAAGGCTGGTGATCGGCGTGCACAGTGTCGCGATGTCTGCATCCGTGTGGCGATTCAACAATGCAGCGACCTGGTCGATCAAAGCCGAAGGCAATTGCGGCTCGTCTCCCTGAACGTTCACCACAATGGTCCGCTCGTCCCAGTTCTGCAGGCGGGCGACCTCCGCGATGCGATCTGTACCCGATTGATGATCGCTGCGCGTCATCACTGCGACGTTCATGCCTTTGCTATCGAGAGCGATCTCTGCAACGCGCGGATCGTCAGTGGCAACCAGGACCTGATCTGCAGCGCTCTTTTCTGCAGCGCTGATGACCCACTGAATCATTGGACGTCCTGCGATCTCCAGCACTGCTTTTGCAGGCAGACGCGTCGAAGCATAGCGAGCGGGAATGACAACTTTGAATGACATTGAGGAATACGAGTTCGGCCAGCCCGAGTACCGCGAGCGAGGACTGATTCAGTTCTTGAGGAGCGCGTCGTCCGGTTCCAGTCTGCGAGCTTCATCCTCGAGCATGACAGGAATGCCTTCGCGCACCGGATACGCCAGGCGATCGGCGCGGCAAACCAATACTTGCTGCGACCGTGAGTACTGCAGCGGACCCTTACAAACCGGACAGGCCAGGATGTCTAGAAGCTTCGTATCCATGCGATGAGCTTACCGTGATCCCAGGCGGAATCGCAGCACTTCGTCTATCAAGGCGCTGACTTTGGCGGCGTCCTGGGGCTCGACATGCAATTGCAGTGGCACGTACCAATGACGTTCATCGGCGAACGACAGGCATTTAACCGCATCCTTCTCCGTCATGAGAACGGGCAACTGATCCGCAAATTGGATGTCGACTGCGGTGAGAGCAGCATGATCTGCGAACGCCCGCATATCGAGCTCCAAACCCGCTTGCCTAAGCCCAGCGAAAAATGCCTCGGGATGGCCGATCCCAGCGATCGCATGAACCTTGCCATCGACGAAGGCTTTCAGCGGTCGCCGCTCTCCACTGATAAGCGAAATCGCCTCGTCGATATGCGCACTCGCGAGTACATCGCTATCCAATTTACGCGTGGCGTCATCGTTGCTGCGCACAGTGCTCACAATCAGATCAACGCTCGTCATTCGCGAACTCGGCTCGCGCAATGGGCCCGCTGGCAACACCCAACGCGTGCCCAATCCGCGACGATGATCGAGTACACAGATTTCAGCATCGCGAGCCAGCCGATAGTGCTGAAG
Organism: Povalibacter sp.; assembly: GCA_045810085.1. GTDB lineage: Bacteria > Pseudomonadota > Gammaproteobacteria > Steroidobacterales > Steroidobacteraceae > Steroidobacter. Next base: position 11,465 of record JBJMWN010000250.1, on the reverse strand, counting down.
GCCATCGTCGCTGATGATCAGTTCAGCACCGAGTCGAATCGCAAGTTCAGCAGCAGCGACACGATCTGGTCCGGCGACAACGATCGCTCCAGTACGTCTCGCATGCAAGACGGCTTCATCTCCGACATCCAGGGCGGATGTCTGCGATGTGACCTGACGAGGCCACTGCGTGGAGGTCCCGCCGTATCCTCGCAACACAATCCCAACGCGCCGACCACGCTGTTGCATTAGTTCGGCAAGCCACATCACAAACGGTGTTTTGCCCGTGCCACCGACAGTCACGTTGCCGACCACGATCACCGGTGCGGGGACTTTGTGCGCCTTGAACCAACCGATCTTGTAGAAAGCCCGGCGCGTCTTGACCACCAGCAAGAAAAGGCACGAGAGCGGCATCAAGCTGACGAACAGCCATCGAGGTTTGCCTTGATACCAGAGTCGCTGCAGCGCTTGATCAGACAGCACGATGGTTTGGCCGAGAATAAGCGCCGGAGATTATCAGGCGTTGAACTGTATGCGATGAAGCGAAGCGTACTGCTTGTCCATCGATACGAGTTCCGCATGCGTACCTGATTCGATGATTCGCCCCGCATCCATAACGACGATGCGATCGGCGTTCTCGATCGTTGAAAGCCGATGAGCAATCACCAGGGTTGTCCGATTCTGCGTGAGTTCTTCCAGCGCACTCTGGATGATGCGTTCGGACTCGGTGTCCAGGGCGGACGTCGCTTCATCCAGGATGAGAATCGGCGCGTTCTTCAGCAATGCTCGTGCAATCGAGATGCGTTGTCTCTGTCCACCCGAAAGCAGCACGCCACGATCACCGACGACGGTGTCGAGACCCATTGGATACTCGCGCACGAACTCGAGAACGTGAGCGGCGCGCGCTGCTCTCTCGATATCCGCGGACTGCACATTGCGGCCAAAAGCGATATTGGAGCGAATCGTATCGTTGAAGAGCACGACATCCTGACTCACGAGAGCGATCTGCTCGCGAAGCGCAGTCAGTTGGTATTCACGAACGTCATGTCCATCAACACGCAGTGCGCCGCTGTTGACGTCGTAGAAGCGAGGCAGGAGGTTTACCAGCGTCGATTTTCCGCTGCCCGAGCGACCTACGATCGCGATCATCTCGCCAGCGGAAACTTTCAAATTGATGTCGCGAAGCGCCTCTCCCTTGCCCGCGGGGTAGATGAAGCTGACGTCTTCAAAGCTGATTTCACCGCGAACCCGCGTCACCCGCAGCGAACCACCTGCAGGCTCCGCGGGCTCATCGATCAAGCTGAAAATACTTTCGCCTGCGGCTATGCCCTGCTGGATCGGCCCCGCGACGCCTACCAAGCTGCGTAGCGGCTGAGCAATCTGCACGAGCGCCACCAGGAACGCGAGCAAGTCGCCCATGCTCATCCGATTGTTGATCGCGTCCGAAATCGCGATCGACAGGACGAATGCAGACCCGAAGGACGTCACCATCTGCACGACCGGATTCGACAGTCCCTTCGTCAACACCAGACGCATGTTCGAGCGCCGGTTGTGCTCGTTGACGGCTTCGAACTGCGCGATCTTGTAATCCTGAGCGTTGTAGACCTTGATCACGCGCGGCGCTTCTAACGTCTCCTTAGCGACACTCGTGACATCTCCCATCGAGTCCTGAATGCGCCGGCTATAACGCCGGAAGCGGCGATTGATGACGCTCACGAGCCACGCGATGATCGGGCCCATGGTCAAGGCAACGAGTGCCAGACGCGTGTTCAAATAAAACAGCAGGAAGATGGAACCGATGAGCGTCAGCGTCTCGCGCACGACAACAGTCACCGAGTCGGTCGAGGCCTGACCGACCTGCTCGGTGTTGTAAGTCAGACGCGAAAGAAGAGCACCCGTAGAATTGCGATCGTAATAACCCACCGGCAGCTGGGTGACGCGTTCGAAAACCTCCGAGCGCAGTCGCTTGACGATCCGGCGACCCACATGGCCCATGAAATAAGTTTGCGTGAAGTCGCCAACACCGCGGAAAAAAAACAGCACGATGAGCGCCACCGGCAGGAGAACGACCGTCCTCGGATCACGGTTCTCGAAGGTGCCATCACCAAAGTATTTGGCAAAAACGGTGAAGCTCACCATGCTCGCCGAGTACACCAGAGCACCAAAAATGCCCAAAGCGAATGCGGCTTTGTGAGGGCGCAGATAACTGAGCAGTCGCTTGTACACCTGCCATGAAGTCGGCGCGCTCGTGGCATTCGTACCGTGCGATGACGCAGTCATGGTGAGTCGGATCTGACTGACGCTGAGCTTGTCTACTTGGCAGCCGCTGCAGTCGGCTCGTTCACTGTCGCCATGTTGATGGCACGGAAACCCAGGCGCCCGACAACGTCCATCGCCGTTACAACGGACTGATGAGTGGTCCGTGCATCGGCACGAATGGTAATCGCATTGTCGCGAGCCTCACCGGCGAGCTTTGAGACCGCCGCGGACAATGTCGTCGGACTGTTGTTCAGCAGCGTTTTTCCGTTCACGCGGTACTCACCCGAGGCAGTCACGCTGATTTCGATAGGCGCACTCTTCGCCTGCGGCGGCGCTTGCGTGCTGGCCTGGGGCAGCTGAATCTCGATGCGCGACTCATCCACGAACGTGGTCGAGACCATAAAGAAGATCAGCAGCAGCAGCACGACGTCGATCAGTGACGTCAGGTTGAGCTCCGGCTCTTCACTCTGACTGGGGCGCAGGTTCATAGATGCGTCACGCGATTGCAGAGCGATCGCCGCTCTGCTCGATGGCTTGGACAAGCTTGATGGCTTCTTTCTCCATCTGCACGACCAATCCGGTGACACGGCCTCGCAGATACTTGTAACCAAGCAGCGCGGGAATGGCGACGGTGAGTCCGGCAGCCGTCGTAATCAACGCTTCAGCGATGCCTCCTGCCAATGCCATCGGATTGCCAGCACCCGCAATGGCAAGCGCATTGAACGTTCGGATCATGCCTACGACGGTACCGAGCAATCCCAGCAGTGGCGAGATGGATGCGATCGTGCCGAGTGTTGGAATGAACCGATCAAGCTCGTGCACGACGTGGCGCCCCGCATCCTCGATGCTCTCCTTGATGATGGAGCGCTCACGATGGCGGTTGGACAATCCTGCCGCCAGGATTTTCCCCAATGGGGAATTCTGCTGCAGGGCATAGATATGTTTGTCCGAGATCTGCTGCTGCTCGACCCACTTCCAGACCTTGTCAGTCAGTTCTGCGGGGACGACTCGCCGCGCCTGTAAGGTCCAGAGGCGCTCCAGAAAAATTGCCGCCGCGATGATAGATGCCAGCACGATGGGCACCATGACCGGGCCGCCGGCTTTCACAATTTCGAACATGCGTGTTGTGGGTCACTGCCGTTGACTGGCGCGAATACTAGCATTGACGCCACACGCGCGCGGGACTGGAGGCGTGCAGTGATGGGGACAGGCTCTGATAGTTTGTGCCAGCTCCGGGACCTCAGCGAGCCCGCCAGTAATGACGATGGTCCAGCCGAAACTCGTGCACATCGAGTGACGCCTGTCTCCCGAGAATCATCGTGACCGCGCCACCTTCAATGGTCGACACCGTCTTCGCGCCGCTCGAGGACCAGCGATCCACGACCTCCGCTTTCGGGAATCCCCAACGATTGCGATACCCGGCAGAAAAGATCGCGAGTTGCGGGCTTGTAGCTGCCACGAAATCAGGGCTCGATGACGTGCGGCTACCATGATGAGGAACGACTACTACGCTTGATCGCGCGAATGACCTGGAGATCAGCTCGTTCTCGGCCACCTGCTGGATGTCGCCGGTCAGCAGTGCGCTGCCAGTTTTTGCCTGCACCCGCAGCACGCATGATGAGTCGTTGTCGCTTTGGAGAGCCGTATCCTGTGGATGCAGCACCTCGAAGACCACACCGTCCCAAGTCCACGATTGACCGCGCCGACAACGCTCGGGCGAAGGGCCGATATGAAACGGCACTGCGACCGACGGACCGACAAGCAAACGTCGGACAGGCAAGCCCTTCAGGATCGACTTCATTCCGCCCGCATGATCGAGATCTCCGTGGCTGATCATCAGCGCATCGATGCTCCGCGTCCCCTGACTGTAGAGATAAGGTAGAACGACCAACTCCCCTGTGTCGCGACCGCTGCGAAACTTAGGCCCGGTGTCGTACACGAGAACATGTGAGTGCGTCTGGATCACGCTTGCGAGGCCCTGACCCACATCCAGCACGGTGAGCCTCGCTTCTCCAAATTCCGGCGTCTCCGGCCGCCACGTGAGCGCGGGCACGCACAGAACTGCGGCTGCAATTCGTGTTGCCGAAATGCCCGGGAAGATCAGCAGCAGCGCCCCGATGAAGAGCGCTGCATGCACGGCGAGCGGAAATTGCGGAAAGTGCCAGAGAGCGAATGACGAACGTGCGCACCACTCGAGAATGGGCCAGGTCGAGTCCAGCACCTTGACCGGTAACCAGAGCACGTATGCGCCGAGGTGTGGCGAGAGTGCCGCTGCAGCGGTGCCGAGCAGCACCGACGGCACAATCAGCAAAGAAAAGAGCGGCACTGCAATCGCGTTCACCAGGGGTGAGACGACCGAGACACTGCCGAACGCACCCAGCAACACCGGCAAGAGCCCGAGCGTCACTGCCACCTGTGTACGCGCAAATTCCCGAATCTTTCCGCCCGGCGCGCGACGACCCGCGCTTGCCAGCAGGATCGCAATCACAGCGCCGAACGACAGCCACGCGCCCACAGCGAGCGGTGCGAACGGATCGACGATCAGCACTGCGATCAGCGAGAGTCCCAACGCATTGCTCACACTGAACTCGCGGCGACTCGCACGCACCATGAAAACGATGAGCAGCATGACCAAAGTGCGTTGGGTGGGCACCGACATTCCTGCGAGAGCCGCATAGACGATCGCCGCCAAAACACCGAAGACCGCCTGGCCCTGCATCGCAGTGAGCCGCAGCTTTTGTGCTGCTGGCCAGATCACAATGCGGCCTCCCAACCATGCTGCCAGCGCGGCGATCATGGTGATGTGCAGGCCGGAGATCGCCATCAGATGTGTGGTCCCGGTGGCTGCGAGTACGCGCCACTGATCCGACGTCATCGCTCCCGTGGCACCGACGGCGAGACCTTGCACGATCCCAAGCATCGGGTGAACTCCAAGTGCCGTCGTTATTCGCGCAGCCAGCCATGCTCGCAGTCGCAGAACGGGATAGTCGCTCGAAGCCCCGGCCAGGCGCACATTGCGTTGGTCATCGCGAATGTAGCCACTAGCGCCGATACCCTGGCGCAGTAACTGGGCTTCGTAATCAAAGCCTCCGGGATTGGCAAAGCCACTGCGCCGCTTCAGCCGAACGACGAGCTGCCATCTTTCACCGGCTGCGGGTTGTTCGACGCTGTCGTACCAGGCGAGCCTGACGCGCGGAGGTACGCCTACCGGCGCGATATCGACATCGAAATCAAATTGTGGATCGGCATCGGTCAGATCAGGCAACGACGCGACGTGACCTATCACGACGATGTCTGTGCCTTCGAGCGCAACTGGCAGGTCGTGCGCCAGTCTTGCACTCGCACTTGTCCATGTGATGACGAAACCAAGCAGGAACAAAGTCATTGCCAGCGAGCGCAATGCGAGTGCCAACACAAATAGAATCGCGATGCAGGCGGCCCAAGGATTGAAATCAGGCAACACCGGGAGCACATGCAGCAGTGCGGATCCGGCAAGAAATGCGACAGCTATTCGCAACATCTCCGCCTCCTTGCGGATGTGAGACGGACTGATGCCAGGCGACGCGAACTGCGATACTCGCGGTCCGCCGTTGTCAGTACTGGATCGTCCGTCGATACCCGACCACTGTGCCGCGAGCGCCGGCCATTCAACAGTTCGATTGCACATGCCCCGACGATTGTTCAAACCCCTGAGCCGCCAACGCCATCGCTGGAAAGAACGCTGGTTCATGCGCCCTTTCCGCGTGGTGCTCGAGCATCCGGTCTATTGGTCCCTCAATCGTAGAAGCGTGACGCGTGCATTCGCGTTGGGTCTATTCCTCGCCTTCGTTCCGCTGCCAATACACATGTTGCTGGCGGCGGTGTTGGCGATCGCGTTACGACTCAATGTCCCGGCGGCCGTGATGGGAACCTTCGTAGCCAATCCCCTGACCATCGTGCCGTTGTATGTATCCGCCTACTGGCTCGGTTGCACGCTCCTGGGTGTGCACGAGCGCGCATTTCATTTTGAGCTGAGCTGGCATTGGTTGGGCACTGGATTACTGCCCATTTGGAAACCTTTTCTGCTCGGCTGCTTCGTGCTCGGCTTGTCTACCGCGACGATCGGATACGTGATCCTCGCAGGAATCTGGCATTTGGGACTGGTGATGAAGTATCACGAGCGCAAAGGACAGCGCCGTGAACTCCCCGATCAACGTTGAAGGCTGCCGTCCGGCGGCCGCATCAGACCAGTCGCCCGTCTCGCAAAGTGAGCGTCCTTTGCAATTTAGCTGCGAGCTCTGGCGCATGGGTGACGATCACCAATGCCGTGCCCAACTCCCGATTGAGCTCCAGCATCAACTCGAATACCTGTTGAGCATTCGCGCCGTCCAGATTGCCTGTCGGCTCATCGGCGAGCACCACCGGCGGTCGGGTCACTAGCGCACGAGCAACCGCCGCACGTTGGCGTTCACCGCCTGACAGCTGACCGGGCCGATGCTCAACACGAGATGCCAATCCCACGCGAGTCAATAACTGGTGGGCTCGCTCACGCGCCTCGTCGATCGGCGTACGACGGATGAGCAATGGCATTGCGACGTTCTCAAGGGCAGTGAATTCCGGCAGCAAATGATGAAACTGATAAACGAAGCCCAGCGCCTTGTTACGCAACTCACCCCGAGCAGCATCGTTCAGCGCGTTTACGGCTTGTCCCATGATGGTTACCGTGCCTTCGCTCGGAAGATCGAGACCACCCAGCAACTGCAGTAATGTTGTCTTTCCGGAACCCGAGGCGCCAACGATTGCGAGCCGCTCGCCTGAAGCAACCGACAGCTCGACGCCTTTCAACACTTCGACGCGCGTATCGCCTTGTTGAAAGTGTTTATGCAACGCGTCGCAGTGGAGAACGGCTGTCGCATCGTGCTGAGTCATCGTCGGCCCTCGCCAGTATCCATCGGCATCGGTAGGAAGTTGGTTTCAGTCGAGCGTACGAAGACGTATTCGCGCCGGTTCTCAAACGCGACTACGGAGGCCGCCGGACCACGGAACACCGAAGCGCTAGTCATGGCGAAGCGCCTGAGCAGGTTGAGTACGCGCTGCTCGCCACGACGGATAAAGCGTCGACAGGCAACACAGGCCGAAAGCTGTCGCGCTGATCTTCAGTACGTCGGCCCATTGCACTGTCGCGGGAAGATCGCTCATGAAGTAAACCTTGGCGTCGAGGAACTGCGTTCCCAACACGGCTTCGAGACCGTGCACCAAGGATTCCAGATTCACCGAGATGAGAACACCCAGTGCCACGCCCGACAATGTGCCGATCAGCCCAATTGCAGTCCCTTGCGTCATGAAGATGGTCAGAATGCTGCTCGGCTTCGCGCCGATGGTGCGCAGGATTGCGATATCGGACTGCTTGTCTTTAACAACCATGACCAGCGTCGAGATGATGTTGAAGGCTGCAACCGCGACGACCAGCAGCAGAATGACAAACATCACTGACTTGGTGAGCTGGATCGAGCGGAAGAAGTTGGCGTGCTTGCGAGTCCAATCATCAATGTAATAGCCCCCGCCCAGAGACAGCGCGAGATCACGGACTACGCGTGGCGCAGCGAACATGTCGTGCAGCTTCAGCCTCACACCTGTCACATCCTGATCAAGTCGATAGAGCCTAGCCGCATCTGCCATATGGATGTAAGCAAAGTTGCGATCGAACTCGTACATGCCCGATTGGAAGATGCCGACGACCTTGAAGACCTTGAACCGCGGCAGCACGCCGATCGGTGTGATGACAGGCTGTGGAGTCACGATGGCGACGCGACCGCCGAGTCCAAGATTCAAAGCCTTTGCGAGATCGACCCCGAGCACGATTCCGTAGGTGCCGGCTGCGAGTGAGTCCAATGATCCTTCGAGCATTCGGTCGGCGATGGCTGCGACCTTCCGCTCTTCTTCAGGAAGAACTCCGGTCACAGCCGCACCGCTGCTTTTGTCACCCGCAGCCAGCAGCACTTGATCTTCGATGTAAGGCGCTGCGGCCGCGATCTCGGGATTCTGTTGAGCCTTGGCGACCAACGCGCGCCAGTCTTGAATGCGTCCGTTGAAACCGCTGATCGTGGCGTGCGAGGTGAGACTCAGAATTCGTCCGCGGAGCTCCTGTTCGAAACCGTTCATGACCGACAGAACGACGATCAGCACCGCGACGCCAATCGCAACACCGACCATCGAGATGATGGAGATGAATGAGACGAACCGGTTTCCACGACTCGAGCGCAGGTAACGACGGCCAATGAGCAACTCGTAGCGAGACATCAAGATGCGAGCCATGCGTTCGGAGCGTGACGCATCATTCGTACCGCAACGCTTCTGCAGGTTCGGTCGCAGCGCCACGCAGGGCCGGATAGATCGTCGCAAGTACAGTGAGCACGAGCGCAGTCACGGTGATGCCGATGACCTGAGGCCAATGAACCTCAGAGGGTACTTCAGTGATGTAGTAAACCGTGGGATCGAAGATGTGCACGCCCATCACTCGCTCGAGTACGGGCACGATCACATCGACATTGAAGGCGAGCAGAAGTCCGAGCGCGAATCCTAATAGCGCACCGAACCAACCGATGACGACACCCTGCGTGATGAACACACCCACGATCGCTTTCGGGCTGATGCCGATCGTCCGCAGAATCGCGATGTCTGTGCGCTTCTCGTTCACGACCATGACCAGAGCAGAGACGGTGTTGAAAGCAGCAACCGCAACGATGAGCATCAGAATCAGAGTCATCATCGTCTTCTCGATGCGCACGGCACGGAAGTAACTTGCGTTCTCTTTCGACCAGTCACTCAGTTCGAATCCACCGCCGAGATCCTGCGCAATCTGTGGCGTCCGCCCGGGAGCAGAAAACACGTCGGCGAACTTGAGCCTCAGGCCCGCTGGCGCACCATGAGTGCCCGCCAGTGCAGAGGCATCCTCCAGATTGATGAGCGCGAGCACGTTGTCGTGTTCTTGCAGGCCCACTTCGAACACACCCACCACGGTGAACGATTGAATTCGCGGTGTGAGATCGATGCCCGCGACCATGCCTTCACCGGGAGCTGATTTGGTGGGCACCAGAAGCGTGATCTCATCTCCGACACGAGCCTCGAGCGCCCACGACAACCCAGTCCCAAGCACGATGCCGCGTTCTCCGGCTCGCAACGCTTTTAATGAACCCGCAGCCATGTGTGTGCCGATTTCGGAGACTTGTGCCTCCTGATCCGGCAAGACTCCTCTGATCAAAGAGGGTCGCATTTCCTGTCCACGACCAACCATGCCTTGCAGATCCAGATACGGTGCTACGCCGACGACTCCGGGCTCGGATCGGATGCGCTCAGCGAGTCGCGGCCACTCCTGCATGCGCTCAGCAGGTGCTGCCAGCGTCGCGTGCGAGGCAAGGCTCAGAAGACGCGTTCGCAATTCGCGCTCGAAACCGTTCATCACAGAGATGATGGTGATCAGCGCGGTCACGCCGACGCAGATCCCAAGCATGGAAATCCAACTGATGAACGAGACGAAAAACCCTCGGCTGCGGCTGCGCACGTAACGCAGGCCGATAAACAAGGGTAAAGGTTGGAACATCGTGAAAGGCGATCGAGCTGAAGCAGCAGGTCAGGCAGCGAGACAGGGCAATGAGCCCACGGGCCGTGCAGTTCCGCTTGTCGCATTCGCTTTGGTCATTCTGGGGCGATCCGCTCGAGTACTTGGGCCGCGAAGGCTACGCGGGGTCGTGCGGAATGTGAACCAGGGCACAAATCCCGTCTTAGCCTTGGTCCTTCCTTGGCCCTTATGTAAGGGCTGCTATAGAGTGGCCACGTACCCTCTGGAGGATGACTATGCGGTTTGCATCCTGGACTGTTCTGGCAGCAGCGACTCTCATTGCGTCTCTTGGCTCAGCGCAGGCAGACGAACTCACCATGCCCGCGGCCTCGCCTGGCGCTGATCATCCAAGCCGTGGCATGTCCATGGAAAAGGTGGAAGCGACTTTCGGCGCTCCGGCGAACCGCGTGCCCGCCGTGGGTCAGCCGCCCATCACGCGCTGGGAATATCCTGGCTTCGTGGTTTACTTCGAGAACAGCACTGTCCTGCACACCGTGATCAAGGGTTGATGCTGGCATCAGCCAGACAGAGATCTGGGCATCACCACGAAGAACTGATGCCCCACGTCCTGAGCTAAAGCCTCTCCTGTTCACTGCCGGCGTAAGAATGTCGGCAGATTGTGCTCACCGTACGATCGTTCCCCGCGCGCTATGCGCGCCTCCCTTCTCGCGCTCACAACGTCCCACCTGCTAACCTGACCCTCTGTTCGGGGCCGCCGTAGTGCGTCTATCCGAGTGCGGTCCATTGGCATTAGCTTCGCGCGACTTGAAGAGTTCATGACATCTATTGACGAACCTCTGCTTCCGAGCAGAGCCCAGATGCAAGTGCGCTGGGGACAACTTTATGGGTCTGCCACATCACTGTGGCTTGCAGAAGCGGCACGACGCGCATCAGGCCCCCTGCTGGTGATCGCTGCCGACGCAAGGCATGCGAGCGTCTACGAAGACGAGCTCAGATTCTTTTGCGAGCCGAGTCTGTACATCGAGAGCTTTCCCGATTGGGAAACGCTGCCCTACGACCTTTTTTCACCGCATCCCGACATCGTGTCCCAACGCCTGCGGATGCTGGCTTCATTGCCGCGCCTTGAAAAAGGCGTGGTCATCGTGGATCTGGAAACCTTGTTACAGCGCCTGGCGCCACAGACTTATATCGATGCGCACGCCTTCAACCTGACTGTCGGCGAAGTGGTGGACATCGAGCGCTTTCGCGAACGACTGGCTGGCGCTGGTTACACCGCCAGCTCACAAGTCATCGCACCGGGTGAATTCGCAGTACGAGGCTCGCTGATCGATCTGTTTCCGATGGGCAGCGGCACACCGTACCGCATCGATCTGTTCGATGATGAAGTCGAAAGCATTCGTATCTTCGATCCCGAGACACAACGCTCAGGCGATAAGGTGCAAGCGCTTCGTCTGTTGCCTGCGCGTGAATTTCCGCTCACCGCAGAAGGAATTCAGGCGTTCAAACGTCGCTTTCGCAATCGCTTTCCGGGTGATCTCACACGCATGCCGATCTATCAGGAGATCATGGAAGGTGCACCTCCCGCTGGCATCGAATATTACCTGCCATTGTTTTTCGACCAGAGCGCGACACTGTTCGACTATTTGCCCGCTAACACGCTGGTCGTGGC
>JBJMWN010000249.1:0-4057 GCA_045810085.1 Povalibacter sp. | reverse complement strand
GGCGCGGGCTTGTTCGGGTCGTACGGTTTCTTGGTGAAACGCGCGAAATAGCCAGTTGGCCAATCGGCAGGGATTTCGCGCGCATCGATCTCATGTGCGAGATCGCCATCCACCAGATACTCCGCCCACGCGGCCGAACCGATCGATGCGTCGGCAGGATCGACGCCCGCGATACCCGCCACCAACCAATACGCTTTCGATAAATCGAAACGCGGATCGAGACCGAGCGCCATCACTGCGGTCGCCGAATTCGCGGTGCCCATTCCGGTCACCATGCCGAGCACGCCGGTTTTGGGATTCAGATAGAGATCGTGGTGATGAGCAAAGGGAATGCGCGTGTCGAGCTTCTGACGCTCCTTCCACAACTGAAACTCACCTGCCATGTCGCCGGCGTCTTCGCCGATCTCGAACATGGTCACAACTACGACCTTGATCTCAATCGGTGGCTCTGCTGCGGATGCCGGGTTCAGCACGACCAGCACCATCAGGCAGGTCACGAAGGTGCAACTCAGAATATTTTTGATTCGCATGATGGGATCGCAACGTTGCGGAGTGGACGTGCCAGCAATCGCATCAGGGCTGTCAGTGGACTGAACAGCGATTGCAGACGTGCGAAAGCGCGAGCGGCCTCGTGAGCCGACTCGCGCTTCCTCAATCGAAGGCTAGAACTTGTAAGCAGCGGACATCAGATAGCTGCGCGGCAGTTCCGGCAACACCACCGAGTTGCCGAATAAGTCCGGGAAGTTCGAACGGAAATACCGCTCGTCCGTCAGGTTCTTGCCTTGCAAGCCGATCTTCCAGCTCCCCGTTTCGTAATACATGCTGGCATTGAGCAGCGTGTAGTCGGGCAGCTTGATGTTCTTGGCGAAGCCGGAATACACCTCGGCCACATGCGTCGCGCCGATCGTTCCGGTCAGGCCTGAGAGCATGCCGTCGAAGCTGAACATCGCGTAGAGGCTGAACATTTCGTCTGGAATACCCGCCTTGCGCGCAGCTTCCTTGTCTCCCACCAGCACGATGGAAGGCACGACGCCGCCGTAGATTAACGCCGGATTCACACCTTGCAGATCCTGCGCGCCGGCAAAACTGAACTGAGTTCCAGCATCGGCTGCGCCGAGGTTATACACATCGAGACTGGTGTAGGCGCCGGTCAAAGTGACATGAGGCGTGACGACGAAGCGAGCTTCGAATTCATAGCCCTTCGCCTGCGTCGTGTTGTTGGTCACTGTGTCTTGTGCGTTGTAGTCGAGACGCTCCTGCTCGAAGTAATCCAGCGCAAGGTACAGCCTGTTCTTCAGCATCGCTGACTTGATGCCGTATTCGTGCAACTTCGAATCGGCGACCGCACCGCCGCTGGCCAGAGCGAGAGCGGGAATCTGTCCGCCTTGGCCGAGGATCAGCGTGGATTGCTCGGCGACCGTTGCGTACGGACGCAAACCGTAAGGCAGTTGATAGGAAAGACTGGCCGACCAGGACACAGCACTGTCAGTGTCGTCCGCTTTCGTTCCGGCGCTATCTGTTGAGTCCGCGAGGATCTCGGACTTCATATCGAGGTAGTCGTAACGGGCTCCGGCAAGCAAGTTCAACTTCTCAAAGAAGGTGACGTCTGCCATTGCTGCCAACGCATAGTCGGTGAAATCGCCCACCGTGTGCTGCGAGTAGAACTCCTGGCCTCGCGTAGCCATGGTGCGGCGATCGATCGGACTGCCCGCCAAAGTGATGTCGCGGCGATCGAAATACTCGTAATCGAAATTATCGCCGTGTTCGAAATCCTGATGACGAATGGATGGGCTGACCTGAATATTCAGCTCGACCGGACCCATCGGCTCAAACTGGTAGCCCACGATGAATTGATCTTCGGCGACCCAGGTGTTCGCCATCTGTGAGAAGCCGTACGCATTCTCGTTGACGTTATCGAGTGATTCGTAGAAGACCTTGTTGGTGGCCGTGAAACCTTCGCCGCTATCGAAGAGGTAATCGAAATACATCGTAAGTACTTCGTCTTCGAGCGTGTCGTCGTCCTGGACCAACACCTTATTGCCGCTGATGTGCGTCGTACCCGGATTCTCCAACGCCATATTGGGATGGCCCGCAAGCGTCGTTTGAATGCTGGAAGCAGACCGCAGGCTCGGTGCAAAGATGAACGCTCCAATGTCTCCCGCGGCCGATTCTGTGTCAGACAACAAACCGTCGCCGTTCGTGTCCAGCGATTTGGGGCTGCCGGTGATGTACGTGCCGTGATCAACCAGGTCTTGCGTCAGGCGATTCCATCCAGCGACCTGGTTGCCTTTGAAGTCCTGATACATGCCACCGAATTCCAGGCGCGACTTGTCGCTCAGGTTCATATCGAATGAGGCCTGATAGATGCTTTGATCGGTACTGGTGTTGTCGTAGTAGCTGCCTGAGTTCTCGAACTCCGTGTAGAGGTAGTAGCCGAGCGGCTTGCTGAAGAGCTCGGAAGGTCCGCCGACTTCGGCCGTGATGACTTTCTTGCCCCAGCTGCCGGTCGTTACACCGATCTCGCCCGTGGGTTGATTCAGATATTGACCGGTGGATGCACGCGCAGACTTGGGCACGAAGTTCAGATAGCCGCCGATCTTGGAAGGACCGTAGATCGGCGAAGCCGGACCACGCACGACATCGATGCGATCGCTCGCGCCGATGGGCGTCGGATAGTTACCCGGATTATCAATACGCTTCACGCCGCGAAAGTAGTTTTCGCCAGGCGTACCACGAACATCCAGTGAGCCTGCGACACCAAAGAAGGATTGTGTGAACGATCCGGGTGTCAGCGCGACGAGATCATCAATCTCCGTGATGAGTACCTTGTCCAGCATTTCCTTGCTGATCGTCGTCACCGATCGTGGCGTCTCAACCGCGGTCTTACCGAAGCCGAACACCGATTCCAACTTCTCGGTGGGAATGACGTTGATGCGGTCGCCTTCGACGACAACGGTGTCGAGCGTAGCCGAATCGGGCTCAGCGTACGCGGCGACGCTGCCGGCGCTGAGTGACAACAGACAGGCAGCACGAACGTGCCGAGCAAGCAGAGATCGTTTCATTGAATTTCTTCCCCAGTGGCAAGGTACGGCCAGTACCCATTGACTCTGCTTAAGCAGGATTGAGGCCAAAATGCTGTCTGCGCGGTCAAATATTTTTGGGCATTGTGAATTGCCCGCGAAATCAGCAGATTGAAGCGTGGAGTAGTTCTTCGTCGGCCGGTTGTACGATCGCGCGTAGCGGTCAGATGCTTTGCTGGTGCGCGAGTCGCGAGAACTCACGCACCAGCGCGGCGCTCACTTGAGACAGATCTGATAGTGAGTGCACAAGAATGAATAGCTCACGGGCTTCACCGACTTCAGCGCAGCCCATCCCTGCTTCTCGAATTGTTGTTGGAATGCCTGCACGCGTTTTTCGTAGTCGGCAAGAAGCTTCTGCTTGGTCGCCGGATCAAGAAATGAGTGCTTGAGCGAGTTACGGCCGAGCTGCGTCATCTCCTCCCAGGAAAGATTGAACTCGTGCACGGCGACGTAGTACTCATCCGTCATGTTCGAATCCCACATGCCACGATCGTCGGTCGAGAGAGCAACAGGAATGTCGACACGCAGATACTCAGGGAACGGATGCTGTGAATAGTTCTGCACGTACTCCAGCAGGAGATTGCTCACCAGATTGATCTCGACCATGTAAGGCCCATGACGCATGAGCAGCATGGTGTCGGGATCAGTAATCAGATTCACGCCATGGCCAATGCGCTGCGCGCCCAGCAGCAAGGTGTCGCGAATGTGGAAGTTGGGCTCGTCGACTTCGCCTGCATGAATCGACAGGTTGATATCCGGATACTTGTGCCGCAGCTCGCGCAGTACGGGCAGAAAGCGCAACGGATAACCTTTGTCATCATCTTCGCGTCCGACCATGTTCACGCCGACATACAGGTCGCGGTACTGATCGTTGATCGCGTAGAGCTCGCGGAGCCGATCCTCTGCGTTCGGCACGAATCGCAGCAAAGCATTCTGAAAGCGCACCGTCACACCCGTCGCGATTGCATCGCTTGCTT
>JBJMWN010000248.1:0-8245 GCA_045810085.1 Povalibacter sp. | reverse complement strand
GATACCACTCCTCGCCGCCCTTATCGACGCCGAGAATCCCGATGTGACCGACGTGATGATGTCCGCAGGCGTTCATGCAGCCAGACATCTTGAGTTCGATATCGCCCAGGTCATAGAGATAGTCGAAGTTGTCGAATCGCTCGTTGATCTGCTTCGCGATCGGAATCGACGTGGCATTCGCGAGCGAGCAGAAATCCAGGCCCGGGCAGCAGATCATGTCGGTCAGCGTGCCGATGTTGGGCGTCGCGAGATCGATCGCTTTGAGCGCCTGCCACACTGCATGCAGATCGCGCTGACGCACATCCGCAAGGATGAGATTCTGATCGTGAGTCGCACGCACCATGCCGAATGAATACTGATCTGCCAGATCGGCAACGCGCTCCATCTCGGAGTCAGTGATGTCACCGGGTGGACGCATTGGCGACTTCAGAGAGACGAACACAGCGCGGTAACCAGCAATCTTGTGGCGCTTCGTATTGCGCTGATACCAGTTACGGAATTCCGTCGACTTGCCCGAGAGCACGTCTTCGTCGTTGAGCCGACCGTAGGGCGGCGGAGTGAAGTACTTCTGAATGCGAGCAAAGGCCTGAGCATCGTGCACTGGCGCGTAATCACGTGAAGCCTGCCATTCCGCTTCCACCATTTCGCGAAACCTCGCCGGGCCCACGGCTTTCACGAGCACTTTGATGCGTGCTTTGTGAATGTTGTCGCGACGGCCTTCGAGGTTGTACACGCGCAGGACCGCTTCGAGATAGCTGAGCAGATCTGCCTTCGGCAGGAACTCGCGAATGACGTGTCCGATCATCGGCATGCGACCCAAGCCACCGCCGACCAGCACTTCGAATCCGACTTCGCCCTGAGCATTGCGGACGAGGTGCAAACCAATGTCGTGCACTTTCGATGCTGCACGATCTTGCGGTGAACCTGTTACCGCGATTTTGAATTTGCGCGGCAGATAAGAGAATTCGGGATGCAGCGTGGCCCACTGGCGGATGTATTCACACCAGGGACGCGGATCTTCAACTTCATCGGGTGCAATGCCCGCGAGGTGATCGGCAGTGACATTGCGAATGCAGTTGCCGCTCGTCTGAATCGCGTGCATTTCGACGCTCGCCAGCAACGCGAGAATGTCCGGCACGGTCTCGAGTTTGGGCCAGTTGAACTGCAGATTCTGACGAGTCGTGAAGTGACCGTAACCCTTGTCGAACTCACGCGAGATGCGCGCGAACATGCGGACCTGTTTGCTCGACAACAGGCCATAGGGAACCGAAATACGCAGCATCGGCGCGTACTTCTGGATGTACAGCCCGTTGCGCAGACGCAAGGAACGGAAGTCGTCCTCGCTGAGCTCGCCCGCGAGGAAACGCCGGGTCTGATCCCGGAATTGAGCCACGCGCTCGTCTACGAGCCGCTGATCGATCTGATCGTATTGATACATGAGGGTGTCGACTATCCTTGGCGCGGACTCTAGCCGTTCGCCAAGCAGCCATAGAAATATGGATTGGATATGTGCTGATACCGCCTTGTCACCAGCGGCCCAGCGAGTCAGACGTGCGCTTCAGGAAATGCCCAGAGTCCCTGTACATCCGCGCACTTAGCGCTTACGTCGAACCAGCCCTTCCTGGGCGGTGGAGGCTACGAGCCGACCGTCGCGGCTGAAAATGCTGCCCCGGGCAAAGCCGCGCGAGCCGCTGGAAGTGGGGCTGTCCAGCACATAAAGCAGCCAATCATCGACGCGCGCGGGCCGGTGGAACCACATCGCGTGATCAATGCTCGCCATCTGCAGCCGCAGCGGAGCTGTGTTCAGCCGCTCATCCAGGATCGCTGTGGTCAAAAGATGGTAGTCAGACGCATAAGCCAGGAGTGACTGCTGCAGGACGGGATCATCGGGAAGCGGGCCGCGCGCTCTGAACCAGATCTTCAGAT
Source organism: Povalibacter sp. (assembly GCA_045810085.1). Classification (GTDB taxonomy): domain Bacteria; phylum Pseudomonadota; class Gammaproteobacteria; order Steroidobacterales; family Steroidobacteraceae; genus Steroidobacter. The sequence goes on along the minus strand of JBJMWN010000248.1, from coordinate 6,319 downwards.
TAGGCTCCCGTGGAGCCTCGGCCAGCAGATCGAGAGCTTCGACCAGCCGAAACTCAAAGGGACGCTCATATAAGAGGAAGGGCTGCGGTCGACCGGGTGCGGCTTCTTTCATCTGCTCCACGGACACGGAGAGATCAGGAAGCGTTTCCGGCGCGCTCACATCAGGCATCGCGATCTGCCGATCAGCCCCGTCCTCCGCGCGTTGAAACGATGCCGACAGATGAAAGATCTGCGCTCCATGTTGAACGGCAACGACGCGACGACTCGTGAAGCTCATGCCATCCCGACTGCGATCGACTTCATAGATGATCGGGTGATCGGGATCGCCTGCACGCAAAAAGTAAGCGTGCAATGAATGCACGTGGCGATCCTCGACCGTCGCATACGCTGCAGCCAGGGCTTGCCCCAGCACCTGACCGCCGAAAACTCGATGATGCCCGGGATCACGGCTCTGGCCGCGAAACAGATCGACCTCGAGTCGCTCGAGCCGCAGCACCTCGAGCAGATCTGTCAGCAGCGGATGCATCAGTGAATGCTGGAGCGAGCAGATCGCAACTTCAATCCGGTACGCCGAGTCGCTTGTGCATGATCGGACTCGTCGTCGTGTACTGCAGCGGAATTTTCTTCGCGGGATTCAGAACAGCAGCGACTGCGAACGCGGCCAATGCCGCCTCGTGAAAGCCCGAGAGGATCAGCTTCTTCTTGCCGGGATAGGTGTTTATGTCACCGATCGCAAATACACCGGGAATGTTGGTCTGAAATTTTTCCGTATCGACCTGGATCGCGCGTTTGTCGATGCCAAGCCCCCATTCAGCGATCGGCCCGAGCTTCGGATGCAATCCGAAGAAGACCAACGCGTGGTCCGCTTCGAGATCCTGAAGTTGACCATCCGTGCGCTTCACTCGCACGCCGCGAAACGCTCCTGCTTCCGAGATCGCTGCCTGCGCGATCGCTTCCACGTAGTTGATGCTGCCATGCGTAACCAGATCACGCATTCGCGATACCGACGCGGGCGCTGCGCGAAAATCCGATCGTCGATGGACGAGCGTCAGACTGCGAGCCTTGCCTGCGAACTCCAGCGTCCAGTCGAGCGCTGAGTCGCCACCGCCAAAGATCACCAGGCGTTTGCCCGTGAACTCGCTCGCGCTCTTCACCTTGTAATGAATGTGCGCGCCTTCGAAGGCGTCAGCACCTTCCACGCCGAGCTTGCGTGGCTGAAATGAACCCAGCCCTCCCGCGATGATCACGGTTTTGGTGTGAAAGCGCGTGTCGAGCGAAGTACGAAGCAGGAATGTGTGATCCTCGAGTTGCCTGAGTTCACTCACTTCCTCGCCCATGTGGAACTGCGCATTGAACGGCTTGGCCTGTTGCAGCAAGCGATCGATCAACTCCTGCGCACCGCAGACCGGCAATGCCGGAATGTCATAGATGGGTTTCTCGGGGTACAACTCGCTGCACTGCCCGCCCGGGTGTTTCAGCGAGTCCACGACGTGCGCGTGAATACCCAGCAGGCCCAGCTCGAATATCTGGAACAGCCCGCAAGGGCCGGCGCCGACGATGACGACATCGGCCTGGATTGCCCCGGCAGTCAAGGATTGGGTATCGCTCAAGAGACTCTCCGCGATTGAAATGCGGGACGGATCTTAACCGACCGGTCCGCCGGACTGGATACGCAAGCATGGACTGGATACCGGCCTGCAAAACGAAATGGGGCCCAATGGGCCCCACTCTTCATTCACTGCAATCCTGCAAACACTCAGGAAGGCGTCAGGGGTACGGCCATGACTTTGTCGCGGCCTACGCGAGCCAGAGGCATTTGCGATCCGCGAATGTCCTCGAGCGTCTTGATAATGCGCTCACAGCCCAGCGCCACGACGGCCACGACAGCGAACACACCAGCGGCGATGGCAACCAGGGCGCCACCACTTTCAGCAAAGATCAGGATGACGGAAAGCGCCATCGCCCACGCCAGAATTCCAACAGCGATTAAGAACGCACGCATGGTAATCCTCCATTTGCCTGCGCTTGAAACGTGCTTGGCAAACAGCCGGTTCCAGAGCCGGCGTCGGGACTCTTGTTACAAGCGCTGCGCGCGGAAAGATTGGGCGTGAGGCGTGAGAAATCATCCAGCTGCTTTACGCGGCGTTCAATTTCTATTTCTGATTCCGGGCCTAGTGCTAGCGCCTTGAGCCTAGTGCCTAGCGCCTCATACCTTGTGTGCGCACTAGGCTTTCCATTGTGGGTCCGACTTCAGTCGGACGTGACCTGCTCAAGCCGGACCCACATTCGAGATGAGTGCTGCTCAAACTCCACTGCTGCCCAACACCTTCTCTGTCTCCTCCGACGATAACGGCACGCCGAGTTTCACATCGGGCGTCTTCTTCGTCGCGCCAGTGCGCGATTCGGTCATCTCGACGCGACCGTTGAAGAATGCACCTTCGACGATACCGATGCGTGGCGCAAAGATATTCCCGGTGAGATGCCCAGTGGCATGCACTGTCACTGATTCGCTGGCATGCAGATCGCCCTGCACGTTGCCGTCGATCGTGATGCGACGCGCATGGATGTTGCCGATCACCGAGCCCTCGGTACCAATGGTGACGCTCTGAGTGTGGTTGATCGATCCTTCGATCTGACCTTGAAGGATGAAATCCTCTTCAGCGCTCAGCTCACCCTTGAATCGCAGTGTGGGGCCGAGGACGGCGATCTTCGGCTCTGCAATCTTGGGTTCCGGAGTGATCGGTCGAGTGTCCATCTGCCGCGACGGTGCAGCAAAGGACGGCGCTGGTTGAATACGAGTGGCTTCGTCGGCATCCGGCCGCGAATCCAGGCTGAAGTTACGCATCTGTGTTGTTCTCCCGAATATTCGATCAAAGACTGACACGCTTGAAAATCCTCTGCGCTCCGCTGCCAGTCAGAAAGGCGCGCATGACACGTGTCAGGCGCCGTGAGTACCTGTCTTGGATGGGCGTGCCGATTGCTGCGATGTGCGCGAGTCCATGTCGACAGCTCCGTTGAATCGCGAACCTTCGACCAGACAGACGGACGGCGCGTGAATGTTGCCGCGCAAGTTGCCCGACTGATCCACGAACACTGATTTTCCCGCGTGCAAATCCCCTTCCACCGTTCCTTCGACTTTGATCACCTGAGCACTGATGCTGGCTTTCACATTGCCTTCAGTGCCGATGGTCACGCGTTGCGTGTGGCGGATCACGCCTTCTATCGAACCTTGAATCAACAAATCCTCGTCGGCCGACAATTCACCTTTGAATCGCAGGCTGCGAGGAAGGACGGACATCCGCTCAGCGGCGGTATCGTATGGATTACTCATACTCGTCACTCCTTGCTCTTGTTTTGCGTATCTCGCTTCACGCGAGGCGCAGCGACTGTACGCAGCACTCTCCGTTGCGAAGTAAGACGCCGTTCACACTTGCGCAGCGGCAGTGTGAAAAGGTTCCGGGGGCATTTCGCTTCACAGCGCGAAAACCTGATGCTAGCCACGCACTGTTAAATCGCCTGTCAGAAATTGTCATTGTCCGACGTAGCTCGAGAGCGACAGCACCAATCGAGTGCTTCAAAGCGTGAGTGCGAGTTCCGCGCCGCCGATTAAAAAACCTTCAACGTAAAACATCGAACCACACGCCACGCGTCCGATCCAATTCAACAGGCAAACCAATTTCCTCGCTCGTGCGTTAAGCAGATGAGTTCGCACGTGGAGATGTCCATGAAACGAATGCATGTTCTGATGACGTTAATGGCGATTGCGGCGTCAGGGTGCGTGAGCACACCGCAAACGAAAGCACTGTTCACACCGATTGGCGCGATTGGTGTTCATTCCTTCGCACCGGTGGAACAACCCCGAGTCACGCCGAGCGAAGCAGATCGGGTTGCGCGCGTGTTCGAGGAGCGTTCGCAAGATTCAGCGCAGTAATTCGTACATCTGACAACCGATCGCAACCGGCTACATTTCACCCACAGCCCGCCCGTCCCTGCGGCGGGCTTATCACCTGAACCAGACTGTGGCAGATTGCTCCCGCGCTCATTGGGGATGACGCGAAATGACCTCTGGTTCAGGAGAATAAGAATGCTCAAGCTGCGAACACTCGCGAGCACTGTGCTGCTCGTTGCCGCTGGTTTAATCGCTCTCGCGACCCAAGCAGCCGATTTCACGCTTGTGCCGCTGAAATCCGGAGGCATCTATGCCTTGGGTGAGCACGCGGGGTGGACTGTGTCGCCGACAGGCGCTCCCGCCAGCGGTTACACCTACTCGCTGAAGAAGAACAATCTCGACGTCATCAAGTCGGGTTCGCTGGATCTGTCCACGACCTCCACGATCGACGTCCAGTTGAATGAAGCGGCAACGCTCTACCTCGAAATCAAGGGTCCAAACGCAGAGGTGAAGCCGATCGTCGCGGGAGCGGCCATAGCACCTGAGAAGCTCCAACCTTCCGTTCCGAAACCTAAAGACTTCGATCGCTTCTGGTCAGACAAAATCAGCATGCTGGAAAAGGTGCCGATGAACGTGGAGCTGACGCCGAAAGACAGCGGTCGGCCCGACGTCGAGTACTACACGCTGAAAATGGATCACATCGACGGACGACACATCTATGGCCAGGTCGCGCGGCCGAAGCGCACCGGCCGATTCCCTGGCATCGCAATTTTTCAATGGGCGAGTCCGCCCTACCCGCTGCAACGTGAATGGGTGACTGATCGCGCGGCCGAAGGCTGGCTTGCAGTGAACATCGAGCCTCACGAAGTGCTTCCGGATCAACCGAAGGAGTACTACGACGCGCTGCCCAAAGAGCTCAAGGAGTACAGCACCATCGAGCGTGAGAATCGCGACAAGAATTATTTCCTGCAGATGTATCTGGCGGATTATCGGGCAGTGGAATATCTCGCGAGCCGACCCGATTGGGACGGCAAGACACTGGTTGCGAATGGCACGAGCATGGGCGGACAGCAAAGCCTGTGTGTAGCGGGACTGAATCCGAAAGTCACTGAGGTCATCGTGCACGTAGCCGCGGGCGCTGATGCCAATGGCCCACTTCACGGACGCGCGTCGGGCTATCCGTTCTGGCCGTCGAACAATCCCAAGATCATGCAGACCGCGCCCTACTTCGACACTGTGAACTGCGCGATGAGCATCAAAGTGCCCACGCTCATCTCGATGGGTTTCGTAGATACCACGTCGCCTCCCGTCGGACTGTTCACCGTTTTCAACCAGATTCACGCGTACAAGGAAGCGGTGCCGATGATGGAGGCACCTCACAACAATCTCGCCACGCCCGAACAGCAAGCCGCATACACGCAGCGATCAGCCGAGTGGCTCAGAACTCTCGCGGCTGGCGGCGATGTGACCGAGCCATCTGACAAACCCAGCCCACGTCTGGACAGCAACTCGATTCTCGCGCACGAGGCCTTGCTGAGAAAGAAAACTCAGGGACAGATCGACGCCTATTTTCTCGGTGACTCGATCACACGCCGTTGGGGCGCTACGGATGAGCAGTACAAACCCCTGCTCGAAAATTGGAGACACAACTTCACCGGCTGGAATGCCGCTGACTTTGGCTGGGGCGCGGACCGAACGCAGAACATTCTCTGGCGTCTTGAACATGGCGAACTCGATGGCGTGAATCCGAAGGTAATCGTGCTCATGGCCGGCACCAACAACGTGGGACGTTTGACACCCGTGGGCGATGACTTGGAACGCATTGCAGACATCACTCGAGGCATCAAAGCGATCATTGATGTTTGTCGCAAGAAAGCGCCTAAGGCCACGATCGTGGTGATGGGTATCACGCCACGCAATGACAACATCGCAGTCATGCCCACGATCAACGCAATCAATGCGAACGTCGCGAAGCTCGCGAACGGGAAGTCGATCCGCTTCATCAACCTTAACGAAAAGCTCGCAGATCAGAAGGGCAAGCTGTTCGATGGCATGACCGATCCCGATCTGCTTCACCTCGCACCGAAGGCCTACCAGATCTGGGCGGATGCATTAAAGCCTGCGTTTACCGAGGTTTTAGGCCCACCCGCCAGTGTCGATCACGCTCCGCCACCGACCGGAGATCCGAGCGCGAAGAAGTGAGCGATGAAGCGGTCAGGCTGAAGCCTTATCCACAGTGAGAACCTTCAGCTTCGCTTCTCAAACTGTGGGTTCGACTTCAGTCGAACGTCAGCGCAGCGTGCCTGCGGCATTACGTCCGACTAAAGTCGGACCCACAAGGCAGCATGCCTGCGGCATCACGTCCGACTAAAGTCGGACCCACAACAGACTCTCTCGAACCCATTCACCAACGAAACGCGATCGCCCGAT
>JBJMWN010000247.1:0-4880 GCA_045810085.1 Povalibacter sp. | reverse complement strand
CTGCGTGGAAGCGTTGTTGCGTTCGGCGGGATTCGATGTTCTTGCCCGACCGGAGCATGAGTTCTATTGGTGCCAGGTCGCTCCTATACCGAAACCTGCAACGGGCGATCTGCGCCGGCTCGCGGCCGCCGCGAACAGCCGAACCACGCCTATATAAATATGAGTGTCTGAGCGAGACCGGGCGTTGCCTTCCTTCCAATGGTGCAGGAAGGAAGGCACAGTGCTGATCAGCGGCGCCGGCCCATAACCATCGTTTCTTCTTACTCTTCTTCTTCCTCTTCTTCCTCATCTATATCGTCATCGTCATCATCGTCTTCGTCCAGATCCTCGTCTTCGTCCTCGTCCTCGTCATCCTCTTCCCAGTCCTCATCCGCGTCATCTTCATCCGCCTCTTCGGCGGCGCTCAACTCGTCGTCATCTTCATCCTCATCGACGTCCGAATCGTCCTCGTCTTCGTTGCTGGCGGACTGCTCGCTGTCGCGCGAGACAAATTTATTGAAGCGGCTCTTGCTGCCGTTCGATGTCTCGTCCTGATACAGGAAAGCGAGATTGCTCTGTTCAAAAGTGTCGAAGAATTCATCCCAGCTGATTTCATCGAAACCTTCTTCAGGTTCGCCGAAATCGATTCGCAGCAATCCACTGTCGCCTTTGCGAGTGGATTTCACGAAAGCGGGATGCCCTTTGCGTGATTCGACCCAGCGACGGATCTCATCATGGTTGGTGGTGGATTTGGCCTGTGACATGGTTGCAACCTCAGGAAAGTCTTTCGAAGCGCGATCCGCCGGCAGCATCGCGCACCCTTGCCACGAACTCGCGTGGCCTCAATTTGCTCAGGGCGCAACGCCGGCACCCCACCGGTCTCAGAAACTGATCTGTTTGCTGTCGCATAACTCTCCTCGACCCGATCCTGTCGGCGTTCGACTCAGAGGCTGTGCGAAAATCGATGTTGTGCGGTACGCCTCAGCAGTGTGGAAGCGGCAAGACCGAGCGCAAAACCTGCGTAGCCCAATGCTACTGACGGCGCACTCACATGCTTTTCGAAACCCGGCTGAAGACGCTTGGGCGTCAGGCCATAGTCCACCGCAAACGCCACCGCGGTCACACCTGCGGCCTCGGCGAGAATGCGTGAGGTGCGCTTGCGTGTACCGGCATCGCCCGAAACAGCTTCGTACATCACGGCCCACCAGTTCGACGACAAATGATGAATCGCGTAACCCACCGCCGTGTGGCGCCAACTCGCTTCGCGAGTGCGTGCCTCTTCGCCCCACAACCACTGGCTTGGACCATTGAGAGGTCCGACTGCGGAACCTTCTTCCTCGTGACCGCGAAATGCGAGCGCAAGTGCAGACGCCACGCTCGCACACGTACCGGAAAACACCGAGCGCCGTGCCGCTTTGCGAAGGTCAGGCAATGCTCTCATCAACTCTCTCGTCATCAATAAATCGCGTGAACCTTGCGATGCGCCAGCGCGTCTTGATGGCGTCATCTTGGTGACGTAACTCAACCTGCAGGTGAGGGTTCCCGCGAGGCAGCATGCTGATTGCGATTGCAGGAGGCTCAGGATTTATCGGCGGAAAGCTGGCGCAAGCATTGCGTGCTCACGGTCATCGCGTGCTCATCGGTTCGCGCACCGGCAATGAAGGTGATCGAATTGAAATCGACTTCGCACGACCGATTGACTCGGAACAACTTGCGCGAACATTGCTGGGCGTCGATGCCGTCGTGAATGCAGTGGGCATTCTGCGCGAGCACGGGACACAATCGTTCGAACGCATTCACTTCCTTGGACCTCGCTCATTGTTCGACGCGTGTGTTCGCGCGGACGTGCCTAGAGTTATTCAAGTGTCGGCGCTGGGCGCAGAACGTGGCAGTTCTGGATACTTCATCAGTAAACGCCGCGCCGATGACTATCTGATGACGCTTCCGTTGCAATGGACGATCGTGCGTCCAGCGCTGGTCTATGGTCCTGGCGGTACCAGCGCAGCGATGTTCGGCATGATGGCGAGCCTGCCCATCATTCCGTTACCTGGTGACGGGCAGCAACAGCTTCAGCCTGTGCACATCGATGATCTGATCGATGCGATGGTGCGGATGATTGAGCAGTCAGTCTGCATGCGCGAGTGCGTTCAAATTGCCGGTCCGCAGCGACTCAGCTATCGCCAGTATCTGGAGACATTGCGAACAGCACTCGGATTGTCGCGTGCCTGGTTCATTTCAATCCCTCGCGGCCTCATGCGAGCCGCTGCGTGGCTCGGCAGCTTCAGCAAACATTCGATGATGGATCGGCAAACGCTCGACATGCTCGAGGCAGGCAATGTGGGTGATCCTGATCCGTTGCGCAGAGTCCTCGAGCGCGAGCCGCGATATCCGGGCCATTTCATCACTCAGGAACGCGCCGCCGATCAGCGGCTGCGTGCGCGACTCAGTTGGTTGCTGCCGCTGCTCCGTTACAGCATGGCCGCCGTGTGGATCTGGACGGGAATCGTTTCCATGGGTCTTTACAGCACGCGCGAGAGCTACGCCCTGCTGGCTCAAGTGGGCGTGCATGGAACGCTTGCATCAATCCTGCTGTATGGCGCAGCAGCGCTGGATCTCGCACTCGGCCTCGCAGTGCTTCTGTTTCGTAATCGAAGACCGGTGTGGCTTGCACAAATCGCCGTGATGCTCACGTTCACGGTGATCATCTCCATCTGGCTGCCGCAGTACTGGCTGCATCCCTACGGACCCATTCTCAAGAACTTGCCTATGTTGGCCGGCATCATCGCTTTGTACATTCTCGAGCCGGAGGTCGCGTGGAATACCTGATCGTCAAATGGCTGCACGTGCTCTCATCGACGCTGCTGTTCGGAACCGGCCTTGGATCCGCGTTCTATATGTTCTTCTCCAGCCTGACCAAAGACGTCAGGGCGATCGCAGTCGTGACTCGCTACGTCGTGATCGCGGATTGGATGTTCACCACCCCGACCATCATCATTCAGCCGCTCACCGGGGCTTACATGATTCACCTTGCGGGATTCCCCTGGACCAGCAAATGGATTCTCTGGTCCGTCGCTCTTTATTTTCTTGCGGGCGCGGCCTGGCTTCCGGTGGTCTGGATGCAGATCCGCATGCGCAACATGGCGCAGCAGGCTGCAGCGAACAACTCGGCGTTGCCTGATCAGTACTGGAGATTCATGCGCTGGTGGGTAGCGCTTGGCGTCGTCGCGTTCTGCGCGCTGATCGTGGTGTTCTACCTGATGGTCACGAAGCAATCGTAAACACCCAGATGATTCACCGCTGCTCGCATTGATCCCTCAACGCAGCGGGGAACCTTTCCGAACGTTTGTAGGTTCCTTCGTCGCTTCGGGATGATCGAGAGCGACGTAAAAATGCACCTACCGTATGTGGGAATTCATCGGGCGCGATGTCTGCACCGTCTGCAACTGCCTGCCTATAAATCGCACAGTCAGCATCGGCCTTCCGGCATCAAATCCTCATCGAGCGCGAGCTGTCGTCGAGTGACGGGAGTGCTCGCTCGCTCACTCTGCCGACCCCACGCGGATTGCACTTCGCTTTTCAGCAGCGATTGAGCTGCTGAAAAAGTACGCATCGCTGACACGCAGGAGCTTCAGATTGCAGCCAGGAGGGACGAGACAATGAAATCGCAGGTGGGTGTGCTGGCATCGGCGTTGATGCTCATGACATCGATCGGAGCTCGCGCGGCCGATCCACTTCCACCGGACGCGACCTATCGTCCGCTGCCCACGGTTCCGCCAAGTGTTGTTCGCAAGAACGACGAGGCTGCCAAGCCCGCCGTCATGTCGCGTCAGCAAGCATTGCTGCGCGATCGCTACGATCTTTCGAATAAGCCGATGCAAGGCGTGATGATGTCCGGCGGCCGCAAGGCGGTGCAAAACGGTGTGCGCGTCAAACTGAAATCGGGATCGTGGGATGAGCTTGCAACCTTGTCGCCCGATGAGATCCGCAACCGTGACCTGCTGCCGATGGGCTTTCGTCCATTGCCTCACGTGAAGCAGCTCGCCGGTGGTCAGGTCTTTCCACAGGCAGAGATCGATTCGATCAGCAAAGCGGAGCAGCGCGATCTCAAGCGCTTCGATGTCGACTTCGATCTGCCGGATCACCTGACGCCGGAATTTCCCGCGCCGATTTTTCTCACCACGCGACCCGAGCTCGGTGATGTATCAGGCGGTCAGCTCCTCACCATCCGCAGCTTCTATCAGATGATGGTCGGCATTATCACGCCGGTACAGATGGAAGGCTTGCGGCTGCTTCTCACGCCGTTTCCGCAGGAAGAGTTCAATCAGACGGAGGATCGCAAGGTTGCCGATCCGAGCATGGGTGTGGCGTGTCTCGACTGCCATTCCAATTTTCACTCGAACGCTGCATTCCACCTGACACCTGATGTTCGACCTCAGGCTGCGCGCTTCCGACTCGACACCACCAGTCTGCGCGGACTGTTCAATCAGCAGATTCATGGATCGAAGCGCTCGCTGCGTTCGGTCGAAGACTTCAGCGAGTTCGAACAGCGCACGGCGTACTTCAATGGCGATCATGTGAGCGCGACGCGCAAGGGCGTGAACCTGCCGGATCGTCCGAATCAGGTCGCGATGATGGCGCAGATGCAAAACATCATCGACTTTCCGCCCGCACCGAAGCTCGATGTCACCAATCGTTTGGATCCGACGAAGGCGACACAGCAGGAACTCGCAGGCGAGCAGGTCTTCATGGGCAAGGGTCGCTGCGCGGAGTGTCACCTCCCGCAGATGACGTTCATGGATCAGCAGATGCATGACCTGAAGCTCGAGCGCTTCTACAAAGTAGTTCAGGTCGAGAACGAACAGGTCTACATTCACGATGAGCAGATCTAGACAGTCACCTAA
>JBJMWN010000246.1:0-25749 GCA_045810085.1 Povalibacter sp. | reverse complement strand
AGAAAGTCTGCATCGCGCAAATAGCGATCGACACCGATCTGCAAACGATCAAGTGCAGGCACCAGCGTTTCAGGAACGTAGCGTCCCCCGAATGGACCGAACCGGCCGCGCTCATCGGGATAGGCATCGTTCATCGCCGCTGCCAGAAATTGTTGAGCCTCGCGGCCCTGGGTATCAATTCTCATAACTGCTCCGCCGCGACTCGCGCCGCCTGCACAAATTCAGAGATCTTGTTTGCATCCTTCACGCCGGGCGCACGCTCTACGCCGCTGCTCACGTCAACGCCGAACGGTCGAACGCTCCTGATCGCGGTCACGACGTTGCTGCCGTTGAGTCCACCTGCGAGCACGATCTGCGTTCGCGATGCCCACGAAGCCGCTCGACTCCAATCCGCAGTCAAACCCGCTCCGCTCACCGCACCTTCGAACAACAGGCGCGCCGGAATACTCGTGGGTAGCTCAGACGCATCTCGAAACACGGGCATCAGAGCCAGATGCGACGGAACTCTCAGCGTGAGCAGGTCTTCCGCATCCGTCTGCAATACGTCCGGTGCGAACACTTCACACACTTCATCGAGCTGCGCTTGCGATGGATGCAGCATCACGGCGACGCGTTTCAATAATCGCGGCGCAAGCGAAGCCAGGCGCTTTGCTTCATGAGCGGTGACCTGACGCTTGCTCGGCGCGAATACGAACCCGATCGCATCGGCGCCGGCTTGCACAGCGGCAGTCACACCTTCCTCAGTCGTGAGCCCGCAGATCTTTACCCAGATGCTCATCTCGAGGGATCACACATCGGCGCGCTTCGCGCTGCCAACCGCCATCGCTCGCTCGCGACCTGCAGCAAGCATCTCGCTCAGTAACTGCTCCGGATGATCGGCTCTCATGAGCGTCGTACCGACCAGCGCCATGTGATAGCCGAAACCAACAACCGTGCGTACGTCTTCAACCGAGTTCACTCCGCTCTCTGCAACGTGGCAGTAGCCGGGCGGCATTCGATCTCCGAGCTCGAGGCGGCTGAACTCGACGGTGAGCTTCTCGAGATCGCGACAATTGAGTCCGATCAGAATCCGCTCCTCATGCTTCTTTCGAGGAGCAAGGATTTCGCTTGCGATCGCGAGATCAGCCGCATCAAACGCTTCGAGCAGTACAAACATTTTCAGAATCGCGGCGCAATCGAGCAGCTCGGTAATGCGACTGCGATTGAGCATCCGCACGATCACCAGCACACCGCCTGCGCCCTGGGCCCGGGCCTCCATCACCTGATAAGGATCGACGAGAAAATCCTTACGCATGGTAGGAACATTGAGCGGCCGCAGCAGCTCAGAAGCTTGACGCAGATGATCCAGATTGCCGCCGAAGCGCGTTGGCTCAGTCAGCACGGACACGGCACACGCCCCGCCGTGCGCGTAGCTCTGCACTCGACTCTCGATCCCCTTGGTGTGCGTCGACAGATCGCCCGCGGAAGGTGAATGCAGCTTGCACTCGGCGATGATGTCGAAGCTCTCCGGGCAAAGCTTCAGTCGTGGCGGCGCTGGCAAGTCAGAGACACGAGACCACAGCGCCTTTTCCGATTCCTTCGATCGCGCCTGTTCAAGTCGCGCCAGACTCGTTTGCGCCATTTCGGTCAGCAGGCCACTCATAAAAGATGCATCCGTGAGGTGATGTGTTTTCGGTTACGCAACTGAGCGACCGAACTCCGCAAGCTTTTCCAGCACAATGCGGCCTGCGCCACTTTCGATCGCATCTTCCGCCATGCGTGCGGCTGATCGAGGCGACTCTGCCTTGCCCAATAACTCGAGCACAAGTGCGGCTTGCAACACGATCGCGTTGCGATGCGCACTACGATCCCGGCCTTCCAGAACGGCACGCAAATGAGCGGCGTTGTGCGTTGCATCCCCGCCTTTCAACTCTTCCGCCGTGCAATGAGGTAGTCCGAATTCCTCGGCACCGCGTTCGTATCGCGTCACGCTGCCGGGACGTACATCGAACAACGTGAAAGGCCCGATCGGCGTCGCTTCGTCCCAACCGGGGTGACCGTGAACGACGTACGTTCGCTCGATGGGCATGCCGGCCAACGCATCCGCCATGAGGGCTGCGGCATCGATGTGATAAGCGCCAATGAGATGAAAAGGGGGAGCCGCTGGATTCAGCAACGGGCCGAGCATGTTGAAAACCGTGCGGACGCCGAGCGCCTGCCGGATCGGCATGATGGCTTTCATCGCAGGATGAAAATGCGGTGCGAAATAGAACGTAAACCCAGTCGCAGTCAGACACTCGCCCGACTGCGCTTCATCGAGCGGCAATGGCAGTCCCAGCGCGCGAATCACATCGGCACTGCCGCTGCGACTCGAGATGGAACTGGTTCCGTGCTTCGCGACGCGGATGCCCATTGCCGCAACGAGCAATGCGGCGCCCGTCGACAGATTGAAACTTCCCGAACCATCGCCCCCCGTGCCGACCATGTCGACGAGCGGTGAGCCGGGTGGAATGACAGGCCGACGTGCAAGACCGCGCATGGTCGTCGCGAAGCCTCGCAGTTCCTCAGCCGTCACGCCTTTCGTGCGTAGCGCAACCAGCAATGCACCTGCCATCGCCGGCGCAGTGTTGCCGTCAGTCAATGCAACCAGCAGTTGTGAAGCCTGCTCTTGTGACAGATGTTTGCGATCGAGCAACTGTTCAAGCGTGTCGCGCAAGGCGCTCATACAACTGCGTCTCGCTTGCCTGAGCGTTGCTTGAGGAATCCACCCATCAGCACGGGACCTTGCGGCGTCAGCACGCTCTCGGGATGAAACTGCACACCTTCGACCGCAAGATGCTTGTGACGCACGCCCATGATTTCGCCTTCATCCGTCTTGGCCGTGACTTCGAGTTCATCAGGCAGCGATTGCGGTTGCGCGATGAGCGAGTGATAGCGGCCCGCTTCGAACGGCTCGGGCATCTCGGAGAAGATCGATTTTCGATCGTGATGAACGAGCGAGGTTTTGCCGTGCATCAGGCGGCCAGCACGAACGACCTTGCCACCGAACACTTCAACGAGCGACTGATGGCCGAGACACACACCGAACACAGGAATCTTGCCCGCGAACGCTTCGATCATTTTCATGGACACACCGGCGTCGTACGGCGTGCCGGGTCCCGGCGAGATGCACAAGTGCGAAGGCTTCAGCTCACGAGCCTCGTCCACCGTGATCTGATCGTTGCGATGCACGAGCACGTCGGCGCCCAGCACCATGAACGCCTGCACCAGGTTGTAGGTGAAGGAATCGTAGTTATCGATCAATAGAAGACGTGGCGTTGATGTGCTCATAGACCCTCCTCGGCCATCGCGAGCGCGCGCCTGAGGATTGCGCTCTTGGCGAGGACTTCCTGATATTCCATTTGCGGCACGCTGTCGGCCACGATGCCGGCGCCTGCCTGATAGCTATAAGTGTCGCCGCGGAAGACCATGGTGCGAATGGTGATCGCCTGATCCATGTCTCCGCCCGTGCCGAAATAACCCACGGTGCCGCCATAGAAACCGCGGCGCACAGGCTCGAGCTCGTCGATGATTTCCATTGCCCTGACTTTCGGCGCGCCGACCAATGTGCCAGCAGGAAAGGCGGCCGCGAACAGATCGAACGCGTCCTTGCCAGCGGCGAGCTCACCATTCACTCCGCTCACGATGTGCATCACATGGCTGTAGCGCTCGACGTGCCGATAGGGATTCACGCCAACAGAACCTGCTTTGGCCACTCGACCGAGATCGTTGCGAGCAAGGTCTACGAGCATCACGTGCTCAGCGTTCTCTTTCGGATCAGCGAGCAATTCGCGTTGCAGCGCTTCGTCATGCGCAGAATCGGTACCGCGTGGGCGTGTGCCCGCGATCGGTCGCATTTGCGCGCGTCCTCCCGACAGTTTCACCAGTGCTTCTGGTGACGAGCCGACCACGACGCAATCGCCGAGATCGCAGTAATACATATAAGGCGAGGGATTCAGCAGTCGTAACGCTCGATAGGTTTCGAAAGGATCGAGACTGCATTGACCCGAAAAGCGTACCGACAGCACCAGCTGATAAACATCGCCCGCTGCGATGTACTCCTTGGTACGCGCGACGCCTTGCAGAAATTCCGCCTCGCTCAAGCTGCCGGTCGCGGGTGCGTACGTGATCCGTTTGTTCGAGGTCGGGATGGGTCCGCGCAATGCCTGGATCACTTCTTTGCGCAACGCGAGGCGTTCAGCCTCACTGCCTGCGTGCAGAAGCGCGACGCCGCGAGTGAGGTGATCGAATACGAGCAGTGAACGCGGCGCGAGATAGTGAGCCTCAGGCGTGGGCTCAAGTGAGCGCGCTTTGCTCGGCAATCGTTCGAAGCGGCGCACCAGATCGTAGCCGGCAACGCCGACCAGTCCGCCGAGCAGCGGCACGCCAGGAATATTCGGCGCAGGTTGCGGGGCCTGGGCCAGTGCGGCACGTAACGCATCCAGCAACTCTTTCTGAGTCTCGGGCGCGGGCTGCGTTTTCCCATCGATGGTGAGACCGCGATCATCCAGTCGGACCTCCAGGCAGTCGCCGAAGCCGATGAACGAATAGCGCGCCAGCCGTTCACCGCCTTCCACGCTCTCGAGCAGAAAGCGCGGTCGAAACGGCTTCAGCTTCATGTAGGCCGATACCGGCGTATCCAGATCGGCCGCGATGTCGAAGGGTGGTTTCATACAGATTCAGTCACATGCCTTGGCTCGTGCAGTTCGATTCGCTTCTTGATCCATCCGATTCCAGACCCCAGACAACAAAAAACCCATCCCGGCATTCGCTCGGAGATGGGTTCTGTGGGTTCTTAACCGGTTTGGTTTAAGCGCGCAGCGTCAGTCCAGCAGCCCTCTCCTTATGAGAGCCGCCACCACCATCCAGAAAGGTTGACCAGACGCGTATACATGGGGCCGGAGTATTACTGGGCTCGCGCGGATCCGTCAAGGAGCGCCTATCTGCAAACGTCGTAAATCGCAGGCATTACGTTACGCCGTTAACTGGCACTGAAGTGCCCCTACTTGATGAGGCGCAGACAAATTGGATACCGATAGGCGACGCCCTCGCTGACCTTCACGGCGGCGATGATCACGAAGATCAGATCGAACAACGCCAACGCGGCCAGCAGCGGAATACCGATCAGCAGGAAGATGAGCGCTGTGCACACCACGCCCGCCAGAAAGATGGTGATCTGAAAGTTGAGTGCTTCCTTGCCCTGATCGTTCACGAACGGCAGGGTGTCGCGCTTGATCAACCAGACGATCAACGGCCCGAGCACAATGCCTGCACCCCACACGACCAGTCCGAGCAATGCGGAGAGATGTGCGAGCATCGCCCAATTGCGCTCTTCAACCGTAGGAGATGTGATGGAGACTTCGCTCATGTTCGTTTCCAGGTTGTCGATCAGTTGACAGACTGATAACACCGCAAGGCGGTCCAAGTTGCGCTTCCGCTCGAGAGCGTCGGCGCGCTTCTGCCAGAATAGCTCAAACAACGATGACCACGGACTCATGAAGCTTCAGCAATTACGCTACCTCGCCGCCGTCGTACAAAACGGTCTCAACATCACCGCCGCCGCTGAGAAGCTGCATACGTCGCAACCTGCGGTGAGCAAGCAGATCAAGCTTCTCGAAGATGAGCTCGGTTTTCGCATCTTCGTACGTAGCGGTCGCACGCTGACCAAAGTCACCCCTGCGGGACAACATGTCGTTGATCGCGCCATTCGCGTGCTGCGTGAAGTGCACAACATCAAAGGCATTTCGGATGAGCACAAGGATGAGGATCGCGGGACGCTCTCGATTGGCACGACACACACTCAAGCGCGTTACGTGTTGCCGACAATCATTCAGCAGTTTCGCTCGCGCTATCCGGAAGTGAAGGTGCATTTGCATCAGGGAACCTCCGATCAGATTGCCGAAATGGCGGCCCTCGACCGTGTCGATTTCGCGATCGCGACGGGATCTGAAACTCTTTTCAGCAACATGGTGCTGTTGCCGGCGTATCACTGGCATCGGCACATCGTCGTGCCGCTCGATCATCCGCTCGCCACTGTGAAGAAACCCACGCTCAAACAGCTGGCCGCCTATCCCATCGTCACTTACGTTTTCAGTTTCACCGGACCATCCTCGCTGCAACAAATGTTTACGAAGGCCGGGCTGACGCTGAACGTGGCACTCACGGCTCGTGACTCCGATGTGATCAAGACTTACGTGCGGCTGGGACTCGGCGTGGGGATCGTGGCGGACGTCGCGGTCGATGCGCGCGAGGATCGCGATCTGGTTGCGATCGACGCGTCACATCTGTTTCCGACTCACACGACCTGGATCGGCTTTTCGCGTGGCGGACTGCTGCGTCGCTACATGTACGAATTCATGCAGCTGTTCGCACCTCATCTGAATCGACGACTGGTCGATCGCGCGATGGCGGCAGATTCGCAGGAAGATCTCGCAAACTTATTCGCGGACGTGAAACTGCCGCTCAGATAAAAATCTGATCGCTGTGCTGGCTGAATATCCTCGCGCAGCGGCGTGCGGATGGCTGAGGTCCTCAGCTTTCACCTGACAAGGTCTTCGAGTAACCGCTTTGTCACCGCTTCACGACTGACCCTCTACCTCCCTGTGCCTACGATGGAGCAACACCTCGACGCCTCAGGCGCGAGTCATGCACACATACGGGAGGCATATGCGGATTTCACAAGCAGCAACGCGCTCGAGCGCGCGTTCGCGAATTCTGGCGGGCGCTGTAGCCACACTTCTTGGTTTCACGGCGGTCAGTGCTCGTGCGGACGAACTGTCTGATTTGCGGCAACGGCTCGACGCGCAGGAGCAGCAGATCAAGGCGCTCGAGCGCAAGTTGGAAGCACGCGAGAGTGGAGCGGGCGCTGAATTGCCGGCGAAGGTGGAGGAACAGCAGCAACAGATCAAAGTGCTGGAGCGCAAGCTCGAACTGAACGATGAGGCCACGAAGGCTGCGATCCCGACGACACCGATTGTGCGAGCCGATCCAGCGCGTGGCTTCCGCATTCAATCGGCCGATGGCGCCAACGTCGCGCGCTTTCGAGGCGTGCTGCATTTCGATGGTCGCCGATTCCTCGACGACGTCACACCGGCCACGGCAGATACCTGGATTCTGCGGCGTGTGCGACCGACCTTCGAAGGCACGTTCAACAGCATCTATGACTTTCGTTTCACCCCGGATTTTGCTGGCGGCAAGACGATCATCCTGGATGCGTTCCTCGCGGCGCGCCTGACGCCGTGGGCCGTTGTTACAGCGGGTAAGTTCAAGGTTCCCGTTGGTCTCGAACGCCTGGCCTCTGCGACTGACCTTCGGTTCATCGAGCGCGGCTTCCCCACCAGCCTCGTTCCGAATCGCGACCTGGGATTGCAACTCGGCGGCGACATCAACGGCGGGCTGGTCAACTATTCAGTCGGCTATTTCAATGGAGTGAGCGACGGCACGAGCGCGGATGCGAACCTTCCGAGTCCCGATGTAGAGAACGATGCACATGGAGACTGGGCTGCACGCGTCTTCTTCCAGCCCTTCTTGAATTCCGACAACTTCGCGCTGCGCGGTCTTGGCTTCGGTGTCGCCGGCACTTACGTTGATTCCACAGGCAGCGCCACGAGCACGTTACTGACTGGCTATCGCACTCCTGGCCAGCAGACGTTCTTCACGTATCGCGCAAGTACGGCTGCCGCAGGCACTACACCCGCCACGAACGGCACGTTTGCCGACGGCGAACGCCTGCGAATATCGCCACAGGCGTACTACTACTACGGCAGCTACGGTGTGCTGGCCGAATACGTGAAGGTTTCGCAGGACGTCACGCGCGTCACGCCGACTGCAGGCACGCGATCTGACTCGCTCGATAACACCGCATGGCAAGTACAGCTCGCCTGGTTCCTCACGGGAGAAGAAGAAACCTTCAAAGGCTTCACGCCCTCTTCCACGTTCTCTATCGAGAAAGGCACGTGGGGAGCATTCGAACTCGTCGCCCGCTATCACGAGTTGGATATCGATGACGATGCGTTCACGGGAGGTGCGAATTCGTTCGCCAATCTCACGAGCTCGGCAAGCAAAGCCAGTGCCTGGGGCGTGGGTGTGAACTGGTATCTCACTCAGAACTACAAGTGGTCGATCAATTACGACGTCACCTCTTTCGAAGGTGGTGCGGCGACTGGCGATCGACCGGATGAAAAAGCGCTGTTCACGCGCTTTGCTGTCGGCTTCTAACGTACTCGATCTCAACCGGAGAATCTCTTCCATGAGTCTGCTGAAAAATATCGCACGCCTCGCTGCACTGAGCCTGAGTCTTGCCGCTGTCGTACCCGTGACGCACGCCGCGACAGTCACTCTGCTCAACGTCTCCTACGACCCCACTCGTGAGCTCTATGAGGACTACAACAAGGAGTTCGCCAAGTATTGGAAAGCCAAGACGGGAAATGACGTCGAAGTGAAGCAGTCTCATGGCGGCTCGGGTAAACAGGCTCGTACCGTGATCGACGGGCTTCCCGCCGACGTAGTGACGTTGGGTCTCGCCGGCGACATCGATGAGCTTGTGCAGAACGGCAAGCTGCTCCCGGTGAACTGGCAGTCGCGTCTGCCGCATAACAGCTCACCCTACACATCGACGATCGTGTTTCTCGTGCGCAAGGGCAATCCGAAAGGCATCAAGGACTGGGGTGATCTGGTGAAGCCCGGCGTTTCGGTGATCACGCCAAATCCGAAAACGTCCGGAGGTGCTCGCTGGAATTACCTCGCAGCCTGGGGTTGGGCGTTGAAGCAGCCCGGCGGTACGGATGCGAGTGCAAAGGACTTCGTGCGCAAGTTGTACAAGAACGTGCCAGTGCTCGACACCGGCGCGCGCGGTTCGACGACGACATTCGTGCAGCGAAGCCTGGGCGACGTGCTGATCGCCTGGGAAAACGAAGCCTATTTGTCACTGAAGGAAGTCGGCAGCGATCAGGTTCAGGTGGTCGTGCCATCCCAGAGCATTCTCGCCGAACCACCGGTTGCGGTCGTAGACAAAGTGGTTCTGCGTCGAGGAACTCGCGACGTCGCAACTGAATACCTTCAGCACCTGTACAGCCCGGAAGCTCAGGAGATCATCGCGCGCAATTACTATCGTCCGATCGATGAGAAAGTCGCGGCCAAGTACGCGAATCAGTTTCCCAAGCTGAAGCTGCTCACCATTGCTGATTTCGGCGGCTGGGCGAAGGCGAAGAAGGATCACTTCGCGGATGGTGCCAACTTCGATCAGATCTATTTGTCGCCGTGAACTAGCGCGGTCCATCTAAAGCTGCGAGCGAAGCCGAGCATGCAAATGCTCGGCTTTTTTCTTGTCGGGGTGCGAATTTGAGATGTTGCGATCAGCCAGCAGCCAAAGATCTTGAGGAGTGGTTCATCGAACCATCACGTCCGGCTCAAGCCGGACCCACAAGGAGAGACTGGAAGGAGCTACAGCATTTCGAATGTGACTGTGGGTTCGACTTCAGTCGAACATAAGCAACGCGAACTTTCTTCGCTCAATCCTCATCATCCTTCTTCTCGGCCAATCGCTTCTTGAGCTGAATCCATTCTTCCAGCTTTTTGAGCTCGGCCGGTGAGCGCGGCGCGGCCTTGGCAGCAGGCTGGGATCCTCGCACCTTGTTGCCGAGCGCTTTGGCGTTGTCATACGGATTGAAGCCGCCACCCGCACCTTTCACTGGCGCTGAGTTGTCGTAAGGATTGAATCCCCCGCCGGGCATGGCGGGCTTCTCCTCATCCAATCCTTCGGGTCGTTTGTGCTTCGCCGTTTCGGCGATGGACAGTTCTCCGAGATCGAGCTTCTTCAGTCTCTGTGTGCTCAGGTCACGGCTGTAGACGCCTGTTTCGAGCTGCCACTCCCAGACGGGATTTCCTCGGGAATCGTGCGTCACGCGTCCCGATCGCTTGTCGCCGCCCTGTGTACCTACAGCGGTCGGCTCATTCGAGCCTTTCGGCGGGTTAGGATCCTTGGGATCCTTGGGATTGCTCATACATAACCCGGCATGAAACCAGACTCGATTCTGTGCTCGACGTACAAGCAAGGCAATTGCCGTGAACGGATGAGCGTCGCGAAGCCACCGGGCGGATCATTGATCTGCATTCAGAGCGCTCGCGAGTGGCAATGAACCCGCGTCGCCCACGACAGAGTACCGACAAGCCAGAACTGGCCCGAGGTTTCCTCGGAGTCTTCGCCTACAGCCGTCGAGCGCTGCAACTCGTGTGGACGACGAGTCGGGCGCTCAGCATCGGCTTCGGTGTGCTCACTCTGATCGCTGGTTCGCTGCCAGCCGGCATTGCCTACGTCGGATCGTTGATCGTGGACGCAGTCGTCGCGGCCATCCAGGGTGGCGCCGCAGATCATGCCGCTCGAACCTCGCATGCTGTTCTGCTGGTCGTGACTGAAGGATTGCTGGTGGCCGCACTGGCTGGTGCGCAGCGTGGACTGTCGCTTTGCCAGTCGCTGCTGCGTGCGCAGTTGGGTCAACGCGTCAATGTGATGATTCTCGAAAAGGCATTGACGCTCGACCTGGCTCACTTCGAAAACTCGGATTTCTACGACAAGCTCACGCGCGCGCGTCGCGAAGCATCGAGTCGTCCGTTATCGCTGGTGGTGCGCACGTTTGGTCTCGCACAGAACGCAGTGTCATTGATCAGCTACGCGACACTGCTCATTCATTTTTCTCCATGGGCCGTGCTCGTGCTGATTCTCGCAGGCCTGCCCGCCTTTCTAGCCGAAGCCCGTTTCTCAGGCGTCGCCTTTCGACTTTTCCTGTGGCGCTCACCCGAGACGCGCATGCAGCTGTATCTCGAAACGCTGCTCGCACGCGAAGATCATGTGAAAGAAGTGAAACTGTTCGGGCTCGGCCCGCTGTTTCTGAGTCGCTACCGCAAAATATTTCAGAAGCTCTACAAAGAGGATCGTGACCTGACGATCCGGCGCGATACCTGGGGATTCTTCCTTGGACTGATCGGGACTGCAGCGCTCTACAGCGCATACGCCTGGATCGCGCTCTCGGCGATTGCAACGAGGATCACGCTCGGTCAGATGACGATGTATCTGATGCTCTTTCGTCAGGGTCAGTCAGCCGTGTCGGCGATCCTCTCTGCGATCGGCGGCATGTACGAAGACAATCTGTATCTCTCGACGCTTTACGACTATCTCGAGGAGCCTGTTGAGTCGCATCGCGGTGAAGTCGTGCGTGGGCCCCAGCCGAACGATGGCATTCGATTCGAGCATGTCGGATTCACCTATCCCGACTCCGAGCAGCCGACGCTCGTCGATGTCGATCTGCATATTCGTCCGGGTGAATCGATGGCACTCGTCGGCGAGAACGGCTCCGGCAAAACGACGCTCATCAAGTTACTCACGCGTCTTTACCAGCCCACTTCAGGTCGCATTCTTCTCGACGGCCAGGATCTGCGTGAATGGGACGAAGCAGCATTGCGCGATCGCATTGGCGTGATCTTTCAGGACTTCACGCGCTATCAGTTGCTGCTCGGCGAGAACATCGGTGCTGGCGACGTGCAGCACTTCGAAGACGAAGAACGTTGGCGTGAAGCCGGTGAAAAAGGCATGGCCACGCCGATCGTCGAAACCTTGCCCGCGGGCTATCACACGCCGCTCGGTAAATGGTTCAACGATGGTCGGGAGCTCTCGGGCGGTCAATGGCAGAAGGTCGCGCTCTCACGCGCGTTCATGCGATCGCGTGCCGACATTCTCGTGCTCGATGAACCCACCGCCGCAATGGATGCCGCTGCCGAGGCGACCATCTATGAGCACTTCCGCGGACTCACTCAGGGCCGCATTGCGATTCTGATCTCGCATCGCTTCTCGACGGTACGGATGGCCGATCAGATCGTGGTGCTACAGGACGGCCGCATCATCGAGCACGGCAATCACGAAGCGCTGATGCAGGTGAACGGCCACTACGCTCACCTGTTCTCTCTGCAAGCGAAGGGTTATCGCTAGATCTCAGCCTGTGAGACCGAGCAACACGAGCAGCGCAGTGAAAAGGACGAGCACGATGCTTGCCGAGATCAGAAGGAAGATCAGGCGCATGAATGCGCCAAAGCGCGAGAGTGAGTAAGCCCCGCGCAGTTGCTTGTACATGTGAATCGGCACGAGAAGCGTGGACAGACCCAATATCGTCGAGCTCACGTGTAGTGCTCCCAGGATCGAGAGGAGCACGAGCAGCAGCATGATGAAGGAAATCGAATAGGTCACGAAGATGGCGTGATCGTA
The DNA here is from genome assembly GCA_045810085.1 of Povalibacter sp. Classification (GTDB taxonomy): domain Bacteria; phylum Pseudomonadota; class Gammaproteobacteria; order Steroidobacterales; family Steroidobacteraceae; genus Steroidobacter. The sequence goes on along the minus strand of JBJMWN010000246.1, from coordinate 13,478 downwards.
GAGATGCACGTCGCGCCGCCAGAAGAAAAGTAGCCACAGGAACGGCAGGCTCATGGGAATCAAGGCCCATGAATACTTGTAACCGTACGTCTTGAGCTTGTAGATCAGCAGACGCGGGTTCTCCTTGATCTCTTGCACGCCCGCCCTCAGACGATCATCGAGTGCGCTCCAACCCGTGTTGATGTTCGTGTTGGGGGATACGATCTGGCCATCCTCGTCGGTCGCAGCTTTCGCCTCGGCCCCTTGCTGCTTCTTTGCGGCACTCGCTCTGCCCGCCGAGGTCAGCTTGCTCAGATCGCCGCTTGCAACTGCGGCCACCGCATCACGCGATGACTGGATCGAGGTCAAGTCGTCCTCGAGATCGGCGCGCTCGTCGGCGTCGAGACCCGGCTTTGCCAGTTTGGCGCGAGTCGATGCAATCTCCTGGTCCATCTCGCTGAGACTCGCAGCCAACTCGTCCTTGGCTTCCTTAGAGTCAGGCGTAACGAAATTGATATTCGTGTTGTTTTGACCTGAGTGCCCTCCCCCGATAGAGCCTATGACGGCGAACATCAGGAACACAGTGAAAAGATAGAGCGCCATGGGCGAGACGAATTTCGCTCGCTCACCATCGATGTAGCGCCGCGTGAGGCGCCCCGGGTGGAAGAACAACTCGGGAAAGGTCTTCCACACTTTCCCTTCGAAATGGAACACGCCATGCAGGATGTCGTGGCCAATCGAAGTGAGAGTGCGATGGATGTGCGCTGACTGCCCACAGTTTGAACAGTACGCACCTTGAAGCTGAGCGCCGCAATTTCGACAAAGAGCATGCTCCTCCGCTCCATGTGCGCCGCCCGAACCTGTCTTCCGGCCCTCCACGGTATGCGCGATCACCGCACCCGTGAGGACATCACCCGCTGCTTCGCCTTCGATGCTCATGCCGCCGAGAATACCAGCGTCTTTCGCCCTTGCAGATGGCCAGGTTTGATCGAAATTCTCGTGACTGTCGTCAACGCTTCGACGCCTGCTGCGTTCTTTGGGTTTGGGGTTGGTTGCCGCCCGCTGCGCTCGCACAACTTATGTCGGATGTCTCTGCTACGCTCGGCGTGGAATGTCTACAGAGTCTGGGGGCTCTGCGGGCCGACTCATTTGGGGAGGAGTGGCTTCTGGATCAGGCGCGCGAGCTGGATCGTTTTCTGGCAGGTATCGAACGCCGAGCATTCCGCATTGCCCGCATTGGCCTGCGCAATGACGATGACGCGCTGGATGCTGTGCAGGATGCCATGCTCAAGCTGGCACGCACTTATTCGCAACGTCCCAGCAGTGAGTGGCCTCCGCTTTTTTATCGCATCCTTCAGAATCGGATCCGCGATGGTCAGCGCCGCCGACAGGTCCGCAGTCGGATTTTTGCCTGGTTACCCTCGTTCGCCGATGACGACGAGCAGAGCGATCCACAAGACTCGACCGCGGCAGATGAACCCGGCGCGGTGGAGAAACTGATGGCAGGCGAGGCCATGGCGATTCTTGAACGATCGATTGCCGAACTGCCGGCGCGACAGCAGGAAGCGTTCATGCTGAGAAATCTCGAAGGCCTGGACGTGGCACAGACTGCGAGCGCCATGGGCTGCTCGGAAGGCAGCGTCAAGACGCATTACTCGCGCGCAGTGCATGCATTGCGCGAAAAGTTAGGAGAGGCTTGGTGAGCGAGCTCGATCCAGATGAGAATTTCGAAAAGCGTACGAAGGCGCTTTTCGATGACAGTGTTGAGAGCGTGAACGGGAATATTCGCTCGCGACTGACACAGGCTCGTCATCAGGCACTGGAAGAAGCGAGCAAGCAGCGAATTTCGCGACGGGTCTGGATGCCTCTTGCCGGAATGGCCACTGCGGCTGCCGTAACTGCTCTGGTCGTGTTGCCGCAGATGCATCAGAAGCGCGGCGCTCCGGAAGCGTTTGCCTCCGCCGACGACATGGCGATTCTCCTGAACAGCGAAGATCTCGAAATGCTCGAGGACATGGAGTTCTATGCCTGGCTCGACAGCGATGCAGACGACTCGAGCGATGACTCATCTGGAACGGACGGCGATGCGCGCTCCTGAGCTCACGACGGTTTCGTCGATGACTCCGACTGCTCCCGGTGAAGTCGCTGCATTGGTTGCACTTGTGGCGCTTCCCGCGGTTGTCTGCGCTGCGGAGCCGGAAACGCTTGACGAGGATTTCCTCGAGTATCTGGCCGAGTTGGATCAAGTCGAGGATGACTGGAGCTGGTTCGCTGATGAGGACAAAGCGTCTGAGACCAAAAGTTCGGCAGATCAGAAAACAGACAAGAGCAACGCAGCGGCAACTCAGAAGGTTGAGCGATGAACGGCTTACGACGTCATTTTCTTTTGATGCTCGTCGGTACAGTCCTGTCGACTGGCGTGGGACCCCTCGCCGTTGCAGCGGCATCACCTGATGGCATCGAATGGAAGCAACTCAAGCCAGAGCAACAGAAGGTCCTGAAGAAGTTCGAGCAGCGCTGGGGTGATCTGCCGCCGGATCGTCAGCAACGACTCTCCGAAAGCGCCGATCACTGGCTCGCACTCTCGCCCGAGCAGAGGCAGCAGACCAAACAGCGCTTCAACAATTGGCAACAACTGCCGGAACCCCGGCGCGCACAGATCCGGCAACGCTACCGTGAATTCCGCTCTCTGCCGCCCGAGGAGCGAGAGCGTTTGCGCAAGGCGTTTCGCAAATTTCAGGAGCTGCCGCCCGAACAACGTCAGCGGCTGCGCGAGCGATGGCGTAACGCCTCGCCCGAACAGCGGCAACGAATCCGCGAGCGGCTGAGAGAACGCAGGATGAACTGAGCGGGAACTCAGTTCACGCCTTACGTATGAGTCCTTCGACGGGTTTGACGCCGGCACTCGCTGGAAAGATCTTCGTGTCCAGATCGCCCTCTGACAGCTTCAGATGTTCACGCAGAACGCCTTTGAAAATTGCACGCAAGTCTTGCGTGGGTCGCAGATCGCGTTGCTGATACAAGGCTGAGGTCGCAAGCCCAGGCCAGTCGGCGAGAACCCTGCCGCCGTTCACTGCGCCTCCTGCAAGCAGCGCGCACATTCCCGTACCGTGATCCGTACCGCGTGTTCCGTTCACAGCGACGGTGCGACCGAACTCGGTCACGACCAGCACGGCGGTTTGATCCCATGCTGCACCCAGCGCCGTGCCTAAGGATGCGATGCCGCTGTCGAGCGCTCGCAATCGATTCGCCAACTGCCCTTGCTCGGCGCCTTGATTGGCATGAGTGTCCCATCCGCTCGCTTCGATCACTGCCACTCGTGCACCACTATTCGCACTCAACAAACGTCCTGCCGCCGTCGTGATCTGGAGAAACTGGCCGAGAGGATCGCGATCGCCACTCATCGCGCCCGAAGTCGCTGCCTGAGTTGCAGTCAATCCAGCGTGCAAGCGCTGGGCGAAATAAGGATCGGCAGAGTAGAGATCTGCGATGCGATCGAGCGTGTCTGCGTCGGCTTGTGGAAGTCTGGAAGGCGCCCAGGAATTCACGCGAGCATCACCTCGCAGTACGAGCGGTACGTTTTGCGACAACGCGAGCGCGATCTCCTCGGTCTTGTGTGTACGTGCCTCGGGCATTGCCTGAAGTGCACGATTGAGCCAGCCCTCGCGCGCAAGATGTGCGGCATCGGTTCCGTTCTCAAGACAATCCTGACCGTCGAAGTGCGATCGATCACGATAGGGCGATGCAACCGCGTGAAACACGAGCAACTGCTTTGACTGGTAATACTCGTGCAGGTGAGCAAACGATGGATGCAATGCGAACAGACCATCCAGTTTTCGAGTCGGCGATGTAATCGCCAGCGCTCCGCGCTTGGCAGCATAGGAGCCGTCACCGTAAGCCGGCACTGCTGCGAGCCCATCCAGTGCGCCGCGCAGAATGATCAGGACGAAGCGCGACTCAGTCATCGCATCTGCAGCCAACACCAGACGCGACATCGCCAGGCCTGCTGTACCGAGCGTGACGTTACTCAGGAATTTGCGACGAGTCAGTGCAGAGTTACCCATCGTGATCACGATCATCTCCGCATGAAGTCAGGACTTGCGAACAGCAAAGTCAGCCCTTGGGCAGCGCTGGAAGCTCGCGCAATGCTCTGTCGTGTTCTCTCACCCAGCGCATCGCCGAGACTCGAATGCGCAACCTCCAGAGGATGCACGCGAGATTGCATGCGATCGCCCATCTGGGTTGCCCATTCGATTCGCTTCATCAATGCGTCGGGACCATCCCATTGCGCAGCAGTATCGGGCCAGCCAGCGGGTGAACCTGGCGCATAGGGACGCTGCCCGAGCAGTTGAAACGGTCCAGCGATCTGCATCGGCAATTCGGGTAAGAAATCGAGACTACGGAATGCGGAGACGACGAACTCGTGCGGAGTCTTGAACTTGCTGGGTGACTCCGACCACGCAGCAGGCAAGTGAATCAGCGCGGCATGGATCGAAGGCAAGTGACCTGCGGAATCGCGGAATACGTCTGTGATGTGAGCGACCGCGTCCGCTGGTGGCTCATCCGCAATGAAGTGCCGCACAAGCTTGGTGGCGATGTGACGAGCAGTGGCCGGCTGACGCGCCAGATCCAGAAGTACTGCTCGCGGCTGCTGCATGCCGTCTTCGGCATAGCGCTTGCCCAACACAATCTGAGCGCCCGGCTCATGCATGTTCTCGCGAAACTCGAATGTGCCTGGCGTTCCTTCGGCCAGAACGCCGCGCGCACCTCCGAGTGACCAGCCCGTCAGTACCCGCGCGAAACTCGTAACGTCCTTCTGTGTGTATCCACCGTTCACGCCGAGCGTATGCAGTTCCAGAATCTCGCGGGCGAGATTCTCGTTGATATCAAGCTTCGGTTTGTCGGCCTGTAGTCGCCGGGCCGCCTTATGTGCGAGTGACGAGTTCGGCCCGACAGAGCGTTGGTTATCGAGATACAGGATCATCGCCGGATGTGATTCGACCGCGAGCAGCATGTCGGCGAAGGTGCCATCGATATGCGGCCTGATTGCCTCGTTCTCTAATGTTCCAGCGAGACCGAGTACTGCGACTTTGTCTACTGAGACTGCGAAATGATTCGTCCAGAAATGAACGAGTCGCTCGCGGAATGTATTCGTGCTCTCGATTGCAACGCGATAGCGTGCCGCCACCTGATCAAGATAGAGCGGCGCGAGTTCGCGACGAGCATTGCCGAAGGCGGACAGAGATTCTTTATCTGACGGCGAATTCTTCCGCGTTGCTTTTTTGATAGCGCGAACGTCTTTCACCAGCTCCTGATAGCTCTTCAGCACTTCCGCGGAGCTGGGGAGAGCTTGAATTGACGCAGGCATCGTTTGCTTGCGCTCGATCTGTTGCAGTAACCACGCCTTGCCGTCTGAGCCGACCTCAGCGATCTCTTTAGGTCGAGCACCCAGTCCAAATCGATTGGTGGCAATGAACGCGTTCACAGCACTTCAGTCACACAAGTCTGCTATCAGTCACACAACGCGAGCGCGTGCCATGCGTTGACACGGCTTCGCGATTTTCGAAACGAAAGTAGGCAGCTGTAAGCAAACCCACCTCAGGCGTCACTGTTGACTAGTCTGTAACCGACTTTTATCCAAGATTCGACCCCGGCCTCACTCGAGCATTGCTAGAGTGCCGATGCGTCACGAATCGGGGGCTCGCCGGAACTGGCGATCAGTGCATTCGTTTCTGCGTGAACGCCGCGGCTTCGCACCGCGATTACTACTCTTAAATCCCTGTCGAGGATCTCCATGCGCTGCTGGTTACTCTTCCATCGCGATGTTGCACCCGATGTTCCTGAAGCTGCCGAGGTCATGCGCTTTCAGCAGACCGCATTCAAGGCAGGAATCGAACTGCAGGTGCTGCAGCCCCGTGACTTCGATCTGATCGTCGATTCGGATCACAACTGGTCTGCGATCTATCGCGGTCGCACGTTGCCGAAGCCTGATCTGATCATTCCGCGCACCGGCAGTGAGAGCAGCTACTTCACTCTTGCCGTGTTGCGGCATTTCGAGCGGCAGGGCGTCGCCATGCTGAACGGTCCTGCTGCGATCGAAGCAGTCGCGGACAAACTGCAGACGTTGCAGATCGTGTCGGCGGCCGGGTTGCCAATCCCCAAAACCATTCTCGGCAAATTCCCCGTCGACGTCGGCGTGGTGGAACGCGAGCTGGGCTTCCCGGTCGTGGTGAAGACGCTCAAGGGCACACGCGGCAACGGCGTCCTGCTGTGCGCGAATCGAGAACAGTTCAACGATCTTGCGACTCTGCTGGACGGGGCCAATCCTGGCGCTGACTTCATTTTTCAGCAGTACATCAAATCGAGTCACGGGCGTGATGTGCGAGTGCTGGTCGTCAACGGCAAGGCAGTCGCTGCGATGGAGCGCAAATCCGCTGATGGCAGTTTCAAATCGAACATTTCGCTCGGCGGAATTGGTAGTCGTTTCCAGCTACCGGACGACATGGCCCAGCTGGCCATCAAGGTCGCCCAAGTGCTCGGCCTCGACGTCGCAGGCGTAGACATTCTTTTCGATGAGAACGGCTACCGCGTGTGTGAAGCAAATTCCTCCCCTGGATTTCAGGGTTTGGAGAAGGCGTGCAACGTGAGTGTGCCCGACCTGATCTTCCATGCAATGCGCGAGAAACTCGGCTTGCCCGTCCGCCCACGCGGCAGTTCGTGGCGTCGATTCATGGATGGTGTGCGCCATTCGCTCGGCGGGAAAACGCTGGGCGGCAAAGTGCTCGGCGGTCGCAAGCGGGTGCCTGATCGCATGGAAACCACAGAGTCCGTTGAGCGCGCCTTGCCTTAAATCTCCGTAGCGGCTGGCCGGGCACGTACAGGCTGCGTTAAGCTTCGCGGCGTAACGATCGCCCATCCACCGCGCGCGCGAAGAAACACGCTTCGATCCACGACGCCGGTGTGACAACTAATCGGCTGCGTCGCGAGCGCGCCACAAGCTGAAGGGAGACCAAGTGCATCACCTCTACGGTGCGCGCCGCACAACCGGCGTCGCATTGCTTCTATCGCTCTGCGCCTGTTCAGGCGGCGGTGGCGACAACAATCAGAGTTCTCGAGAGATTCAACTGTCGCCGCAGTCCATCTCGTTTTCCGCCGTCGGGCCCGATGCGCCCGCGCCTGAGACTCAGGTCGTGACTGCGACACTCGGCGAAGGCGCTGCCAACGTGTCGATCACTTTCAGCGGTCGCGGCGTCGACACCGTCACAAGTACCGTCACTGGCAACACGGCTCAGATTGCCATCAAGCCCAGCATCCCCAGTTCACTCGGCGCGGGAATCTTCACGACGACCGTCGCGGCAACCGGATATTTCTGCGCCGACAGCGCATGCAGCCGACTGGACGCGGGCGGCTCGCAGACGATGAAAGTGACTTACCAGGTGTCACCGGTCGTGCAGCAAGTCGGACCGAAAGTCGCGATTGCAGGGATCCCTGATCAAGCCGTCATTCGTGGCGTCGGTTTTCGTGCCTTCACGATCGGCTCAGTGAAATTCGGCGATGTCGCGGCCACCGACGTCACGGTGTTCAGCGATACCGAAATCCACGCCAACTATCCAGCACTCGCTGCAGGGTCGTATCCGATCGTTCTGGACATCGCTTCTCATCAAGGCGCCGTGCCCAGCCTGGCATCGGTGCTCGCGGTCGATCCCACGACGTTCGCGGCTCAGGCACTCGCATGGCCGGACACTGTGACGAACGTGTATCAAGTGATCTATGACATCCAGCACACGGCCGTTCTGGTTGCGACGGACGGGAACGGTGGAGAGATTCTTCGATACGCGTATGCCAATGGCGCGTGGAGCGCACCGACAGTTCTTGCGTTGCCCAACGTTCGGGATATGGCTCTCACGAACGATGGCGCGCAACTGCTCGCGATCAGCACCACACAACTGATTCCGATCGATCCTGTCGCGCTCACGGCAGCCACTGCGGTCAGCGCTCCCACTCTCGCTGCAGGCGCCACTCTGAAGAACATCGTCGTCAGTAACGTGAACCGCGCCACGATCACCGCGGCTCAGGGCCCCACCCCGACGCCTCTCTACGATTACAACCCTGCAACCGGAGTAGTGACAAAGCTCACAGGCTCATTGATCAACGCCACGCCTGGAATGTCGGCCAACGGAGCAATCGTGGTACTGACGCAAGGCGATCCATCAATCACCACCGCCCCACCGGTCTATTACGGAGATGCGTCGACGGGCACGATCACGGCGACACCGCTCTCGCTGAATCAAAATTCGGTCTATCCGGCACTCGACCGCAACGTCTCGCGTCTGGTTCTGGCGGGACAGAACGTCTACAGCTCTGCGCTCGCACTGCAGGGACTTTTGCCTGCTACGACGTTGGCGGTTGCACTTTCACCCGACGGCACGCGCGCCTACACATACGACAGCGCGGCGGCCGCAGTCCTCGTTTTCGATATCTCCGCAACCAATAATGCAACTGCATATCCGCAATTAGGCAGTGCAGTCGCACTTCCGGGGTCTCCCGGCTCGAGTGTACGAATGATTTTGAGTCTCGACGGCAAGACGCTCTTCATCGCGGGCACGACTCAGCTGGTCGTGCTACCCACGCCCTGATCCTTACAACGCCGGCAGCATCTACTTATGAACTCAAGAATCATTGTTCATGCCGCAGCGCTGGCCGTCGTGCTGTGCGCCAGCTCGGCTGTTGCACAGACACGGGCGGTGGAAGCCACGCACGTACAGTTCGGACTCAACAGCATCGACAGCGATACCTCGGACAGCACCTCGAGCGGGGCGCTCGGTCTCGACCTGATCGCGACCTTTCCACTCGGGTCGTATCTCGGGCTGTCGCTCGGCGGAAACTATACGGAGTCGAAAGTACGCAGCCGCGATGTGCTGCCCGATGAACCAGGCGCAGTGCCCGGCACGCGTCAGTCCTGCAGCTTCGACAGCACTGAGGGTGACCTTTCGCTCTTTTTCCGGAGACCGTCGTTCGGCCGGCTGGCAGTGAGTTATGGCACCGGGAATTTGTCCTCCGATTGCGAAGGTGACGCGGTGTTCCTGCTCACGGGCAAGGATTCCCTCGGCGTTGACAGCTATCGCGTCGACGCTGAGTACTACATCGGAGATTTCACGATCGGCGCCGGGTACACCACGACGACGCTTGAGGACAGTGCCGAGGATCTGAAAACGACCACGCTCTCGGCCAGCTGGTACCCGATCGACAGCCTGAAGATCTCGCTGTGGGGCAACGATCTGTATGAAGACAACAGTTACGGTCTGGCCGTTGAGCACCAGCCCGGCATGCTTGGAGATGGATTCAGCGTGCGCCTGGGCCTGTCGACGACGGATGCATCACCCAAGACCCGCACCATTCAACTGGGGCTCGCCTATTTCTTCGGCCGCGAAGTACCGTTGAAGACTCGCGACCGTCAGTACCGCTGAAGACATCGCGGATTCGAAGACTCTGAATCTTCAGCTGCATGAGGAGGAGTTCATGTCTCGCAATGCGATCAACGCACCGGGCGCTGCTGTCGTAGGCCCGTACTCGCACGCAGTCGAAGCCGCGGGACTCGTGTTCTTCTCAGGGCAGACGCCAATCGATCCGGCTACCGGCAAACTCGCGACCGGCAGCATCGGCGAACAGACGGCGCAATGCTTCCGCAATCTGTTCAATGTGCTTGACGCCGCAGGCCTGACGCCCGCAGATGTCGTGAATGTTCAGGTGTATCTCACCGACATGAATGACTTTGCCGCGATGAACGAGGTGTACGCGACTCAGTTTGCAAAGCCTTATCCGGCTCGCACCACCATCGGGGTGGCGAGTCTGCCGATGAACGCCCGGATCGAAATCGGCATGACGGCTCGTACCCGAGGGGCTTACGCCGTTTAACGATTCGCAGGCTCGGGCGTTCGCGATTTAGAAGCGAACACCAGGGCCGAGCACGGCAACAAAGATTGCCGCACACACGACGGCAACAGTGATCCATCGCCAGTCTCGCTCGAGTGCTGCGAGAGGTTGCACAGGCTTCACCATATTGGGGTTCCTCAGCATCTGCGGACCCCATGCAAAACCTGATGTGCCGCCGAGTGAAGCGGCGACGCCCGAAATCAAAATGATCTCTTGAGCAGCAGGATCGAAGCTGCCCGCCACCACATAGAGCACTGCGCCTGTGATGTACGCAACGAGTGTATATCGATACGCCTCCGCGGCTCTCGGTCTGCCACCCGTTGTGCTCAGATGAAGCCCGAGGCGGCGCATCGACCAACGCACCGACAGCCAATAAGTGACGCCGCCCACCACGATCAGCACGATTTTCCACACAGCGCCGCCCGGCAAACCCGAGACGATGGAGGCCCAATCGCCCACGTTACCCACACCCGAGAACAACAGATAACCCGTCGCTTGCATCAACGACAGGCTGCCGAACAGCCACAGGAATAACCACCGAGCCGGTCGATCAGGGGATGAGCGGCGTAGCAGAGTCGCGGCGACCACGGCACATACCAAGTTCATGATCGAACCACCGGCCTCAATGATGCGAGCTGAACTCGCGGGAAGCTGCGCATAGTCCCCGTCGAACTGGATGCTCGTCACCAGATGCGGAGTGCAGCCCACGAGCACACAAGCACCGCCGTGGCCCAACCCTTCATGCGCGAAATTTGCGAGCGCGTAAGCCGGAATTGCGAGAGCGATGATCGCCAGCAGGTCAGGCTTCGGAATATTTGCAGACTCGCTCAGACAGATTCTCCCTTTTCCATGGCACACGCGCCGACGAAGTATGTCCGAACCGCAGCGCACTCACCATCTGCGCGCTATTGGCTGCATTCTATTTCTTTGAGGCAATCCAGCGATCGATCTTCTCATCGAGAATATCGAGCGGCAGGGCACCGTCGCGCAGCACCTGGCTGTGAAATTCCTTGATATCAAACCGCGAACCCAGCGCCTTCTCCGCTTTATTGCGCATCTCGCGTATGCGGATCTGGCCGATCTTGTATCCGAGCGCCTGGCCTGGATTTGCAATATAGCGTTCGACCTCGGCTTCGACGTCGGTCCGTGCCATCGAAGAGTTGTCCAGCATGTATTGAATCGCCTTCTCGCGACTCCAACCATTCGTATGCAGACCGGTGTCGACAACCAGCCGCATGGCACGCAACATCTCATCGCTCAGTCGACCGTAATACTGATAGGGATCGGAGAACATTCCCATCTCTTTACCAATCGATTCTGCGTACAGCGCCCAGCCTTCGGTGTAGGCGACGTAATTGCCACCGAAGCGTCGGAAGCGCGGCAACGTCTCGAGTTCCTGCTGGATCGAGATCTGAAAGTGATGTCCAGGCGAAGCTTCATGCAGCGCCAGCGTTTCCATTCCGAACTTGGGCTGTGCCTTCAGGTTGAAAGTGTTCACATAGAAAATGCCCGGACGTGAACCATCCGCCGAAGGCGACTGGTACATCGCGCCTGCGGCCGATTCTGCACGGAACGCCTCCACTGGCCGCACTTCGTAATCAGCCTTTGGAAAATCGGCGAAGAATTTCGGCAGGCGGGCATCGATCTTCTTCTTGATGGCCTGGTAGGCGTTGATCAGATCGTCAGGTTTGTCGAAATAGAATTTCGGGTCGTCCTGAACATAGCGGAAGAACGCCGGCAGATCGCCCTTGAAGCCCACCTGCTTTTTCACCTGCTCCATTTCCGCACGAATGCGCGCAACTTCCTTGAGTCCGACGTTGTGGATGTAGTCCGGTGTGTAGTCGGTGGTGGTACTCACTTTCACGAGATGCGCGTACCAACGATCTCCATCGGGCAGATCGGTCCAGGCGACGCTCGCTCGAGTCTTGGGTAAATATTCGTCGCGCAGAAAATCGTGCAGCCGCTGGTAAGCAGGATTGATCCGTTCTGTGATCGCTCTGCGATAGTCATGATCAAGGCGTGAGCGATCGGCCTCCGCGATGCCTTGCGGAAATGTCGTGATCGGCTGGTAGTACACGCTTCTGGTGGGATCCTTCTCGATCAGCGACGCAACTTGAGCGAGCACTTTCTCCATCACCACGCGCGGCTGAACCACCTTGTGTGCGATTCCCTCGCGCATATTGGCGATGGCTTGATCGGACCAGACGATGTACTCGTCCATGCGCGCGAGAAAAGTATCGTAGTCCTCTGCAGTCTCGAACGGCTGGGCGTTCGTGCCCGAACCCAACACGGGCATCAGCGTGGCGAGACTCGACATCTGATCCATCGGCAGCCATTCGGATTTGAATTGCGCACCCGCAATCGCCATGCGCCGTTCACTCACGAAAATTTCCCAGCTCAATCGATCCGCATCCGAGAGCTGTTTGGGATCTAACTTCAATGCAGCGTCCAGAAACTTTCGGTCCACATCCAGACTCAACGCGACACGCGCAGGTGAAATGGTATTGGTCAGCCGATCGTCATAGCGATGATCGCCGATGAAGGTCGCGAGCAACGGATTCAAACTGAGCGAGCGTTCGAAGTACTCATCGAGCATTTGATTCAAAGCAACCGATGAGTTTGTCGCAGGTGTCTGCGCAAGCACGGAAGATCCTGCAAGCGTCCATGCCAGTATCGTCAGCGTCGCGGAGAAACGCGTCATACGAGTACCTCGAGATGAATGACCCAGCTTTGCATAGAGGCATCCCGGTGTGAAGCTGCGTTGACTGCGCAGATCGCACGTGTCCGTCGGCTCGTCGATCGTATGTCGACGCGTTAAGCTATCTGCGCATGACACGTCAACGAGACCCTCAGGAGCGGACTTATGCGGACTTCCAGGCGCGATTTCCTGCAGCAAGCCGTGGCGAGCGGTGTGGCAGCCAGTCTGCTGAGTCCTTCAATTTCAGCCGCTGCGAACGACACGCTCGCCGGGATGACCTGGCTGAATCCGCCCGCTGCAGCTCGAATCGAGGGCTCGACGCTCACTGTGCGCAGTAGCGCGAAAACCGATTTCTGGCGCAAAACTTTTTACGGCTACATCACCGATAACGGTCATTTTTTTCATTTGCCGGCCGAAGGCGACTTCCGGTTCGAGGCGCGCGTGAATGGGAAATACGCCGCTCAGTACGATCAGGCCGGATTGATGGTGCGGCTCGATCAGCAGCAATGGATGAAATGCGGGACTGAGTTCGTGGATGGCAAACGAAATGCGAGCGTAGTGTTCACTCGCGACTTCTCCGACTGGTCCACATTACCCGACCTGTCGCAGACCGCTCCGATCTGGTGGCGGGTGATTCGTGCCAAAGATTCGATCGAGGCGCACTGCTCCAGTGATGGCAAAACATTCATGGCCGTGCGCCAGGGTTATTTCACACCTCACGCGAAAGTCTCGGTCGGAATCATGTGCGCGGCGCCCGAAGGACCAGGCTTTGATGCAGTATTCGATGAACTGAAACTTGAACGCGCCTGAGCACAGCTAATGCGCGCGCTGCAGCAGCTCGCGATCTTGCAGCCAATCGGCGAGTCGC
>JBJMWN010000245.1:0-17700 GCA_045810085.1 Povalibacter sp. | reverse complement strand
GTGGAGATGCCTTGAGTATTCGGCACGCGGAAATCCTGATCGCCGTGAATGACCAGCATCGGCACTGACCACTTACTCACGAAGTTGGACGGATTGAACTTCTCGTAGTTCTCAGGGACTTCGTATTGCGGACCGCCGTGTTCCCATTCATCGAACCAGAGTTCTTCAGTCGAATACGCCATCGCGCGGCTGTCGAAAATGCCGTCGTGATTCACCAGGCATTTGAAAGGCTCCTGCCAATTGCCGGCGATCCAGTTGATCATGAATCCGCCATAGCTCGCGCCGAGCGCGCACGCGCGATCTGCATCGATCCACGGATACTTCGAGAGAGCCGCTGCCAGACCCTTCTGCAAATCTTCGAGGGGTTTACCGCCCCAATCCTGTGAGATGGCATCGGTGAAGCCCTGGCCATAACCAGGTGAGCCGTGAAAATCGATAAAGACCGATGCGTAACCGGCGCCCGCATACGTTTGCGGATTCCAGCGATAGCTCCATCCGTTGCTGAAAGACACCTGCGGTCCGCCGTGAATAATGAAGGCGAGCGGATAACGTTTTTGCGGATTGAAACCGACAGGCTTCACCACATAGCCATACACCGTCTCGTTGTTCGCGCCCGCAAACGTAAATTGCTCAGGCTCGCCCAACTGCACGTCAGCGAGTGCTTGCGCATTCATCCGCGGCAGGTCGCGCAGCTCAGTGCCTTTGATGGCGAGTGCATAGAGTTCGCTCGGCGACTTGAGTGAAGCCAATGCAAACACGATGTCGCGTTCGCCCACGCTGAATGAATCGACATGACCGGGTCCCGTCAGCATGGTCGGCTTACCGGTCTTGATCTCGATGGCCCAGAGCGGATGCTGGCCGAAGTGATCGGTCGTCGCGTATAGCGTCTTGCCATCGAGCGAGAAGTCCAGCGAATCCACTGAGCGATCCCAGCTCTGGGTCAGTGCGCGTCGCTCGCCAGTTTTCACATCTTGAATGACGATATGAAAACGATCTGCTTCGAAACCGGGACGATCCATTGCACGCCACGCGAGTTGCGTACCGTCGCGCGAGAACACCGGTTGAGTGTCCCAGGCTGGATTGTCGGCCGTGAGATTGCGGAGCTCGCCGCCTTCGATCGGAACCTCGAACAGATCGAAGTTCGTGGACCACGGCTCCGATTTGCCTTTCACGCGCGCGGAGAACACCACCTTCGAGCTGTCGGGCGAGAACGTGTATTCCGATGCATCACCGAACGGTTTTGAAGGCACATCGGCATCGAGAGCAGCCGTGAGTGCGACGGGATCGCCTTTCGCCGTGCCGTTGTCCAGCGCATAAGCAAAAAGCTGCGAGATGCGACCATCGCTCCAGGTATCCCAGTGCCTGATGAAGATGCGGTCGTATACGCGTCCGACTGCTTTCGACTTGGATTTCTCTTCAAGGCGAGTCGCCGTGCAGGCGAAATCTGCGCAGTCCGCGAAAGTTTCGACAGAGACAACAAGCTTCGCGCTGTTGGGGGAGAGTTTGAAGGAACCCACATCTAGAGGAAGTCGGGTGACCTGCTCAGCTTCGCCGCCGCCTCCAGTGGCAAGACGCCACACCTGATCCGAACCACCGCGGCCGGACAAGAAGTAGACGTAACGACCATCGCTCGACCATTGCGCGCTGCTGTCGTTTTCGGGTTGGGAGGTGATGCGACGTGGAGCTGCCCCCTTCGTCGTGATGTCGAGCGACCACAGATCGGTGCGACCGCGGTTCGCACTCATGTCAGTCTCGCGCACCGTGAAGATCACCGTTCTTCCATCGGGCGATAACGCTGGTTGGGAAACCCGATTCAGTCGAACCAGATCTTCCACTGAAAAAGGATGTTTGGTCTGAGCGTGAACATTAGTCGCGAGCAGCGCAGTCGTAAGAGCTGCACAAAGGCGCAAAGCAGGCATGGAAACGAGGCTCCGGGCGAGTCGTGAGGCGGCGAGTATATCCCGCGAGCTGAGACTCAGGCTTCCAAGAAGGGCCGTTGTCGACGAGCCGTGAGTCGATGAGCCGGGAATAGCGGGGTCGGGCTATTTGAGTTCGCTGAAGACAGCGAATGCGCTTGTATACCCGTGTAGATAAGTGGAGCTCTGCACCGGTCCGATTTCGCCGCTCCCGAAGAAACCGCCAATGGGCACGTCGGCAATGAGTCGGCGAAATGCGTTGCTGTCGTGATCGTCCTGACCGTAAAGACCATAGCCGCGGCCCGCGCACGAGAAGAGCAGGGCTCCGCTCGCAGGTCCTGACAATGTGGTGCTGCGATAGCGTGTGAGCGATCGTTCAAGATCGTAGGCGGATGCGGTGGCATCTCTCAAATGAAATTGGACCACGCTGTTTGCGGGAATCTGCGCGTTCACCCACAGCGCGCCGCTTTGTGGATCCATACCCATGATGTTGCGGATCAGAAAATCTCCGGGCACGTATTGATCGGAATCTGCGCGCATCGCGAGGCCAAGGAACAGCGATTGACTGAACACATCGCGATCGGTCGCAGGCAGCGTCTCGAACAGACTCGCAAGCACATCGCGAGGCGGCCGACCGTCGAGCTCGCGAATCAGATTCTCGTGAGCCAGGGTCACGAACATGGGATCGCCCACCGGACGGCAACCCTGTGCAACGATCGTGTCCAGCTGCACATTGCCTGTCAGGGCAAGCGCAATCGCACCTGAGCGATACACCTGGTTACCGAGATAGAGCACAGAGCCTCCAACCTGCCGTGCGCCACTTGCAAGGCCACCAATCTTCGGAGCGCTTGGATAAACACGATCGAGTCCACGCACGAAGGTTTCAGTTTCGAAACTGAAGGGATCGGAGAGGATCAAAAACGAGGGTTGCTGTGCGGTAGTGACGTGCAACGCGTCTTCCCACACTCGCTGTTCTGCATAGATGGGTGGCACTTGCGCCGCGTCCAGATGCACGCCCTTCATGCGCACGCCGGGCAACACCGCTCCCGTCAGCGAAACACACGGACGGTCTTCGATCTCCTGTCCGCCACCGATCACGCCGCTGCCACAACAGCCGAACAGATAACTGCTCTCGAATTCGCGCAGCAACATTCTCGACAATTCTTCAAAGCGCGCTGCGTGATGGGCACTCACGAACACGGTGAGGAGATCCGGCTCGCGGTTGCCGAGTCTTGCAAACAATTTGGATGCGGCATGGGTCACTGCCGTCGAAAGCACGAAATCGGTGTTGATCGCAGAAGCCCAGCGCATGTAGGAACCTGATCGGAAGTCTTCGCCGGATTCTAGCCACCGATCCCAGCGTTGTCCGTTGCGCGTTGTACCTGCTGAATCGATGTCAGCGGACCGATGACGCAAGAGTCCTCAGCGACTCACCTCTGATTGCGCCGCAGAGATCCACTCTTGCAGATGCGGATCGCTCAAGGCTTGCTCGACATACGCCTGCGAGCTCGACGACACGGGTGCGCCGTAAGTGAGGAAGCGCAGCACCACAGGGGCATACATGGCGTCAGCAGCCGAATAGGTTCCGAACAGCCATGGGCCCCGCGCTGCGTATCGCTCGCGGCAGTCCTGCCAGATGTCCTGAATGCGTTGCACATCGTTGATGCCTTGCACCGGCAAAGGAACGTTCAGGCCACGACTCGTCGCCTGCATGGGCCAGTTCTCGCGCAGGGCCGCAAATCCGGCGTGCATTTCCGCGCTGATGGATCGAGCGTGGGCGCGTTCGGCAACGTTGGTCGGCCAGGCACGGCCGCCGCTTCGCTCATGCAAATATTCGATGATCGCGAGCGAATCCCAGACGCGAAGCGATCCGTCGACGAGTACGGGCACTCGGGCGGCAGGGCTGTACTCGCGCACGGCAGGCCCGAAGTCCGGGACGTCCAGCGTCAGTGAGATTTCCTCGAATGGCAGATCGAGGTGTCGCAGCAGCAGCCATGGACGCAAAGACCAGCTCGACAGTTGTTTATTGCCAATCACGAGTGACAACATCGGTACGATCTTCACAAGTTGGGAAGCTCAGCATAGTCGCGCAGTCTCAACGCATTTGCTTTTTCTTTCTCCATCACGCGGCTTTTCCTTACACTAGCCAGCCGCAATCAATGCCCATCTGCCTCATCGGCACGCGTCCTCACCATGTCTGACCATCATCTCGCCACGCTTGGAATTCGCGCCGGTCAAGTTCGTACGCATGAAGGCGAACACTCCGAACCGATCTTCACCACATCGAGTTATGTTTTTCGCAATGCCGCCGAAGCGGCGGCGCGCTTCAGTGAAGGCGCGAAGGGAAACATCTACTCGCGGTTCACCAATCCGACGGTCCGCTGTTTCGAGGAACGTCTGGCAGCAATGGAAGGTGGTGAGGCGTGCGTCGGAACCGCATCAGGCATGGCAGCCATCCTGGCGACCTGCATGGCTCTGCTGAAGTCGGGCGATCACATCGTCTGTTCGGAAAGTGTGTTCGGCTCAACCATCGCATTGATCAATCGCTATCTCGTGAAGTTCGCGATCGAAGTTACGTATGTGCGGCTCGATGACAACAACGCCTGGCGTTCTGCGATTCGTCCGAACACCCGGTTGTTTTTTCTCGAGACGCCGTCGAATCCGCTTTCCGCGATTGCTGACATTCGTGGGATCGCTGACATCGCGCATGAACGTGGAGTGCTGCTCGCGGTGGACAATTGTTTCTGCACCCCTGCGCTGCAGAAGCCGTTTGAATTGGGTGCCGATCTGATCATTCACTCTGCGACCAAATTTCTGGACGGACAGGGTCGTTGTGTCGGCGGCGCAGTGGTTGGCAATCAGCAGTTGGTGGGAACGGATGTGTTTGGCTTCATCCGCTCGGCTGGTCCAAGCATGAGTCCGTTCAACGCGTGGGTGTTTCTCAAAGGACTCGAGACCCTCGAGCTACGCATGAAGGCGCATTCGGCCGCCGCGCTGGAGCTTGCGAGCTGGATGGAGCGCCAGCCGGGCGTTCGTAAAGTTCATTACGCAGGTTTGCAGTCGCATCCTCAGCATGCACTCGCAAAACGTCAGCAATCGGGTTTCGGCGGCATCATTGCCTTCGAGGTGGACAATGCTCGCGAGGGCGCATGGTCGTTCATCGATGCGACCGAGCTGCTGTCGATCACCGCAAACCTCGGCGATGTGAAAAGTACGATTACACACCCGGCGAGCACCACGCACTCACGCATCACACCCGCCGAGCGCGAACGCGCCGGCATCACGGAAGGCCTGCTGCGCATCTCTGTGGGTCTCGAGAATATCGATGACCTCAAAGCGGACGTGTCTCGCGGGCTGACCGCGTTGAAGAGATGATTAGCCGCAAAGATGCGCAAAAGAACACACAGTTCGAATGGTCTCTGATCGACTCTTGGTTATTCGCGACTTTTGAGTTTTTTTGCGGCTGTCTGCTCCTTCATGAAACCCATTCGCGCGATCTGCTTCGACCTCGATAACACTCTCTGGGATGTCTGGCCGGTCATCCGGCGCGCGGAACAGGCGGTGTATGACTTTCTGGCCGAGCGATATCCCAAAGCAGTCGAGAACATGACGATCGAGGGCATGCGCGATGCGCGCGTGCGTGTCTCTCTCGACTACCCGCACATGGCGCATGACTTTTCGTTTCTGCGTCGGCAGGCATTGCTGGAACATGCGGAGGCTTGCGGCTATAAGCCGTCGATGTCCGAGGAGGCATTCGAAATCTTCATTGCGGCGCGAAACGCGGTCGAGTTGTATGCGGACGTGCCGGCTGCACTCCAGAAACTCCATGAGCGGTACCGCCTGTTCACCGCCAGTAACGGCAATGCCGATCTGACGCGTATTGGGCTCGGCCACCTGTTCGAACGCACGGTGGCAGCCAGGGACGTGGGAGCGCTCAAGCCCGATCCTGTGGTGTTCCTGAAGGTCCTGGAGGGTACTGACCTCGCACCGGAGGAGGTTTTGTTCGTTGGCGATGACCCAGAGCTCGATGTGGAAGGCTCGCGTCGCGTCGGCATGCGACCGGTCTGGGTGAATCGAATAGAAGCAGTCTGGCCTGAGCATCTCGAATCGCCTCTTCATTCTGTTACATCGTTGACCGAACTGGTCGAGTTGCTCGGTCTTGGTGCGGCGTCCAGGTCAGAGACTCGGACTTGATGCACACAACTGTCATTCAAGCCTCGTTGACTGTCTCACTGGTGATGAGTCAATCGGTCGATGTATTCCATGATTTCAACGGCCTGCGTCCATTGCCTTGACTAAGGGTTTGGCGTAGATTTCGCGCCGTTCGTTGCCTTTGCCTGCTTTTTTCTCTGGCTTGGCCAGCCGGGTCATTGACGACCCATATGTTTCGGCCAACTTCTGAAAAATCCGACGAGACCGCGAACGTTAGGCCTGGGACCACACCGGCGTACTGTGAGCGACACAGTGATTGCCGGGGGAGGAGCCCGTTTGTAACCAGGCCTCGCAGTGTTTGCTCGTCCGTTATCTGGCCGATCGCGCTCGAGGCTTTTTTCAGAGAGAGCTTGTCTGTATGACGAAAATCTACGTTGGCAATTTGCCTTTTACCGCAACCGAACAAGATGTCCGTGCTCTGTTCGAAGCCCACGGTGCCGTGCAGTCCGTGGCGCTGATCAATGATCGCGAAACGGGCCGTCCTCGCGGCTTCGGCTTCGTCGAAATGTCGAGCGCTGATGCTCAGCGCGCTATCCAGTCTTTGAATGGTAAGGACATGGGTGGCCGTCCTCTGCGCATCAACGAAGCGCAGGAACGTCAAGGCGGCGGTGGCGGCGGCGGTGGTGGCCGTGGTCCTCGCGGCGGTGGTGGCGGTGGTGGCGGCGGCGGTGGTGGCCGCTGGTAAGCAGCTGCTTCAAGCGTTAGCTGATCAAGACCCCGCGGTGCGCAAGTGCCGCGGGGTTTTGTTTTTTGGGGTCTGCTGGTTCGAGCGGATCGCCTGGAGACGCATTCATGTATCAACGATTTCATCGCTAAGGAATTCTTTGCGCGACTCGATTTGTTAGCAGGCAGGTGCGAGGACTGCCAATGCGGTTTCCGCTAACTGCTTCTCAGAATTACAACGACAGGTGCGTCATTGCTATGCGGAACCGACGCGGGCCCTTCAGGGTTGAAATCTACGGACGACTAAGGAGAGGAAGGGAGAGGAAAGCAGCGTCACGGTTCTGGTATGGATCTTGAACGCAAGGAAGCCAGGTTTCAGTGAATGAGGTGCTGTCCGATGGAGGATGCAGTTCAGTCCGGATCGCTGGTAGCTGTCACCAACCTGCGTGAGTTCTTTCATGACTCGATGCAGACGGCGCTTCGCCAGCAACACGTCGCGGTCGATGATCACACCGAGCACTACGTCGTAAACGTGCTCACAACCTTCGCCCGCTCTGATGAGCTCTACGAGAAGACGCCAGAGGGCGTGCGTCTCAAACCCCTTGCCCACATGCTTGCCGAAGCATCAGCTGCTCGCTCCCAGCAAGAGCGCGATACGGCGTTGCGCAGACTGGGCGATGTCTCTTTGTTCATCGCTGGTTTTTTCGCACAGAGTTTCGCGCGCAAGCTGGTCGATATCGACTACCACGTCGCAATGGGCGGTCGCGCATACGGCACTCTCGCTGAGAACATGCGAAATACAGTTCGAGGCCAGGCATTCGCAGCCGTGTTCCTGGAGCTGGGGCAGAAATTCCAGCGACTGGTCGATGTGCTGAACGACGTCGCGGAGATGTCTTACACGCATACCGACAAAGACATCCTGCGACAGTATGAAATCTGGATGAAGACGGGCAGTCCGCGTGCTTACAGCATTCTGCGTCGGCTCGGTGTAGCGCCAGTTCCGGCGGGAGCGCGTAGCGAGCACTAGCTGATGTCCAACTTCACCCTGGAAACTTGCGCCCGCGGCTGGACGCGTTATTCGCGAAGCGGTCAGCGCTGTTTATGACCGCGACCGTGTTGCAACGAATGCAGACGCTGCTCGCGCAACTCTACGATGCTCCGGTGGAGCATCACGTCGAAGACTACCTGGTGCGGGACCGTGATCGCGTATCGCATCTGACAGGTTGTGATTGCGACGCGGATGAGCAGGTGCTTGTGATTCAGGATCGTAGCGAAGTACGCATTGGAGTCTTCATCGATGCCGACGTGCTGAATCGGCTTGAGCACGCGGACCCCTGGGACGCACTCGAACAGGACAATCTTCAGGATTACTGCACCGCTCTGGAAGGGGTCAGTCACTTCCACTATCTGATGTGGAATCTGGCTCGCAGTCGCAGTGTCTCGCTGCTCGAACTGGAGTTGCAGGCCGACGTCGATAAATATGCGAGCGCGCTCAAGCTGATGACACAGCAAGCCGCGGGTGCGTTCCCAGACTCCTTGCATCTACGACTATTCGATCGTGTGGGTTATCTGCCGAAGCTCAGTTCGGATGAGCGCAGGCGTTACGAAGATGCCAATCGATATGCCGCGCGATTTTGTCGATCTCTCGAGGAGAGATTCTTGAGAAAGCGTCAGCATCGGCCCGAGGCCTGGCTCGTCGAGTTGCGTCGCTTTTTTCGGCACGGCCATCACGCGAAACTACACGAGGCAACGCGCTAGCTGCCGCTTACTCGTCGTCGGGCTTCTCATTCAACTTGCGCCGCGCTTCGATCCATTTCGAAAGCTCGTGCAAGCTGCGTTTCGGCTTCGTGTCCTTCTTCGTGAGAAGGCCGCTCTCGTAAGGGTTGTAACCGACTCGTGTGCCTTTTGGATTCACCTTGATCGGTGCGTTCGCAGGCGCTTCTTCGTCGACCAGCGAGAGGCCGTGATGCTCGAGTGCCTTCTTGCGCGCACGCTCACCCGCATCGCCGTCTTCCTTCAGCCGATCGTCGGTCCACTCGAACTGCGCGTTGCCACGGTCGTCGAAACCGACTTTGCCGACCTTTGCCACAGACGCGTTGCGCACGTCCACCTTGCGGGGACGAAGGCGCAAGCCCAATTTTTTAAGCTCGTCTTCCACTCGATTTCCGTCCGACTGATTCCAACATTGGAATCTTTCCAATCAAAGTGTAGAGAACTGCGCTGCACCGCATTGTGTGCGACTTCACGACCCAGACTCATCGGTGGCCTGATGTAAAGCCAAGTGCTTTGCTGATCGCTGAAATGCCGGGTTTTCTTCCAGCAACTTTTGACGTAAGTGGCTTAGCGTGAGGTAAAACGAGCTGCTGCCCGGAGAATTCCTACAACCGATTTGCCGTCCCGGATCTCACCGTCGATTGCCATCTGCGTGGCTTCGTTGAGCGGCTTCCAGTGAATCTCCATCACTTCATGTTCCTCGTGAGCGCTGCCGATGGCCTTGAGCTCAGTCGCGAGAAAAAGATGGACGACCTCGGTGAACACACCTGGTGAGCTCAGCACATGACCCAGGCTGTCCCACCGATCAGCGACGCAACCGGCTTCTTCTGCGAGTTCGCGATGTGCTGTTTCGATCGGTGGCTCGCGGTTGTCGATTTTTCCTGCGGGCAGTTCCCACAGCCAACCTTGCGCAGCATGACGAAACTGATGCAGCAAGCAGATCTCGTTGCGATCGTTGATCGCGACCACCGCTGCACCGCCTGGGTGATGAATCATTTCCAGATCTGCAACATTGCCGTTCGGCAACTCGACACGTTCGACGTTGACTTCTATGACACGGCCTTTGTAGATGGGAGTCGTCGAGAGCAGTTTGCTTTGCATGATTGATAGAGTGCAGAAGAGATTGTGCAAAACAGGATCGTGATCGTCGGTCAGTTCCCATCGTCCACTTCATCGACGATCGCCTGGCCGGTCAAACGACGATACAGGTATGACCAGGACATGCCGACCGCAAGAATCAAAGCGAGCACAACCAGCGCAATCCACGTGATCGCGTGCTTGTCGGCCAGCGTGACCCAACCCCAGGACACTACCAACCAGATGAGTGCTGCGAACAGTGCCAACGCCAGCACCATTCCAAGCACGCCGATGGCGCGAAGCGTTGCGCTCAGAAACACAACCCACGCGATCAGCAGCACAATCCCGCAGACTGCTTCGACCGGCGTTACGTGTGGGAAACCGTTCGACACCATGTGCACGTACGAATAACCACTTGGGTTGAACGTGAGCAGCACCAGCGCAAGTGCCGAGGCGGCTCGCAATAAGAATCCGCTGAAAGTGAGTTGATCGTTCACGGTCATAGTGACTCCTGGAAGCTCAGGAGAGTATCGGTGAGGAATCACAAGCGCGAAAGGCTGGCGGAGGTTCCTTCCTGCTGGTCATGCGAAGTGCGTCGAGCGAAGGCGTGGCAGCGGCGAGCACTCGAATGCGCTCGCAAAGGATGATCACCCTCGTGGCCGCCCACCTTCCTCCGCCGACTCTTCATCAGCAGCATCCGGACCTTCATCGTTATCATCGCCACCCTTGCTGGTGATGCTCGACTTCGATGTCTCGATTCCGATCCGATAGGCGGCGAATCCGGGAAGCACGACCTGATTCAACGCCATCCCCAGAACACGGCCACTGATCGGTGCGTAGACCCGATACTGCTGATTGCTGAGCGGATCAGTCACCACACCGAGCAATTCGCCTTCGCTCACACGCTCGCCGAGTGCGACATCCGAAAACAGAATCCCACCGTTATCGACGCGAACCCATTTGGATGCGTAGTACACCGGTTCGGGATCTCCCCAATAACGGCGCTGCTTGGTCATGCCAAGCGCATAGAGCAGCGTCTCGATGGCTTTGGCCCCGTGCTCGACCTGTTCGGACTGGACGCGCATCGGCTCACCCATTTCGAACGTCACGGAAGGAATTCCCGCATCGTTTGCGGCTCGACGCAGCGAGCCTTTGTCGCCCACGCTGTGCAGAACGACGGTGGCTCCAAAAGCGCGCGTCATGTGAGCAACGGATGGCGAGCGCAGATCCGCCCTGACCTGCGGCAGATTGGTTCTGTTGAGCGATCCGGTGTGCAAATCGATCAGGGCAGAGCAGTGATTGATGACTTCGTTGAATAGCGAATGCGCCATGCGAGTTGCAGAGCTGCCGCGTTCATTCCCGGGAAAGTATCGGTTCAGATCCCGGCGGTCGGGCAGATAGCGTTGACCTCGATAGAAACCCTGGATGTTCACGATCGGCACACCGATGACCGCACCGTTGAGTTCCTCGACGTCGATATCGTCCAGTACTCGTCTGACCACTTCGATGCCGTTGAGCTCATCGCCGTGCACCGCCGCCGTCATGCACAACACAGGGCCGGGGCCTGTGCCATTCAGCACGATTACAGGCACGGGGACGACGAAGCCTTCGATCGCGGTGCCGTTGGTCCAGGTGAGTCGTTTGCGAGTCCCAGCGGGCACTTCCGCGCCGAGCAGGCGAAGTTTGCCTTTGGGTTTCAGCTCGGTCTGGGCGGATTTCGCCTGCTGAGTCTGCGCAAGCGCAGGAGTGACGATCAGAAGCGAGCAGAAGACTGCTATCGCACCGACAACGTCGCGAACTGTGAGGGCCGTGCGGCCGGACATCATCTCTCCTCGCACCGAACAGGTCGGCGGAAGATAGAGCAATTGGCCGCGAACGACTACTTAAAGGGATGGCGAGAGGACGCCGGCAGTCCTCCCGAATTCAGGCGAACTCGGGCGGGCCAGCGAAGTGAGTCGACCCGGGCACTTCCCGAATGACTCGAGGTCCGGCCGAACCCGATGGGTTCGGCTGGACGCGAGAATTACCAGCGCGGTGCGTTCTGGCGAGGCGGGCGAGCTTCGCGCTCGCGTGCCTCGTTCACGCGCAAAGGCCGGCCACCCATATCCAGGCCATTCGTGTGCTCGATGGCTTTATGGGCATCGGAGGGCGGCATGTCCACAAAACCGAAGCCGCGGGGGCGCCCGGTCTCACGGTCGATGACCAGCTTCACCGACTCGACGGTGCCGTACTGCTCGAAAAGTTTGCGTACTTCAGCATCGGTCGCGCTGAACGGGAGATTTCCAACGTAGATCGTGGTCATCGAAGTTCACTCGTGTCACTGACGGAAAAGCAGCGTCATCGCCCTCAATGCAAGTTTTTAGCGGCGTTGGAGGAGAAGGGCTGCGCCTTGGTCGTTCGCATGAACTGATAACAGTCGTGCCGGAGATCGGAGGGATGCCAGAGAGGTGGTCGCCTGAAAGCTTCAGTTAAATGCGTTGTTGTGCTGACCGCGGGCGATAGTACGTCAGCCTCTATTGAGCTTGCAACGGTCGACAAAATGTAAAAACGCCGCAAAAGGCGGCATTTTCAACTTTGATTGAACGTTGAACAGGTCGCGTGAGCGGCCTACCTGCTGCTTTGTGTCAGACGCGACCGAGCCATCCAATGCTCGAAGTTTCGCAGGTTGCCAATGTCCGTATCTTCGTCGTTCCAGAATCGCAGCCAGTCCTGCAGGCAGGGCGGCTCCTCCGGCCAGACGGTTGCTTTGCTTTCGGTGGCCTGCTGGCGCAGTCGGTCGTAAAGATTCGTCAACGGATCCATTCGATGCTCCTGAGTGACGGTCAGGAGCATGAAGCGGCTGGATGAAACGAATGTGACAGCAGGAAGAAGGGGAGATGACGATAAGCCGGACGGGCCGCTGGTTACTGGCGGCTGGCCAGATCGAGAGAGGAGGCATAGACGAGTTGGCCAGTCGCCAGCGGCCAGTAGCCAGCTTCTCTCACTCGAGATACGTGTACCCGTTGAGCTCCCACTCATAGAAGCGGCGCAGCGCCTGGCTGTCGGCCAACGTCATGCGGCCTTCGCGGACGGCACGTTCACAGTCGCGCGCGAACTGCGGAAACAAGCGATCCATGTCGTATTGCATGTAACGGAGCACTTCGCCCGCCGTGTCGCCTTTGACGATTTCTTCGATCCACCAGCCGCCTTCGTCGTGCAGACGGATGTGTACGACGTGTGTGTCACCAAAGAGGTTGTGCAGATCGCCGAGCGTTTCCTGATACGCGCCGACCAGAAACACAGCGAGGTAGTACTCCTCGCCCGCTCGCAGCTCGTGCAGTTCGAGCGTGCGTTTCACATCACGATGACTGACGAAGCGATCGATCTTGCCGTCGGAGTCGCAGGTGATATCCGCCAGCACTGCGTTTCGAGTCGGTTTCTCGTTCAAACGGTGGATAGGCATGATCGGAAACAGCTGCCCAATCGCCCAACTATCCGGCAACGACTGGAACACAGAGAAGTTGCAGAAGTAAGTATCGGAGAGAATCAACTCGAGACCTTCGAGCTCTTCGGGAACGCGATTGAGTTTGCGGCAGTAGTCGCGTATGCGCGCGCAGGTGGCCCAATACAGCCGCTCCGCGAGCCCGCGAAACTCCAGATTCATCAGCCCGAGATTGAACATCTGCAGTACTTGCTCGCGTGCCTGCACCGCGTCGTGATAGCACTCGACCAGGCGTCGTTCATTCACGCTGCGATAGGCGACGAACAGATCCGCGACGGGCTGGGGCAGTTCTTCCTCGCCGAGATAATCCTCTTCGACTCGGCCCGTGATCCGAAACTGATCGAGTGCGGAAGATCCGAGCGCATTGAAGATCAGCACGCTGTGATGCGCGGCGGTGGCGCGTCCCGATTCGCTCACGATGACGGGATGATCGATGCCACGCGCGTTGCACACGTTTGCGATTCGGTAGACGACGTCGCTGGCGTATTCATTCATCGTGTAGTTCATCGAGGATTCGTAGTTGGTGCCGCTGCCGTCGTAGTCGACACCTAATCCACCACCAACGTCGATGTACTTCAGGCCCGCACCCATCAACTTGAGCTCTGCGTAAACGTGCGCGAGTTCGTTGATCGCATCCTTTACGCGACGAATGTCTTGAAGCTGACTGCCTGGATGACAGTGAACGAGTTCGAGGCAATCGAGCATCTGATGCTCGCGCAGCACTCGCACCAGCTCCAGGATCTCACTGACGAACAGACCGAACTTGGATTTTTCGCCCGCGGAATCTGCCCAGCGTCCCGCGCCTTCGCTCGCGAGCTTCACGCGAACGCCAATGCGCGGACGCACCTGGTATTTCTCTGAATGTTTCAGCACCAGTGCCAGCTCTTCGAAATTCTCGATGACCGGAACGATGGTGCGGCCGAGCTTGGTCGCGAGAATCACGGCTTCGATGTAGCTGTCGTCCTTGAAGCCGTTGCATACGATCATTCGATCGGGCGCGTCTTCTGTCAGCGCCATGACGGCCAATAGCTCAGGTTTCGAGCCTGCTTCCAGCCCGAAGCTGAATTCCTTGCCGTAGCGATAAACCTCTTCGACGACGAGTCGCTGCTGATTCACCTTGATCGGGAAGACGGCGCAGTAGCGATTCTTGTAGTCGTTCTCCGCAATCGCTTGCGCGAATGCGCCGTGCAGGCGTTGCAAGCGATGTTTCAGGATATCGGAGAAGCGCACGACGACGGGCGCAGTGAGATCGCGAGCCTTGAGTCCTTCGACCACTTCGTGCAGATCGATCTCGTGTGCGGCGTCGCCATCGGGGCGAACGACGACATGACCCTCGGGATTGATCCCGAAGTAATGTCGGCCCCACGCGGGCACCTGATACAGATCGAGAGAGTCTTCGATTTTCCAGTTGGAAACGACGTCGGTGGCAATTCGTGCCATGGCAGCGGAGATTACTCAGAGGCGGTGATGGGGATCAGGATCACGGCAAGTAAAATCGATCCTGGCCTATCGCGATGCAGAGAGCTGGTTCAGATGGCCGGTTCGCGACGGCGCGAAAGATATCATCCGTTTGCTACTCAGGACAGTTCTCGAATACGCCGATGCGATCTCGAGTGGCAAGGGCTCAGCACACCAGATTGTTCCGGGTTCACTCTCGATCAGCTGCGCTCAACCGGACGTGCAGGATCGCGGATCCACTCGCTCCAGGAGCCTGCGTATAATTTTCCGCCGGGTTTTCCGGCAGCTTCCATCGCCAGAAGCAGATTGCATGCAGTGACGCCGGAGCCGCACATCACGATCGTATGCGAATCGTCTGCGCCGTCCTGAGACTTCTCGAAGCGCGCTCGTAGTTCTTCGGCAGGCAGAAATTCGCCGCTCGGCGCGATATTCAGCGCGAACGGATGATTGCGAGCGCCAGGCACGTGACCTGCGACCGGATCAATCGGCTCGATGATGCCTGCATAGCGTTCGGGCGCGCGTGCATCCAGAAGTCGCCATTGCGGATCTTCCAGTTTGGACATGACTTGTTGCGCATCGAGCCAGGCGCTGCGGTCGGGATGCACTTCGACGCGTGTGCGAGTGCGCTGCGGCACCTCAGTGCTCACTGGCTTTCCCGCTGCGTTCCACGCTTTGAATCCGCCATTCAGCACAGCGACTTTGGCGTGGCCGACCCAGCGCAGCAGCCACCACAGGCGTGCCGCGTATGCGCCGTTGTCCGCGTCATAGGCAATCACTTGTGTCTGCGGCGTCACGCCCCAGCTACCCAGCGTGTCGGCGAATTGCTGGGGAGAGGGCAGCGGATGACGTCCTGACGTGTTCGTGATCGCAGAGGCGAGATCACGGTCGAGATGCGCATAAACAGCGCCGGGAATATGGCTGGCGGCATATGCAGCTTCGCCGGCAGCAGGTTTACCGAGTTCGAATCGACAGTCGACGACGAGCCAGTCGGAGTCGTCGAGGTGCGACGCGAGCTCTTCAGCCGAAATCAATGTTGAAAACATGGGGAAGTGCGTCTTGTGAGGAGAATGGTGTGGATTCTCGCGCCTACTGGAGAAAGCGTCACGCATCGCGCGTTCGTTTGGACCCTTCCGCTACAATCCGGCCCGACCAAATCATTCAAGGCGTGGCGCATGGCACTCGAACTCTGGTGGGGTAGCGGCAGTCCGTATTCCTGGCGCGCATTGCTTGCCCTCGAATACAAACAGTTGCCCTATGTGTCGCATCTGGTGCAGTTCGCCAAGCAGGAGCACAAGAGTGCACAGCTGCTGCAAATGAATCCGCGCGGTCGCGTCCCAGTGCTCAAGGACGGCGACTATGTGTGCTTTGAATCGCTGGCGATCATGCACTACCTCGATCGCAAATATCCCGAGCGTCCTCTGTTCGGTCGCGCGCCCGAGGAGACCGGCACCATCGTACGTGTGATCAGTGAATATCAGTCGTACGTGGAAGAGCACATCAAGAAAGTGATGTATTCAATTCTTTTTCAATCCGCCGAGGGCGAGCATTCGGATGACGTCACGCGCGCCATGCACCTGCTTGCGGCGGAAGCGCGGACCATCGAGAACCGATTGTCGAGATCCGCGTGGCTCGTCGGAGATGGATTCTCGGCGGCCGACGTTGTCTTATTTCCCGGCATTCAGATGTTGCTGCGAGCGCTGGATCGGCGCGAGGCAAGCGAGCTGCGAAATCGACTGTTGCCATTGGAAACAAATTATCCAGCCATATATGCGTGGACCCAGCGCGTGGAAGCACTGCCGGGGTTCGACCGCACCTACCCGCCGCACTGGCGCGAAGCATGAGTTGACGCGAGTGAGTCCTGCCGAAGGGATCCGGCACAACTGCTGAATCTCAGAAGTGGCAGCTGCCGCTCGCGTTGTTGTCGTTTGCCGAAGGTTCGACCTGCTGGCAAAAATCAGTACACTCATCGGGCCCGTTTTTTTTCTCCCTTCGAGTTGAGTCGCCATGTCCGAATATCCGATCCACGTTGTATTTCCCGGCCGCCTGGTTTTCGTCGGCTTCGGCAGCATTGGACAGGGAGTGTTGCCGCTGATCTTGCGTCACGTGGGGATCTCGCCAGAGCGCATCACGATCGTGACCGCGGATGATGCGGGCCGCGCAGAAGCTTCTGAATACGGCATCAAGTTCATCAAGCAACCGCTGAAGCAGGATAACTATCGGCAGGTGATCGAGCCTCTGATCTCGCGCGGAGATTTTCTGTTGAATCTTTCCGTCGACGTTTCCAGCGTCGCGCTCGTCAAGCTCGCTCGCGAGAAAGGCGCGCTGTATCTGGATACGTGCATCGAACCCTGGCCGGGCGGTTACACCGATAAGAATGTTCCCCCCGCGCGTCGAACCAACTATGCGCTGCGCGAATCAGCGTTGGCACTGCGGACGAGTGAGCCCGCGCCCACCGCTGTCTTCACGCATGGCGCCAATCCGGGTCTGGTGTCGCACTTGGTCAAGCAGGCAATGTTGAACATTGCTTCTGACACCGGAGTTGACGCTGGCAATCCGCGCACTCGTCAGGATTGGGCTGCTCTCGCCAACAAGCTCGGCATCAAGGTCGTGCATATTGCCGAACGTGACACGCAGGTCGCGAACGTGCCAAAGCGTCCGGGCGAATTCGTGAATACCTGGTCGGTGGATGGATTCGTCAGCGAAGGTTGTCAGCCTGCGGAACTCGGCTGGGGCACGCATGAGAAAACGTTGCCGCCGCTCGGTCACGGCTTCGACTTCGGACCGCAATGCGCTGTGTACATGCTGCAACCAGGCGCTGGCACACGCGTGCGTTCATGGGCGCCGAACGCGGGTCCTTTTCATGGCTTTCTGATCACGCATGGAGAAGCGATTTCGATCGCTGATTTCCTCACGCATCGCGAAGGTGACAAGGTCGTGTCGCGTCCGACAGTGCATTACGCTTATCACCCTTGCGACGATGCAGTACTGAGCGTGCACGAATTCGCGGGATGCAACTGGCACCTGCAACCGGAGAAGCGAATCCTCAATAAAGAGATCATCGAAGGCGTCGATGAGTTGGGCGTGCTGCTCGCTGGCCACAAGAAAAATGCTTACTGGTTC
>JBJMWN010000244.1:0-2632 GCA_045810085.1 Povalibacter sp. | reverse complement strand
ACGAGCTCGAGTCCAGCGCGGCGATTGCGATCGGCACGGGCGTCCGCGAGGTTCACGATGTTGCCCTGATTGCGGCCTTCGATTGCGGTATGGGGCGAGTCGAAAAAGCCGGGCAGGTTCTCTGACAGCCAGTGATAGCGGCGTGCTTCGCCACGACTGTCGTTCATCCCTTGTTGCACGACGCACCAATCACCGCTCGAGGTGACAACGAACGAGTGCAGATAAAGGTCGAATCCGTCCTGGACCGCTGCGCTGTCCACTTTCGCGACGAGTTTGCTCGTGCGTGACAGCATTGCAGCATCAAGTCCGATTCGGCCGCCCAGCGTTGCGAGTTCCTGTGGCGTCTTTCGCGAGTGAGCGCCTTTGCCGCCGCACACATAGATGCCGAGTTCAGGTCCGAGTGGTGCGAGTCCGCGCTTCAGTGCGCCCATGACGCTCGTCGTGATGCCTGAGGAATGCCAATCCATACCCATCACCGCGCCGAAGGACTGGAACCAGAACGGATGCGCGAGCCTGCGTAATACTTCTTCGCGTCCGTAGTGATGCACGATCGCTTCGACGATCACGCGCCCCAGCTTCTCCATGCGACTCGCGAGCCACGGCGGCACACGTCCGCCATGGAGCGGTAGATCTGCACTGCCAGTTCGTTGCGCCATTGCCGTCAGAGTGGGCTTTCGATCGCGAGTCGGTCAAGAGAGGGCGAACGCAATCAGGGAACCCAGCAGAAGTCGTGCATTGCGAAATGGAATGGTTCGAATCCCTCTCTCCGCCAATTCTTTGGCCAGAGTTGACGATGGTCGCATCCCGCCGCCACAAAATCAGCGGGTAGTTTCGCCGGAAATTCGGCCGATACTGCGATGAGCCGATCCCGAGTCGCCGGTTGAGCGAAATTCTCGATTAACTCGTCGCGCTGCCTGTCAAACGTTCTCTCGCCTTGTTGCCTCGGCTTCTCGTCCTGCGGCATTCACCGAGCACGGCGCGATCTTGGCCGCCACGAATCCCAACAGTGCGCGCGCAATTCAGATGAGTGTGCACGACAAGTGAATAATCCAGTGGCCGACTACAGCGAGCCTTTCGACGCAAGGATCACGACCTGTGCCGGAGCCGTCGATGTATTTCGCAAACGATGTTCCGTCTTGCGCGGCAGGAACAGGAAATCGCCGGCAACGAGCGCGAAGCTGCGGTCACGAAGCTGCACAGTGAAACCACCGCTAACAATGTAGAAGGCTTCGTCTTGCGTCGCGCTGATCCAAGGGAGTGCCTTTCCCGGGCTGTAACGGCGCTCGATCAGTTGGTAGGCCCCACCGGTGTGCGTGAAATCCGCGAGAATGCGCTGCCGATCGTTTGGCGAAGCTGACACCCATCCCTCTTCCGGGCCGATCACGCGGGGCGGCAAATCGGAATGCACTTCGGCCGCGCCGCCACCGTATTTGCTTGCAAGCTCTTCCGCGGCCTTTTTCCACTCCGTGGATTGCTCTGCCTGCGTTCGAGCAGGATCGTAGCCCGGCAGCTTGAACCGCTCGTCCAGGAATTTTTCGAACCCGGGCGGAGAAATCAACTGCACCACCTTTACCTGCTGACCGGGTTCAGTCCAGAAGCGATGCTCTACGCCGGGCGGTACCAGCACGAAAGTTCCGGCAGGGGCATTGAGCACGCGCTCACGCGTCTGGAATTTCAGGGCACCCTCGGTTATCAGCCATGCCTCGACCAAGTGGCTATGCGTGTGAGCTTCCGGGCCCGGCGAATTGTAGGGACCCCGCACAACCAGCGAATACGCACCACGGGTCCGATCGCCGTCTGCTTTCAAACGACCGGCGTGGCCATTGACGACGCCTTCCGCGTCCTTCAATAAATATACGATCGGTGCAGCTGGCTCCGCTGTTTCGATTCCAGGTGTTTTAGCACTGGCGAGTACACAGAAGGCGACCACACTGCTGGATGCCATCCATGCCGCAAATTTCATCGTGGTTTCCCCCGGAGATCGGATGGTCGATGTCCGCGCAACGCTAACTGCTTACCCGAGTTCGCGCAATCTATGGCGATCACTCGAGTACCCTCACGCCGCGCCTTCGCGACAAGAAGGGCGTTTGCGATGCAGCTCGAGCGCGCGCCCTGTCTAGTGTCAACTCACCTCGGTTGACAACCTTGGCAATGCGCGCGCTGACTTCAATCCGTCGCTCCGGCTGCCTATGACTGCACGAAGAACAACGTGCACAATCTTTCATTGCGCTGCGACGGCAACGACAATCCGAATTGCAGCTCGGCCGCGACGAATCTAGAGGCGTTCACTCAGCGAGAGAGCGCGGCGACGATTGCGCGCGCGCAAGCATTGTACGAACGACTGACATTGCATTTGAACCAGGGAGACTGGGATGAGATCGAAAATTGGTCCCACTTGATGGGACCGAATTCAAATAGCCGCTAGACATAAATTGTCGGCGGGTTTCTTGGTGGCTAATCTGGTGGCAAATAGGGGGACTTCAGGGGACGTCGCCTTCTTTATGCAACTTGCTGATCTGCATAGTCACTTGCCCGAGTTCGATCCTCGTCTGTCATCTAACATCGACTCATGACGGAAAGCTCCGACAACGCAAGGACGAAGACGCGACTCTGGCGACCGATCGGGCTGGAC
>JBJMWN010000243.1:0-2709 GCA_045810085.1 Povalibacter sp. | reverse complement strand
CATGACGCAGGACGACGGCTGGCGCATGTTGATGTTGGGTCGACGGCTGGAGCGTATTTATTTCCTGTCTACGCTGTTCAGTGCGCGGCTTGCAGTACCTGCCATTCCGTCACGAGCAGAGCTCGAATGGTGGCTCGATATCACCGGCAGTACCGTTGCGTATCGCACGCGGAATCTGGAACGCGCTCGACTTGCGCCGGTGCTTCACCTGCTGATTCGCGATCCACAGAATCCGCGAGGTCTTCTGTTCCAGAGCTCAGAAGCGCACACGCTCGTGACGCAGTTGTTTGCGGATGCGAGCCCGCCGACTGATCTCTTCGGGCGCTCGAGCAATGAAATCGAAGACTCCGATCTGGGCGTGCTCGAGGGAACGGGCTATACAGCCGTTGCCGCGCGGCAGCAGTTCGCGGTGCGACTCGTCGCATTGGCGGAGAGCGCAACGCAACTCTCGGACCGGCTGTCGCTTCGTCACTTCTCGCATACGGAAGAAAATCTGCAGATGGTCGCCGTATGAGCTCGAGTGCGACCTATCAGATCAAGCATCAGACCACGTATCGCTACAGTGGCGATGTCGTGCATTCACATCAGCTGCTGCATCTCACGCCTCGCGAATCGTCTCGGCAGACTTGCCTGTCGCACTATGTATCGATTCAGCCGGGCCCAACGCACAGCACCTCGGACGTCGATGCGTTCGGCAATCCGGTGCTGCGATTGGAATTCGATCGCCAGCATCAATCGCTCGATGTCATCGCAGAGATGTCTGTCGAAGTGCATTCAGTTGCAGACCGGGTGCTCAAGAGTGAGGCCTGGGAGCGAGTGCGTTCCGGATTGACGTATTCGGGCCGTCCCGTCGGTGGCGAGCGATTGGAAGCGATGCGCTTCCGCGCGGAATCGCCGCACGCGCGCATCAAGCAAGTACTGACCGATTACGCGGCGCCGTGTTTTCCTGCGGGACGGAGTGTCATCGACTGTGCGGATCACCTGATGCACAAACTTTACGACGAGATGAGCTATGCGCCGGGCGAGACGAGCGTGTCCACTTCGTTGCTGGAGGTGCTCGAGAAACGTCGTGGCGTCTGTCAGGACTATGCGCATCTGATGATTGGTTGTCTGCGCTCACGTGGTCTGGCGGCACGCTATGTGAGTGGATACCTACGCACGATTCCCGCAGCCGGTGAGAAAGCCCTGGTTGGCGCGGATGCTTCGCATGCTTGGGTCGCCGTTTACTGCCCTGTGTCAGGCTGGGTTGAATACGATCCGACCAATGGAGTGCGGGCAGATACCGATCACATCACTGTCGCGTGGGGCCGTGATTTCTCTGATGTGTCGCCTTTGCGTGGAGTCATCGTGGGAGGCGGACAACACCAGTTGTCGGTGAGCGTCTCTGTTGTGCCCATTGCCGCGAGCACGGAACCCGCCTGATCTGCCGTTCAAGTGTGGCGGCCGCGAATAACACCGATTCCGCGCGGCGTGTTTATCCAGGGCGCTCGTGCTGTTAAAACACGAGCATGAACACATCCCGCATGCCTTCTGTTTTCGTCGGGCACGGCAGTCCGATGAACGCAATCGAAACCAACGCGTACACCGACGCATGGCGAAAGTTGGGCGAGTCCTTTCCGCATCCTTCGGCCATTCTCGCTATCTCTGCGCATTGGTACGTTCGCGAAACCGCAATCACAGCGGCAGCGAAACCCAAGACCATTCACGATTTTCGTGGATTTCCGCCTGAGCTATTCGCTTTCAACTATCCCGCGCCGGGTGCGGTGGCGCTCGTGCCACGAGTTCAACAGCTGCTCGCACCGACGAAAGTGAGTGCAGATGAAGAGTGGGGCCTGGATCACGGCACCTGGTCGGTGCTCGCTCACATGTATTCGCAAGCCAATATTCCGGTTGCGCAGTTGAGCATCGATGCGAGCCTGCCTGCGCAGGCACATTACGATCTGGGCCGTCAGCTGGGAGCGTTGCGCGATGAGGGTGTGATGATTTTTGCGAGCGGCAACATCGTGCATGACTTGCGTCGTCTGAACTGGGATTCTGCGGCTGTGCCGTACGCGTGGGCGCGCGAGTTCAACGACAGCGTGCGCGAGGCGCTGGCACGTGGCGATCATCGCTACGCAATTGACTACGAGAAGGGAGGAGCCGCAGCGAACGCGTCCATTCCGACTCCCGAACACTACCTGCCGCTGCTGTATGTGCTGGGTGCGAGCCGGCCTGCTGATGTCGTGTCGTTTCCGACCGATGGCCTTGAGATGGGCTCCATCAGTATGCTGAGCGTCCTGAATGCCTGAGCCTCAAGTCATATGCCGCTGCGGTCCGGTCAGCTCGATGAAATTGCGCCAGGGGTGCAGCGGCTCGTTGCGAACAATCCCGGCTTTCTGACCGGACCCGGCACGAACACGTATCTGGTGGGCAACTCTCGGTACCTCGTCATCGATCCGGGTCCCGATGATCCGGTTCACATTCAACGCATCATGGAGATCACGGGCGGTTCGATCGACGCCGTTGTCGTCACTCACACCCATCGCGATCACTCGCCTGCCGCAAAGACGCTTGCGCAAGCGAGCGGAGCTGGGCTTCTGGGTCGGGCTGCGATGCTGAATGAACGCAACGACAGCAGCTTCGTGCCTACGCGGGAATTGGACGACGGCGATGTGGTGCAGATCGAAAACACTCAGCTGCGCGCGCTGCATACACCTGGGCATGCGTCGA
>JBJMWN010000242.1:0-11241 GCA_045810085.1 Povalibacter sp. | reverse complement strand
TTTGCACTTGCACCGTCTCGCCAGAGATAGTCGGTGAAAGCTTTCGCCTGCGAATCCCATAGATATTTCTGAATCGCTGCGCGCCGCAAGTTGGCTCGCGAACGGAATTCATTGCTGCGCTTTGCATCGCTCGCCTCATTGGCGCGAGCGAGTGTCTGTTCGAGTTGATACAGAAGACTATTCAGGTCGGCTGGCAGCAACTCAGTGGTTCGAATAGTTGTGAGCGTTTTGCCATCTGCAAACCAACGAGAGCTGAAGTCCCAGCCGCTTTCCGCTGCTGCGCGCAAGTTGCGGTAGACCTCTTCCTGCGGACGACCGGAAGCCTGTGCTGTGCTGAGATCCTCACGGTACGACTCTTCGCGCGGTGTCGCGCGATCATCCCAGTAACGATTAAGCAATGTGCCGTCGCTCAAGCGTACAACCCGTCGATGCGCCTCACCGGGCCGCAGATGTTCAGCCCCTTCCATCCAGAAGTCGTACTCCTTCTGCAGCGCATCGCGATAGTCGTTGTACACGCCCGCCCCTTCATGCATCGCAAGCAACTCGACCATTGCCGCGAAAAAAGGCGGCTGCGAGCGACTGATGTAGTAAGTGCGATTGCCGTTCGGGATGTGTCCGTAGCGTTCAATCAGCGCGGCAAAGTTGTCGCACATCGA
Organism: Povalibacter sp.; assembly: GCA_045810085.1. Classification (GTDB taxonomy): domain Bacteria; phylum Pseudomonadota; class Gammaproteobacteria; order Steroidobacterales; family Steroidobacteraceae; genus Steroidobacter. The sequence continues at coordinate 10,585 of JBJMWN010000242.1, read as the reverse complement.
GCGCACCAGATCGTGCTTGCCGCTGGCCTGCAACCCGAGCATCGTGAAATAGGAATCCCAGTAGTACATCTCGTTGAAGCGGCCACCAGGCACGACATAGCGCGCGGGCAATGCGAGCCGACTCGAGAAATCCACTTCAACGGCCGGATCGCGTGTCATCACTGGCCATAGCCGATCGATGTGCTCCACCACAGGTTCGCCGGCGATACTTTTGTACTCAGAAGCGGCGACGCCAGGGATCTCGAATTCGCGCGCCACAAATGCTTTCAAATCGAAATTCGGAGTGCCCTTCTCGTGCTCATAGGCAGCAACGATTTCTTTCGGATCGCGCCTGGCGATGACATCGACAAAGGTCTTGCTGTCCGGGAACACGTGTCCCAGCTGCACATCGCGGAATAACTCGCCATACAACTCGGCAGGTGTAGCGGGTGCCGTCCGCTGGGGTGGCGCAGTCGCACAACCCGCAAAGGCGACGATGAACAGCAACAGCAGACGAGCGCTGCGTAGGGATTGATGCGACAGAGTTGAGGTAGGCATGGTCGGATCATGGCAAGCCGGGATGGATGAACGCTAACGCGCCGTTCGACTGAAGTCGAACCCACCTCAGCTTTCTTCTGTGGGTCAGGCTTTAGCCTGACGGTTCTCACGTTCGACTGAAGTCGAACCCACAACGAGATCGACTTTTTAGTCGAACGTCGGAACTCGTCAGGCTGAAGCCCGACCCACAATCGGAGGGGCTCCAATCTTCCTTCGAGTCAGCCTCACGACCATCTTCCTTTCACCAGGCAAGCCCCTCATCCTTGCAAACTCTCTTCTCGACGGCTTACAGACATGTCCACACGCGGTCAGATTCGAGTCGGTATTGGCGGTTGGAATTACGAACCCTGGCGAGAGACGTTCTATCCGCCGACGGTGACCAAGAAAGAGGAGCTCGAATACGCGAGTCGCAAGGTCACTGGAATCGAAATCAACAGCACGTTCTATCGCCTGCAGAAGCCCGAGGTGTTCGCCAAGTGGCGCGACTCGACACCGGATGACTTCATGTTTTCCGTGAAGGCGCCACGATTCGTTGCACAACGTCGTGTGCTCGCGGAAGCCGGACCACATATCGAGCGGTTTCTGAACAGCGGTGTCACTGAACTGAAACGGAAGCTCGGGCCGATTCTCTGGCAGCTCGATCCCAAACACGCGTTTGACTCAGAAGATATGGAGCGATTCCTTGCGCTGCTGCCAGCGCAGGCTCATGGCCTTGCTCTGCGGCACGCGCTCGAGGTGCGGCATGAGAGCTTCGCGACGAAAGAATTCATCGCTCTCGCACGCGCTCACAACGTGACTGTGGTTCTGGAAGACGACGAAGAGTATCCGGGCTTCGCCGATGCGACAGGTGACTTCATCTATGCACGGCTGAGACGCAGCATCTCAACGGAGCCGACAGGCTATTCATCTGCAGCCCTTAAACAGTGGGCGAAGCGCGTTGTGAGCTGGTCGACTGGGGATGAGCCCACCGATCTGCCTCGCGTAGAAAAGATTGCGAAGGCAGCGAAGCCGCGCGACGTATTCATTTACTTCATTAACGGAGCGAAAGAACGTGCGCCCGCGGCTGCGATGAAGTTGCTCGAGATACTTTCCTAGTTTCAGGCCGGCAGGCTTTCGGATGAAAAGATCATGACGCGTCGAACGTAGTCGAGCGCACGGATATGCACGGGATGCCACTCTTCCAGCGGAGGGATGTAAAGCGGCTGCCAGAAAAAATCGAAGATTTGGCCGCCATCGTCCATGCATCGATGAGACCAGAAATTTCGCAACCGCATCGTCGGACGGCACAAATGAAAGGACCAGAGTTGATTCTTGTGGCCCGAGTGCCAGATGCCGAGATCCCGAGTGACGGAACCCTGAACCCCGGACTCTTCCAACAACTCACGAACAGCCGCTTCGGCCGCGGACTCGCCAGGCTCGATCGTGCCTTTGACCAACTGACATCCACTCAATGGATGTCTGAAGGCCATGACCGCAAGCGTGGGACCACTGCCGCGAATCACGACAGGACAGGCTTTACCAGGTTGCATAGAGATCACGTCCTTGCTGCTCTGCATCGAGTGGCAGCTTGCATTCGTCTTCCGCGCTAGAAGACGGCCGTATCACGTACTGTCGTGACGGCCGAATCAATCGCACAACGACACGCCGCAGAGCCGATCACTGCATGTTCTAGGCCACGCGGATTGCTGCAGGCTTACGCGCCGTGTGAATGGCAACGATGCCTAAGGACTGACGTTCGAATGAGATGTCAGTGAAGCCGTGCTCACCCATCTCAATGGCCAATGCTTCAGCCGATGGGAAGCCGCGGATTCCATGCAAAAGATAGCGATACGCAGAGGCGTCGCCGCCCGTTGCAAGCCAACCCAAGGCTGGCATGCACAGATGCATATAGGCCAGATACGCTCGGTGCAACCAGGCCCATTGAATGTTGGAGGCTTCCAGAATGACCAGCCGGCCGCCGGGGCGCAGCACTCTGAACGCCTCGGCCAGCGCTAATCGCCGATTACAGATCTTTAGGCACAACGAAATCGAATAGGCATCGATGCTGTCATCTGCGATCGAAGGCATGGACTCAACGTTCAGGTGCCTGAGCTGAACGCGTTGCGCGTGCTTGCGCATTCGCTTCTCGGCGATCGCGAGCATCTTCGCACTCACGTCGGATGCAATGATGGTGCGCCCATCGACCAGTTCATGGCCAAGAATGCGCAGGATAATGTCGCCGGTGCCAGTAGCCCCATCGAGCAGGCAAGACCAATTCTCGCTTGCGATTCGCTGGGCCACGCGCCGTTTCCACAGCCGATGAATGCCCAGACTGAAGACGTCGCAAAGCAAGTCGTACCTGGATGCGATACGGCCGAAGACATCGTCACGCTGCCAGGCAAATTGAGCTGCGTTTTCGGGATTCGTTTCTACGGAGGCATCCATGCTGATGGCCCTTCAGTGTGATGATCGGAATCGATGTATGTCGAAGCAGAGGCACGTTCGCCGCCACGAGAGCAATCCTGCAGCGACCCCGATATTTTGTTCGTTATGTGCGATGGACAGAACTCATCACACGCTCTGATGATCAGGCCGCATCTTCGACGAGTGCCGCCACCTCAGCAAGCCATCTTTCGCGCATCCCTGGCGTGCTACCCGAGATAGGACCGTACATCCGGCGAGTCACTGTACTCACTCCACATAACGGGAACACACATCTCTTCCAGATGAGATCGAGCGGATCGCCGAACACCTCTTGCTCACGTTCGACTGGAGTGTTGGACGTATTGAATACGAAAGCTTGCCGAGCTTTGAGCAAGCCAATCGGAACTCCTTCGGGCGGCGTTCCCGGCGCATAGCCGTACGCCGTGTTCAGGCGGAACACTCGATCGACCCATCCTTTCAGAATCGCCGGAGGTTGCCCCCACCAGTTGGGGTGGAAAACGAGGATCAGGTCGGCTCGTGCAAGATCAGAACAATAGCGCTCGATCAACGCATCAGTTGAGACTGTGTTCTGCAGTTCACCGGTGCGCTGCACGGGATCAAACTGCTCACAATAGAGATCGTAGTTTACGACCACGTATCCGCGCTTCTGCAAAACGGCGCTGGCCGATGCGGCCAGCGCATGAGTGAAGCTCTCGGGTGAGGGATGCGCAACCACCAGCAGCGCAAACATCGAGCTATTGCCCGTTCGATGTCGCGGAAGGAAATACCGCGATGGCTTCAACCTCGAGGACAAGTTCGGGCGTATTGAGTCGCCGCACCTCCACCCAGGTCGATGCGGGATAGTCTCCTTTGTAGTACTGCTTGCGCAGCTCGCGATGTTTCTTGAAGGCTTCGAGATCCGTCGCAAAAAGCGTCTCTTTAACAATGTTTTCGAAACTCAGGTTGTGAGCCTCGAGTGTCTTTCCGATCCGGTCGTACGCTTGCTTGATCGCCGCAGGCATCTCGCCTGCTCCCACCGAACCTGAGATGTAGAGCGTATTACCCACTCGCACGGCGCGACTGAATCCGAGATCTTGTTCCAGCGCAGGTGCGAAGTGATAGACCTGCTTCAGCGATTCCGCTGCAACTCCAGCTTGTGGAGCGAACAACGATATCAGCGTAAGGGCGATGGCAGACAGCAGCAGTGTCTTCATGACAACCTCAAATGCGAGAAGTGCGTGCAGGGTACAAACTGCGGCGAGCAGCGCTCAATCAGCGAGCGTGATGCTCACAGGGCAGTGATCGCTTCCCATCACGTCCGTATGGATCTGCGCAGCTTTCACAGAATCGCGCAGCGAGGCAGAGACGAGCAGGTAGTCGATTCTCCATCCCACATTTCTGGATCGTGCATTGGAGAAGTTGCTCCACCATGAGTAATGACCATTGCCTTGCGTGAACATGCGAAAGGTATCCACGAATCCCGCATCGAGGAAGTTCTGGAAGCCTTCACGCTCCTCCTCCGTAAATCCTTTCTTGCCGCGATTGGGCTTGGGATTCGCCAGATCGAGTTCGGTGTGCGCCACGTTCAAATCGCCGCAAAAGATGACCGGCTTCTTCTTTTCCAACTGCTTGCAGTAAGCGAGAAACGCCGGGTCCCAGTGCTTGTGCCGCAAAGGTAGACGACTGAGATCGTCCTTGGCATTCGGCGTGTAAACGGTGACGACAAAAACTTTGTCGAGCTCGGCTGTAATGACGCGGCCTTCTTCGGTGCTGTCGCGCTGCAATTCATCTGCAAACTTGAACTTCTTCGCGAACTGCTCCGGGAAACCGTTGATCACGTTCACCGGTTTCTTTTTGCAGAGAATTGCGGTGCCGGAATAGCCCTTCTTCACCGCAGAATTCCAGTATTCATGGTAGCCGGGCAGATCGATCTCGATCTGATCGCGCTCGGCTTTCGTCTCCTGCAAACACAAAACATCCGGCTGATGCTCGGTGATGAAGGATTGAAAAGTGCCCTTCTTCAGGACTGCGCGAATGCCGTTGACGTTCCAGGAATAGATCTTCATCGATACCTCACGTGCTTGGGACGCGCAGGATGCTGCAAGCCGCTCGCGGGCACAACGCCTGCAGGATCTCGTTGATGAGCGCTCGACGGACAGCTCTCGATTGCCGTCAGATCCGCGCCAACCGAATCTCATCCATGAGCGAGGACGATCATCTGCTGTACCTACGTCAGCCTGCAGGTACTTGTAGTCCAGTGACGGGCTCGATGCCTGCTGGTCGGAACAGCCTGTCTATACGAGCGTTGTTCGTGCACAGCGCTCGGGCGTCGTTGGACATGCACTATGCGAGTTTTGAAAATCTCCATGACCGCAGCATTCCTCACGCTTTCATTGGGCTTGGCGACGCACGAAGGTGCCGCGCAGGACGGCGCAACGCCCGCGGTCGACCTCGGCCAGAATCCGCAACTGGTAGCGCCTGAGGAAAAATTGATCCCGACTGTGAACGTCGCGCCCGCGCGTGGCTGGCCTGAGAATCGAACGCCCCGAGCCGCCGCTGGATTGAACGTCAACGCTTTTGCGATCGGCCTCGAGCATCCTCGCTGGCTGTATGTTTTGCCGAACGGCGATGTGCTCGTCGCGGAAACGAATGCGCCTGAACGACCCGAGGATGGTAAAGGCATCAAAGGTTGGGTAATGAAGCGGGCGCAGAAGAAAGCTGGGGCTGGCGTACCGAGCCCGAACCGAATCACTCTGCTTCGCGACACTGACGGTGACGGCAACGCCGAGGGCCGATATCGCTTCATCGAGAATCTGAATTCGCCGTTCGGTATGGCACTGGTCGGCAACGTGCTTTACGTCGCGAACACCGATGCCTTGCTCAAGTTCGATTACGTGCCGGGTTCAACATCGATTTCCAGCGCCGGCACGAAAGTGGCCGACCTGCCGGCAGGCGAGATCAATCATCACTGGACCAAGAATGTGCTGGCGAGTCCCGATGGCTCGAAGTTGTATGTCACTGTCGGATCGAACAGCAACGCTGCTGAGAACGGACTCGATGCGGAAGAAAATCGAGCCGCCATTCTCGAGATCGATGCACGCACTGGAAACACACGAGTGTTCGCATCGGGTTTGCGCAATCCCAACGGACTCGCGTGGGAGCCACGGACCGGAGCGTTGTGGACGGCTGTGAACGAGCGTGACGAGCTGGGTAATGATCTCGTGCCTGACTACATCACGTCAGTGCGCGAGGGTGCGTTCTATGGCTGGCCTTTCAGTTACTACGGCCAGCACATCGATGAACGTGTAGAACCACAGCGACCCGATCTGGTCGCCCAAGCTGTTGCGCCTGATTACGCACTCGGCTCGCACGTTGCCGCCCTCGGCCTCACGTTCATTCAGACTGCTGCTTTGCCGGAGCGTTTTCGGGGCGGTGCCCTGGTCGGGCTGCATGGTTCCTGGAACAGAAAGCCCCCGAGTGGATACAAAGTCGTGTTCGTCGCCTTTGAACAGGGACATCCGACTGGGGTGCCGCGGGAGTTCCTGACCGGATTCCTGAGTGAAGACGGCGATGCCTTTGGTCGCCCGGTGGGCGTGGTTATCGATGCGCGAGGCGCCGTTCTGGTTGCGGATGATGTCGGGAATTGCGTCTGGCGTGTCGCGTCGGCGCATTGACGATCAGCCGCAACACATTCCAGGAGCGCCGACACCCGCGTTGATGTCGCAACAATGCCGTTTGACCGTCGTTCTCTCACCACGACTGGCCTCGATTTACCGGCCTGCTATCGGCAAATTCGCAATGATCGCTCAAATGAACGACTCGCAATGACTTGAGCAATCCCTGCCCCTCTGCGTGATCTAGCGCACTGTACGTTTCTCGCAACGTCAGTCGGCAACAAGACGCATCCAAGCGCCTGTTGACCTCAGGGATCTCGGATCGGTCGTCTCCGGCGGAGTTCAGGGCGTTGCGAAGATTTCCGTATACATTCGCAACGTGTGCTTTCAGTTCAGCAAGAGACCACAGCTTCGAGATTCTCCTGACGCGCAGGGACGTTCGTGGCGTCGCTGCGATATCTCAACAACGCAGGAGAACAGTACATGTCGACGCACACACCAGCCTGGCGTGCCAGGCTCAGACTCACCCTGGTGGTGAGTCTCGCGGCCATGGCCGCACCGCCGTTGCTGCACGCTCAGACCGAGAACATTCAGGAAGTTGTGGTGACAGGATCGCGCATCGCTGCGCCGAATCTCACCAGCACCAGCCCCGTACAGGTGGTGACATCGAAGGAGATTCAGCAGGGTGGCCACACTGATGCCGCAGATATTCTGAACCAGCTGCCACAGGTTCTGCAGAACTCCGCGGTCGACTTCTCCAACACATCGAACTCACTGAGCACACCCGGCGGACTCACGACCGTCAACCTGCGTGGCATCGGACCGCAACGCACGCTCGTGCTCGTCGATGGCAAGCGTCTGGGCGTCGCAGATGCGAACACCGGCAATCCAAATCCGTCACCCGATCTCGATCAGGTTCCAGTGGCACTCATCGATCGCGTCGATGTGGTCACGGGCGGCGCGTCCGCTGTCTATGGCTCGGATGCGATCGCGGGCGTCGTCAACTTCATCATGAAGAAAGATTTCGAGGGCCTGATCCTCGATGCTCAATATGGTGTTTTTCAACGCGACAACGACAATCAATTCATTCATGACCTGGCCCAGCCCAAAGGCATCAAGCTGGCGGGCAGCACTGTAGATGGAGATACGCTGACCTTCTCCGTCACCGCAGGTGCCAACATGGCCGATGGCCGCGGCAATGTCACCGGCTATCTGATGTATCGAACCGCCGACCCCATTACCGGAAACGACATCGATTTCGCAGGCTGCCAGTTGTCGCTCAACTCACAGGGCAATCCGCGCTGCGCGGGTTCGGCGAACTCGAATCGCTTCTCACCGTCCGGCTCGACAGCACGCTATTCCGTGCAGGGCGATCAATTCATCCCGTGGTCGCAGGACAACATCACCACGACTCCGCCAGGCGAGTTCAATTCGAATCCGTACGTGAATATGTATCGTGACAATGAGCGCTACATGGGCGGATTCACGGCGCACGTGAAAATGAATGACGGCTTCGACCCGTATGTGAACTTCAACTTCATGAACGATCGCACGCGAGTGGAAATCGCGCCCTCAGGCCTGTTCGAGAGCTCCAATCCGTACAACGCCGCCGGCCTCTATTCGGTCAATTGCAGCAACCCGTTGTTGAGCGATCAACAGCGCGGACTTATATGCACGCCCGCGCAGGTCGCGGCAGACGCAGCAGATCCCGGCTCGACCAGCGTCGATCTGAACATCGGACGCCGCAATATCGAAGGCGGACCGCGCATCGCCGACTTCGAGCACGACAACTATCGCGCCGTATTCGGTGTACGAGGTGATATCTCATCCGCCTGGAATTACGACGTGTATGGCCAGTACTACTACACCTCGCTCTACAACTCGAACACGGGATATCTGAACTTCGCGAACATCACGGATGCACTGCAGGCCACGGGCACCGCAGCGGCTCCCGAATGCATCAGCGGCAATGCCGGCTGCGTGCCGTTCAACATCTTCCGCGATGGTGGTGTCACGGATGATCAGTTGGCTTACCTCTATACGAACGGAACCGCGTACGGAACGGTCACACAGAAGATCGGCCACGCCGACGTCACGGGTGATCTGACGGATTACGGAATCAAGCTGCCGACCGCCGATCAAGGCGTGGGCGTGAACGTGGGCGTCGAATGGCGTCAGGAAGATTTGCTGTTCCAGCCTGATGCAGCAGAGCTCTCCGGCAACCTTGCGGGCTTCGCAGGCGCATCAGTTGCCATCGATGATGGTTACAACGTCAAGGAAGCGTTCACTGAAATCCGCGCGCCCTTGGTTCAGGGCAAGACAGGCATTTATGACCTCGTTGCCGACGTCGGTTACCGTTACTCCGACTACTCGACGGCGGGCACTGCCGATACCTACAAGTTCGAACTGCAGTACGCACCCGTCCAGGACCTGCGTTTCCGCGGGTCTTATCAGCATGCGATCCGCGCACCGAACATCATCGAACTGTTCAATCCGCAGAACTATGGGCAGCAGAGCTTCTTCGGTGTGGATCCTTGCGCGCGTCAGCCGAATGGCGATCCAGCGACGCGCTCTCTCGAAGACTGTCTGCGAACGGGCGTGACTGCGGCCCAGTATGGCAACGGTGGCACGACCAACAGCATTCCACAGTGCGTGTCCAACCAGTGCGGCCAGGTCACAGGTGGCAACCCGAATCTCGATCCTGAGAAAGCCGATACGTACACGTTCGGTGTGACCTTCGCACCGGCAGGACTCGGCCTGGTCGCCAGCATCGACTACTACAAGATCAAGATCGAGGATCAGATCGGCTCGATTCCGGGGGCTTTCCTGTTCGAGCAATGCCTTGACTCGGGCAACTCTGAATACTGCAGCCAGATCGTGAGAACTCCCCTGGGCGGCCTGACAGGGGCCAGCGTCGAGACGGGCGGATACATTCTGCAAACAGCGGTCAACGTGGCAGAGGCTTCTGTCGACGGCATCGATGTGCAGCTGTCTTACAACCTGCCTTTGGGTGATCGCTTCGGCGGTCTGTCGTTTGCTCTGAACGGCGCGTCCGTACTCGAAGCCAACAACATTCCTCTGCCAGGTAGTGGCCAGAGCTATGACTGCTCCGGATTGTTCGGCACCACTTGCGGCACCATCACTCCGCAATGGCGTCACAACCTGCGTATCAGTTGGGAAACGCCCTGGAATCTGGATGTGTCGCTCAACTGGCGCTATATCGGCGAAACGTCACTGGACGCCAACAGCTCAGATCCAGATCTGAATCCGAACGGTGACTTCGATTCATTCAATGCCAAGTTGCCGGTTCGGAATTACTTCGATCTGTCGGGATTGTGGAACTTCGGCACCGGAACAACGGTGCGCGTCGGCATCAACAATATCTTCGACAAAGATCCGCCGCTGATCTCGACCAACATCTCAGGAACAGGCGGTCCGAACAGCTATCCGACCTACGACATTCTCGGTCGTCAGGCCTTCCTCGGCGTCAGCCAGAAGTTCTGATCGATGCTGTCATGGCGCAGCGCTCCGTAAGGGGCGCTGCGCTTTTTCTTTGTGTGATCAATTCAACCGACTGACCAGGCCGTCGATCTGCCGTTCGATGTAGACGCGCTCGGCGTTGTTGGTTGTGAGCGCCAGCGCCGTTCGGTACGCATCGACCGCCATCGCCGCACTTCCAATTCGCTTCAGCAACTCCGCACGCGCGGCATGAAAGCAGTGATAGCTGTCGAGCGTGCCCGCCTTTGCAAGATCATCGAGTAGCCTGAGCCCCGCCTGCGGCCCATGACCCATGCCAATTGCGACTGCACGATTCAACGCGACGATGGGCGTTCGGTTCATCTGGTACAGCTCACCATAGAGCGCGGCAATCTGTTCCCAATCCGTATCGCGAGCCGTCGCCGCCTGCGCATGCAAGCTCACGATTGCCGCTTGCAATTGGTACGGGCCGGGCGACCGCAACATCAGCGCACGTTCGATGAGATCCAGACCCTCGTTGATCTGGTCTCGATCCCAGCGGGACCTGTCTTGCT
>JBJMWN010000241.1:0-3482 GCA_045810085.1 Povalibacter sp. | reverse complement strand
CCTGCGTGAGCCATTCCTCGAACGCGCCCGATCTCGCATCCACACCTTCGAGCAATTCGCCCCGATGCAAAGCCAGCGCGTCCTGGAGTGAGGAACGAGTTCCGACGTGCAGTGAATGTCGAAGCGCAACCAGATCTGTTTCGATCACAGCGGCATCGACATGCAATGAATCAGTCCCGGCGATCAGTGCTGGCAGAGCGTCGCTCGGCAGGCTTTTGCGAATCGAAGCCAGAGCCTGCCGCAAACTGCTGCGTGCCAGCTCTTCGTCGGCTTCTTCCCAGAGCAGCGTGGCCAGGCGATCACGACTCTGGGCTTCACCGGCGCGTGCGCAGAGATAGGCGAGCAGGGCGCGCCCCTTGCGGGAAGGCAAACGGATCTCTTCGCCGCGAGCATCGCGAACGCCGAATCCTCCCAACATCTGAAAGACCAGACGCTTCAAAGCTTCGATCCTTGTGCCGCTCGGGTGACTCTTTGGAGGGTCGCGATGAGACCACGCCGTCGCGGCACGTTCCAGAGACTTCGGGCATTTTCACGGATTTTTCACGCGGAGGGTGACTGCCGTTTCACGTCGGCCCCGTACAAAAGCCCTATTGCCGGCGTAGGTCGCCGGCCCGGAGGTCTCCACTATGTCACTCGTCGATTCACGGGGCATGCCCCTTTCAACCCGCAGCCGCGACGCTTTACAGCACTACGAGCAAGCTGTTGCGTTGTCGGCGGGCTATTTCTTTGATCCGATGGCAGCAATCGACCGGGCGCTCGAGGCCGACCCGCACTTTGCGATGGGCCATTGCGTCCGGGCAGGATTGCTCCTGACGACGACCGACCGGTCACACCTCCAGCCCCTCAGGGCGAGCATCGAGGCAGTGGAGGGTCTGGGTAAGCGGGCCAACGATCGTGAACGGGCCCATGCCGCAGCCGCTCGCAAGTGGCTGCAAGGCGATTTCGCGGGTTCAGTGCGCGCTTATGGCGAGATTCTGCTGGACTATCCGCGTGACCTGTTTGCGCTGCAGATCGCCCATGTCGGTGATTTCTTCCTGGGACATTCGACACTGCTGCGCGATCGCATCGCGCAAGTGTTGCCGCATTGGGATGCATCCGTGCCTGGCTGCGGTTTTGTATTCGGAATGCATGCATTCGGGTTGGAGGAATGCGCCGCGTATTCGCAAGCCGAAGACGCTGGCCATCGTGCGCTCGAGTTCAATCGCAGAGATCCGTGGGCCATTCATGCGGTCGCGCACGTGATGGAATCGACGGGTCGTATTCGCGACGGCATCGAGTGGCTTTCGGAGCGCGAGCAGGACTGGTCGGTCGAGAATGGATTCGCTTACCACAACTGGTGGCATCTCGCGCTGTATCACCTGGATTTGGGCGATAGCGCTCGAGCCCTCGATGTTTACGATCACAAGCTTCGTGCGACTCCGGCGACCGCACCGCTGGAAATGCTCGATGCCTCTGCGATGTTGTGGCGACTGTTTGTCCGCGGCGTCGATGTCGGTTCGCGTTGGAATGGACTTGCGGAGACGTGGGCACCGCTCGCCGAAGATGCCTACTACGCATTCAACGATGTGCATGCCGTGATGGCTTTCGTCGGTGCGAATCGTCTGGATCTGGCAGAGACCACCATCGGCGCGCTCGAACGCAAGGCGTTGAGCAACGACACCAATGCCATGATGTCGCGCGATGTTGGCCTGCCGTTGGCCAAAGCGTGGGTAGCTTTCGGTACCGGTCACTACGAAGCCGCGATCAATCTTCTGTTGGCTGTGCGTCCGATTGCGAATCGCTTCGGAGGTAGCCACGCGCAGCGCGATGTCGTCCATCTGACATTGATCGAAGCAGCGCTCAGAGCCGGTCGTCCCAGATTGGCTCGCGCCTTGGCCGCGGAACGCACTCAGCTCAAACCGACCAGTCCTTTCAACTGGCAATTGACTGCTCGTGCTCTCGAGCTGTCGGGCGATCTCGGTAGTGCTGTCAAAGCCAACGAAAAGGCCGAGATTCGTCGCAAGGCGCAGCACATCAACTATCGCGACGTGGCGTGAAAGTAAGGTAGGTTGCAAGGGCACCGCCCTTGCTGCCGAACTCCGCATCATGAACGCGACAGCAAACGTCCAGAGGAGGTGTGATAGGTTACCGGTAACAAAATAGCTGATGACGATTCGGGGGATGCTGACCGATGGCGAGCTTCAAATCGCTGCGCTGGTGGATGGTGGGTCTGCTTACGCTCGGCACCATCCTCAATTATCTGACCCGCAGCACGCTTGCCGTGGCCGCGCCCACGCTGCAAACCGAGCTTGGAATCACGGAAGAGCAGTACGGTTGGATCACCAGCGTCTTCCAGTTCGGCATCATGCTGCAGCCGATTGTCGGTTACGTGCTGGACAGCATCGGTCTCAAAATTGGGCTTGCACTGTTTGCCACCGCCTGGGCGGTCCTCACCATGTCGCACGCACTCGCCGGAAGCTGGCTGGCATTCGCAGGGTTACGCGGCCTGCTCGGATTCGCCGAGGGCACGACGCACACGGCCGGCATGAAGACGGTGGCGGAATGGTTTCCCGCCAAAGAGCGCGGCATGGCAAGCGGTGTTTACAACATCGGCGCATCGCTCGGATCGATGTTGGGTCCGCCGCTCGTCGGCGCTGCCATTCTGCTGTCGAGTTGGCGCGTTGCCTTCGTGATCGTAGGACTGATGGCTTTGGTCTGGGTCTTTCTATGGCTGCGCTTCTATTACTCGCCCGACAAGCACCCGTCCGTCACTCAGGCGGAGCGTGACTACATCGCTGCCGGTCAGGAGCAGCATCTGAGTTCCGACGGTTCCAGGCCATCGATCTGGAAGCTCGCCTCTCAACGCAATTTCTGGGGCATCGCACTGCCGCGGTTTCTGGCGGATCCCACGTGGGGAACGCTGTCCTTCTGGATTCCTCTGTATCTATTCAACGTTCGCGGCTTCGATCTGAAGCAGATCGCACTCTTCGCATGGCTGCCGTTTCTTGCTGCGGATCTCGGTGCATTGAGTGGCCCAGTCATCGTGCTCTGGCTCCAGAAGCGTGGGATCAGCCTGATCAATGCCCGCCGAGGGGCCTTCACGATCGGTGCAGCGATGATGACCTGCATGATTTTCGTCGGCCATGTGGACAGCCCATATGCTGCGATCGCGCTGCTCTCCCTGGGTGGCTTCGCCCATCAGACGCTCTCGGTCACGGTGATCACGATGTCATCCGACCTCTTTCGCAGGAACGAGATCGCAACGGTGTCGGGCATGGCCGGGACGATGGGCAATCTGGGCGTGCTCGTCTTCACGTTACTGATGGGCGGACTGGTCAAGACGGTTGGCTATGATCCGTTCTTCGTTGCCCTCGGTGTCCTCGATTTGCTGGGTGCTGTCGTGCTGTGGACTCTCGTGCGCGAGCGTCAGCCGATGGCGGAAGTTTCTGTTCAGCGGTAATCGTCACATGTCGCAGACTCTCATTCACAACCCGATTCTCAAG
>JBJMWN010000240.1:0-18031 GCA_045810085.1 Povalibacter sp. | reverse complement strand
TACTTGCAGTGTCGTTTGCTCTGTGGGCGCTCGTACAGCTGGATCTTGCACAGTCAATCACGCCGCATCTGGCCGCCACGCGAAGCTTCAATCCGCTGGCATGGCAGTTGATATTCGTCTTGGGAATGCTGGGTGGCACGCATCGCATCTTCGACCGGATCAGAGAAAGGTTTCAGCAACGATCTGTGCTGATGGTCACAGGGGGCCTCTTGTTGCTGGCACTGGCTCTGAAGATTGTCGATCGTGTGGCGCCCGATTCGCTGTCCGCTTTGCACGTGCCAGACACGGACAAGCTGAGTCTGGGTCCATTGCAACTCGTGCACTTTCTGGTCTCAGTCGTGTTCGTCATGCAGATCGTTCCTCGAACGCACGCGGTCCAGCAGCACATCGTGTTCCGTGCAGTCGCGGGAGTGGGTCGCAGGTCACTCGATTGTTTTTGTCTCAGCACCCTCCTGGTCTACGGCGCCGTCGGTCTGCTCGCACAGTCCGGCTCTTTCGATGTGCTTTCACTCTCGATTGCTGGCGCGATCATTGTGGTGCTCCTCTGCGCAGCGGCGCCCGCGGTCGAGTGGATCGACGGCAAGCCGTGGCGTGCATCCAAGCCCGCACAAGCTCCAGTCGAAAAATACAAGCACGTGAGCAGTCAGCTCTCGCCAAGGAATGTGCCGTGACGATGATGCTCGCCATCGTGGGTACGCTCGCTCTGCTGCTTGCGATGCATCCCTTCGTGACCTATCCGTTATCGCTGATGGCGTTGCGCGCAATCGGTCGGCGGTCAGAGTCTGGCCAGGGTCTAGCTGCAGCCACGCCGCTGAGATTTGCCGTGTGCATGTGCGCGTACAACGAAGAACGCGTGATCGGGCAGAAGATGCGCAATCTGCTGGAGCTGCGGGAGCGCGAGCCGGGGTTGCAGATTCTGGTCTACGTGGACGCCTCGAGCGATCGCACGGCTGAGCTGCTGAGAGAATACGAGTCGGTCATCGACTTGCATGTGTCGAGCGAACGGCATGGCAAGACACACGGAATGAATCTGCTCGCGGCGCGAGCCGATGCCGACGTGCTCGTGTTCACCGATGCCAACGTGATTCTGGATCTCGAATGCATCGCTGATCTGCGTCGACATTTTGCAGACCCGAACATCGGTTGCGTGTGCGGCAACCTCAACTACACCAATGCCAACACGTCGGTCACCGCGTCGAGCGGCTCGCTTTACTGGCGATTCGAGGAGGCGGTCAAACGTCTCGAGTCCGAAACGGGATCCATGATGGGGGCGGATGGATCGCTGTTTGCCATCCGACGCAGCCTTCGTCATGCGCCTCCCGATCACATCATCGATGACATGTACGTCTCGCTGATGGCGCTGGCGGAGGGCCATCGAGTCGTCCAGGCGCGGGATGTTCGCGCTTACGAAGAGTCGGTCTCGAACTCCTCCGAAGAATTCAGTCGCAAGGTGCGGATCGCCTGCCAGGCGTTCAACGTGCATCGACTCATCTGGCCACAGTTACGACGCACCGACGCACTGACCCAATACAAATACATTTCTCACAAGCTGATCCGCTGGCTGAGTATTTATTTCCTGAGTCTTTCTGCGGCTGCCTTCTTCCTTGCTCTTGTGACTGCGGGATACGCATGGCTTGCATGCGTGCTGTTAGCGCTCGGCGCGCTATGCGGTGTACTGGGTCATGCCTGGGATGTGAAACCCTTTTCGCAGATCGTCGATGTGCTCATCGCGTTGGCAGGCGCTGGTCTGGGTGTCTGGCGGTCGATTCGCGGCGAACGGTTTCAGACGTGGACCCCCGCCAGCTCGATACGAGGTGGCTAGCCCGTGAACAGGCGCTCCTTGCTTTCTCTTGTTGCAGCCACGGGCGCCTGCGCGGCGTTCGGAGTGAGTGCTGCCGACAAGAAAAAGCCCCCGGTACCGTCGTGGCTCAAAGCAAGTGATCGCCCGCCTGGATTGGGTGTCTATCTCGGCGCCGGTTGTACCGGCGTGGGACACCTCGGTGAATTCGAAGCGTGGCTGGGTCGCAAAGTTGATCAGATGCTCGAATTCATCGGATGGGATGTTCTGGAGCAGAGCACGGCGTGGGGCGTGAACTGCTGGAACAAGGCTGCACAGGCCGTTGTGTATTCCATGCCGATGCTGCCACCAAAAGCGAAGGGCACTTTGAGCGATGGCGTGAACGGCAAGTTCGACGATCTGTTTCGGAAATATGCCGCGATCCTGATCAACAGCGGCTATGCGGATGCAGTGATCCGCATCGGCTGGGAGTTCAACGCCAACTGGTATCCATGGAGCGCAACCAAGGATCCACAGACCTGGGCCGAATACTGGCACCGTATTGCCATCCTCCTGCGCGAGACCCCGGGTGCGCGATTCAAGTTCGACTGGTGTCCAGCCGCTTTCGGCAAGGGATTCTCTCCTGAGCGAGCCTATCCTGGTGACGATGTTGTCGATTTCATCGGCCTCGATTTCTACAACATGCCGATCGATTCGAAAGCGAAAACGCCCGAGCAGCGTTGGAAGTCTCGATTCGATATGCATACCGGTCTGCGCTGGCATCGCGATTTCGCGCAGAGCCATCGCAAGCGGATGTCCTATCCGGAGTGGGGTACAGGTCCGCACAAGCAGTATGGCGGCGCCGTCGACGATGCCTACTTCATCGAACAGATGGCGGCCTGGATGACCGAGAACAAAGTCGCGTATCACAACTACTGGAACTACAAGAGCAAGGATCTCGATACACGTCTGTCGAATGGCTCGCAACCCAATGCGGCAGCCGCCTTCATCAAGTACTTCGGCGCAAATGAGCATGCACACGGCAAGCTCAGGATGAGTTCCTGATGCAGAACTCAACCAAACGCCGCGACTTCAACATTGCCCTCAATGGGTATCGCGGACTATGCGCGATGCTGGTGTTCACCTTTCACCTGGGTAGTGCAGGAATCATTGCGTGGCCTTCCGGTTCGCTGGCTGAAGATGCTGTTGGCTATGTCTGGAAGTCCCTGACCTACGGCGTGGAAATGTTTTTCATGATCAGCGGCTTCGTCATTCTCGGAAGTCTGCTGCGCCATGCGAGCACCGGTAGTTTCCTCAAAGATCGCTTCGTTCGCATTTTTTCCGCTTGGGTGCCTGCGCTCTGCGCTGTGACGCTGGTGGGCTTCGTGCTGCAAACCCCGCCATTTACAAATCTATCGGTTTCTGGCGCCAGCGCCTTGTTCGTGGGAAACCTGTTTCTGCTGCCGCCCATCGTGCGCTTCCCGATGATTCATCAGGTGTCGTGGAGCCTCAGTTACGAGTGGATGTTCTATTTCGCATCTGCGATTGCATTGCTTCTGTATCGGCGCAATCGCCCGCACCAAGCGCTGTTCGTGGCCTGGCTCGCGATCGCGGGCATCTTCATCGTGCTGTTTCCACGAGCGCTGTTCTTCGTGACCGGCGTGATCGTCTTCACGTATCGCGACTGGTTCGCGGCGCGCTCGCGCTGGCTGAAGTTTCCAGCACTCAGCTTCCTGGTCTTTCTGGTGGCCTGGCGCGCGACCGGCGCGATGATGGCGCACTTGAATGACACGGTGATCGACTTTCTGGTCGATGGTCGATGGATCGCAATGCTCATCGCGTTCATCGCGTCAATTCATCTGTTCGCGAGCGTGACACTGAATGCGAGCCGACAAACGTATTTCCTATGCGGGTCACTCTTTCAGTTTCTCGGCCGCATCAGCTACAGCTTCTATCTCTGGCATGCACCCATCATGTCTTTGATCAAGCGCTTCGGAGTTCCGCAGGTGACTGAGCATTTCGGTGCGGGAGCAGGACTTGTCGCATTCGCAGTGGGAACGCTGATGCTAGCCATTCCTGTGTCGTGGCTTTCCTGGTGGCTATTCGAAGTTCGCGTCGCAGCACTGATGCGCCGTGCATTCACTTCGCAAGCAGAAGTCGGAGGAACCGTTCGTGCCGTTTGATGATGGCTTTCTCGATCAGACCTCCACCCTGCGATGTCTGTGGATAGGTCGATACATTCCCTATCCGGCGGATGCGGGTGCGAAGGTCTATTCGGCCAAGATGGCCGAATCGCTGGCGGCTGCAGGCGCCACAGTTCGATTCATGGGCTTCGGCTCGGCGGACGCACTGCCGGCGGAGTCCCGCGGTGTCGAGTGGCATTCGATTCCGAATGGCAAGCGCAGCGAAATTGCCGCGCTGTTCAGCCGATTGCCGAATGCGGCTGCGATCGACGCCACGCAAACGTACCGGCAAGCGCTCGAATCGCAGTTGAGTGAGCAGTGGGACGCAATCGTGCTTGATGGTTACGGTGCAGGCTGGGCGCTCGATCGCTGTCTTGCTTACACGTACTCAGTGAGCCCGCAGCCTGTGCTCATTCACGTCTCCCACAATCACGAAGCTGCGTTGTGGGCATCGATGGCGGCGAATGCCCAGGCCGCGTTGCCCAAGAAACTCGCTCTGCGCCACAACGCGTTCAAAGTGCGCAGGCTCGAACGACGCATGGTCCGCAATGTGGATCTGCTCAGCACGATCACCGAAGAGGATGGTGATGCCTTACTGGTAGGAGTGCCGCCCGAGACCGCGCCAAGATTGCTGACCCTCACGCCAGGCTATGCGGGTGCGAGCGTTGCCAATCGAACCATCACGCAGGAGACAGCACGGCGCGTCGCGATCGTTGGATCGTTCCGCTGGATCGTGAAGCAGGAAAATCTGCGTCGCTTCGTCGAGGTTGCGGATCCGGTCTTTGCGCAGAACGGCATCGCACTCGATGTGTTCGGCGACGTGCCCGAGCGATTGCAGAGCGAACTCAAGGCGCGAACGCACGCGACCGAGTTTCACGGCTTTGTCGATGATCCGACTGCGGCGCTGGCGCATGCACGCATGGCAGTCGTCCCGGAAGTTTTCGGCGGTGGCTTCAAGCTCAAATTCCTCGACTACATGTTCGCTCGTGTGCCTGTTGCCACGCTGTCCGATGCAGCAGCAGGTCTTCCGGACGCGTTGCGAAGCGCAATGATCGTTCGCGGCGATTTGCAAACGCTGGTGCAAGGCATCGTTGCCGAGATCGACCGCTTTACTGAATTGAACGAACGTCAGCAGCGTGCCTTCGAGCTCGCGCAGACGCTCTATCGCTGGGGCGATCGAGGTCGTCACCTGCGACAAGCCATTGTGCAGATTCAACGCGAACATCGAGCTCACCGACAGACCACTCCCGAAGCGCTGAACAGTCTCAGCGCCAGCCCAGTGAAGTGAGGCAATCATGCAAGCCGCCGAACGTATCGCCCGAGAGCGGGATTTCCACAACCAGCGCTTCGCCGACAATTCGGAGCGCGAGACACGCACGAGGCGTTTCTACGATGCGATCGCCTATGGGTTCGAGGAGTTTCGCAAGCGCGTCACGGCGGCGAGTCGCGGGCGTTGCGTGCTCGAGTACGGCTGTGGCGATGAGATCATGGCTTTCGATCTCGCGCATACCGCCCGGCAGGTCACCGGTATCGACATTTCCGATGTAGCGATTCATCAGGCGGAGCGCACGGCTGCGCAGAAGAATCTGCCAAACGTGAAGTTTCACGTCGACAACGCAGAAGACATGCATCTCGCCGACGGCAGCGTCGATGTAGTAATCGGCAGCGGCATCATTCATCACCTCGATATTCCGAAAGCAGTGCAGGAGTTGCGGCGCGTACTGCGCGACGGCGGCGTCGCGATCTTCGCCGAGCCCATGGGGCATAACCCTGCGGTGAACTGGTATCGCAATCGCACCCCTGAGTTGCGAACGCCCGATGAGCATCCCTTGCTGGTCCGAGATCTGCGGCAGATCGCGAAGGAATTCACTTCTTCGCACGTGACTTACTTCGGGCTGATCGCTCCGGCATTGGGTGTGTTCTCCAGCCACGTGAAACGCGAAAGCTGGTTGACGCGCATGATCTGGTGGCTGGATCGCGGCTTGTGTCGGGTGCCGTTTCTGAATCGGTATGCGTGGTTCTGCTATTTCGAGCTGCGGGTGTAAGGCGGGCGTGCACAGCATCACTCGTCCCAGTTCCGATCTGACCCGATGAAAATCGCATTCGTATCGACCTTGTACGCACCGAACGAGCGAGGAGGCGCAGAGAGAACTGTGCGCATCCTGGCGGAGTCGCTGGTAGCGCGCGGTCACGAAGCGGTGGTGATCAGTCTCGCCCCAGACGGCGTCGCGCGGACCGACAGCATCAATGGCGTGAAGACTTACTACGTGCCCCTGGCGAACATTTTCTGGAAGCAATCCGAAGACGCTCGCAATGCGCTCGCGCGCATGACCTGGCATCTGATCGACTCGTGGAATCCTATGATGGCGGGGCGAGTCGCAAAGATTCTGAAGCTCGAACGACCCGATCTCGTGCAGACCGGAAATCTTCAGGGATTTTCAGTTTCGCTGTGGCGCGCCGTGCGCAAGCTCGGCATTCCTCTCGTACAGATGCTGCACGACTACTATCTGGGCTGCCCGAAGTCGACGATGGTGTCGGGTACTCACAATTGTGAAAAGCAATGTGGCATGTGCCGGCTGTTCACTGCACCTCGACGTCGCTATTCGCATCTGCCGGCGGCAGTGATCAGTCTTAGCCGACGCATGCTGAGCCGACTGGAAGGCACGGGTCTGTTCGCCCAGGTGGATCAGAAGTACATCATCCACGGCGTCAATAATTCCCAGATCGTCGCGAAGCATCGGGCGAATCGTGCGCCGGGCAGTCCCATCGTCATCGGCTATCTCGGGCGCATGGAAAACACCAAGGGAATCGAAGTATTGCTCGATGCTGTCAAGCGCATGAACGCAGAGCAGGTGACGGTGTTGCTCGGCGGCAAGGGCGATGAGGCTTACGTCGCTGACCTGCAGCGAACTTACGCTGCACCGAACGTTACGTTCCTGGGATTCGTTCGTCCGGCAGAATTTTTCGAGCGCATCGATGCACTCGTCGTGCCTTCGGTGTGGGAAGAACCTCTGGGTCGCGTGATCTATGAAGGTTACGCACATGGAATTCCTGCGCTCGTCTCGAGCGTTGGCGGTATGCCTGAGATCGTCGAGAATGGCCGTACGGGTTTTGTATTCACATCGGAGAATGCGACTGAGCTCGCCGACATTCTGCAGAAGGAAATCGACGCAGGCTGGCGTGCTGAGCAGTTCAGTGCCGTCTGCGTTGAGGCGAGTAAACGCTTCGGCGTAGAGAAGATCTTCGAAGAATATGTGCGTGTCTGGGAAGCAGCGATGCGCGCTCCCGTGCGTGCCTCGACGGCTGTGCTGCCGTATCGGGATTCCAAGGCCGTGAAGCCGGAGTCCGTATGAGCGCGCAGCCCGAGGCTTTGGTCGCACCTGCATTCGCGGGCGCTGAATCGCCTGCGGTGAAGCTCAGCACCCGTGAGCTCGATCGGCGTGCGACATCGTCGTTGATGTGGCAGGGCGCGAAGGTTGCGGTTCACCTTGTGCAATACGTCGTGCTTGCGCGGCTGGTGGTGCCGGCAGAGTTCGGCAAATTCGCGCTCGTGGCGCCTTTGTTCCTGGTGCTCTCGTGTCTCAACGACGGCGGACTGAGCACTGCAACAGTGACGGGACGCCGTTACGATGCGCTGCTGGCCTCGACTCTGTGGTTCACACAGGTCGGGATGGGTTGTGTGATGGCGCTGTTAATGATCGGGGGATCGCCCGTGTTCGCTGCGATGTTCGGCGTGCCGGATCTTTCGCTGATTGGCGCCGCGCTTGCCATCAGTCTGATCGTGGAATCCTGTGGCTTGCAATCGCGAGCCCATCTGCGCCGTGACATGCGAGTCGGTGCGGTCGCAGTGGTCGAGATCGGCGGTCTCATTCTTGGGATTGTCGCCGCGTTTATTGCCGCGCGATGGACGCAGGGCGCGATGCTCGTCGTGATCGCGCAGATCTGTAACGCGCTCGGCCGCAGCTCCATTGCTTACGCGCTTGCACCCATGCGTTTGCAAGGATTCGCCGCGACTGCCGAATACCGGGATGCGCTCCGTACTGGCTGGCATGTCGTCGGGTCCGATCTGCTGATCATCATGCGCACGCAGTTTCCTTCCTGGGTGCTCGGATTTTTTCTGGTGTTGAGCCAGGTGGGCTTGTTCAGCCGTGCCAATCAACTGGTCAATGTGCCGCTGACGATGCTCGCTCCAGCGATGGGTAACTTTCTCCTGCCGCTGCTGTGTCGGGCGCGCGATCGTTGGGCAGAATTCCAGGCGCACATTCAGCGAACGCAACGCATGTTCATTGCGATCTCGATGCCGCTGAGTATCTGGATTGCGATGGGTCCCGCGCACCTCATTGAATTCGCACTTGGATCCGAGTGGACTCCGGCCGTGCCGATCCTTCAGGCATTGAGCCCGCTGTTCATCTCACAGGTGATCTCCACTGTGGCCCGCATGTCTCTGCTCGCTTCCGAACAGTCGCAGGTGGATCGGCAATTTTCGTTCGTGAGTCTGGTGCTGACGATTCTCGCAGTGCTCATTGCAGCGCCTTTTGGGGTGTTAGCTGTGTCGCTCGCGCTTTCCTTATCGGCCGTCGCGCTGCGTACACCCGTGATCGCGATCATGGCGGTACGCAAAGGCAACATGGGTGCGAGCAATGTCGTGGATGGATTGCGAACGGTTGCGGTGCTGGCACTGATCTCGGCGACATTTTTGCTACTCGTGCGGAGCTTGCCGTTGAACGGTCTTGCAACTGACCTGCTGGGTTTATTGATCATGGGTGGCGTAAGTGCCCTTGCGTTGATCCTGATCCTTCGTCGTCCTCACTCAAGCGTGTGCGCATGAAGGTTTTCTATCACCATGCGGCCGGCGGCAACGTTGGCGACGATCTGAATGCGGTGTTGTGGCGGCATCTGTTGCCTGAGCTCGATTCGCTCAGCTCTGCAGCATGGCTGGTCGGCATTGGCACCATTCTCGATGAACGTCTCAACTCGCTCGAGGGACGCAAGATCATCGTGGGTTCTGGCTTGCGCCCCAGTGCGCGACTGCCAGCGCTGACGGGTGAAGTCCGATTTGCTTCCGTTCGCGGCAAGCTGACCGCGCAACGTTTGTTGTTGAGACCGGACGTTCCGCTCGGAGATCCCGGCTTTCTGGTGGACTCACTTGCACCTTCCTGTCTTTCGGCCGCGCGAACAGGGAATGCCGTGGGACTGGTGCCGCACGTCTACTCGGAACGCTGGTCACACGTCGCGGAAACTGCACGAGATGCAGGTCTGAAAGTGATCAGCCCCACGCTCTCGGTGAATGAGTTTCTGGCGGAGCTCTCCAGTTGCTCACGTGTGTTCTGCGAGTCACTGCATGCCGCCATCTTTGCGGAGGCACTGCGCATTCCGTGGGCACGCGTACGGATCAGCTCGCACTATTACGAGGGCGATGGCGTCTCAGACTTCAAATGGCGCGATGCGTTCTCCATCGTTGACGCGCATACGTCTTCTGCGATCAAACGCACGTTGATCCCGATCAGACGGCCCTGGATGCGCCCGATCCAGGCCATTGCGGAACGCAGGCTCGTATCGGCGCTGGTGTCGAGACAGGACGATGCAAAAGCGTTTCAGCTCGCGGACGAAGGACAGCTCCAGGAGAGAAAGCGGTTGCTGCTCGAGAGAATCCAGCAGCTGCGCTCCGAGTCTGCCGTGAGCCGGATGCCGCTCGCAGTGGCCAGGCCTCGCAAGGATGCGCAGGTGAGCGTGCTGATGTTTCCGAAGGATGTCGACAATCCCTACGTTCGACGTCTCGCCGCGGTGCTCGAGCACGGTGGCGCGCTCATCGATGAGTTCAGTTATCGACGTGCGTTGCGCGGACGCTATGACGTGCTGCATCTGCATTGGCCCGATTCGCATCTGGTCAGCAAGCATTGGTACGGGGCTCTGATCAAGCATGCGCGTTTCGCTTCGGTGATCGCGTTGCTGCGGCTCCGAGGTGCGAAAGTTGTGTGGACACTGCACAACTTGAAATCGCACGACACAAATCACTGGCTGTCCTCGAAGCTCTTCTCGCTGTGGGTTCCAAGGCTGTGCACGCATGTCATTGCACTGACTTCCGAGGGCCTGGTCGCAGCGCGGTCTTTGTATCCGGCACTGAAGAGGAAGGTTTCCGCTGTCATTCCTCACGGACATTATCGGGATGACTATGGTCCTGCACCGAGTCGCCATGAGGCTCGCGCGCACTTGGGTCTGCCGCAGAATCGATTCACGTTTCTTTTTTTCGGCAACGTGCGCCGCTATAAGAATGTGCCACAGCTGATTCACGAATTTCGGCAACTCGCGGGTTCGGATGTTCACCTCGTTATTGCCGGGCTGCCAGGCCATGGCATCGATGCCGCAGAACTCGAGCAGTTGAGAGATGGAGACGAACGCGTCAGCTTGCGGCTGGAGTTCGTGCCCGAAAGCGATGTGCCCTCGTACTTCGGTGCGGCAGATGCAGTGGTCTTGCCGTTCGACAGCATCCTGAATTCCGGCAGTGTGCTGTTGGCACTCTCCTTCAATCGCAGGGTTCTCGCGCCCAGGTTAGGCGCGCTACCTGAGATTCAAAACGAAGTGGGTGAGGATTGGCTCGTTCTGTACGAAGGCACGCTCAGGACGGAAATGCTTCAGCAGTTGAGAGCCACGCAATCGGCTCGCTCCGACGATCAGATCGATCGCACCAACCTCACCAGTTTTGGTTGGAACTCAATCGCAGAGCGCACATTAGACGTCTACCGGCAACGGCCGTCACGCGGGGATGACGCGCGCCGCGAACAGGCGCAAGGGGGTGCTTATGAAACGCCGAACAATGAATATTCGAAGTCTTAGAAAACGTTCGTTCAGGCCTGCGACTCTTGTCTGTGTGCCGTCGCTGGTGCTCATGAGCGCAGCAGCTATGGCGGCGGACACGAATACACCGGATGCGTTTCAGTTCTTCGTAGCGGATCGTTACTGGTATGACGACAATCTGTTTCGCGTGCCGGAGGGGGTCGTGAACGATCCGTCGCTCAGCGCCCGCAAGAGTCTTGATGACTACGTCAACCGTGCGTCCGCGGGTGTGCGCGTGCGACTCGATCAAGCACGTCAGGTGTTTCATGCCGATGTCCGTCTCGATGATGTCCGCTACGATCAAAACGATGATCTGAACTACACGGGTGGCAATGCGGATCTGCTTTGGGATTGGCAGTTCGGCAAGCCGCTCTCGGGCAAGCTCTATGGAACATTCGATCGGGGACAAGCGCCGCTGAACAACTATCGCTTCTTCGCGCGCGACATCGTCGACACTGCGGTCTATGGTGCGGAGTTGCGATATGCGATCGGCTCACGCTGGCGGATCCTCGCTGCAGGGGCTGCGACCGACACCGACCACGGCGCCCCAGAGCGGCGGCTTGAAAATTTTGAGAGCACGAGTGGCATCGGTGGACTCGAATACGCGACACCTGCCGGTACGCTGATTGCCTTCGAGTATCGTTTCACTAACGCGGACTTTCCGGTGGCGGAGCAGATCGCAGGCGCTCCGCGCGGCTACGAAGAGCGCGTTCCCGGAATGCGTTTCCAATATGCGTTCACGGAGAAGACGCGGTTGTCATTGCGCGGTGGCTATCTGGATCGCGAGTACGACAATCCAGTGTCCGAAGACTATTCGGGCGCAATCTGGAATGCGACGTTGCAGTGGGATCCGCGCACAAAGCTGGGCTTTGACTTCAAGGCCTGGCACGACTTGCGCGCGTACAGCGATGCCGAGTCCGACTACTTCGTCGCCGATGGCGTCAGCATCACGCCGAAGTGGCGGCCGCGCACGAAGCTGGAAATTGCAGCGGCGCTCTCATACGAGAAACAGGACTACACAGGGACGAGTCTGCTGCTCACTCCAATCGACGAGGCAAATCGCGAGGACACGATGCGGTCCGCGCTTTTCACGATCGACTACTCGCCTCGTGACCTGGTCAGCTTAGGTCTCGCCTATCGATGGATCGATCGCGACTCGAATCGTGAGTTTCGCGCCTACGGCGTGAATGTGGTCAGCGCAGAACTCAAACTGACTTTCTGATCGCGAAGGAGTGCGGCAACTGCTGCACTGACTGCATCAGCCCTTAAGCTCAAGTCGTGACGGCTTCGACCTGCGGCAGTTGCGCGAGTTGTTCGAGCATGGCGGCATCGGCAGCCACTTCGATGCGTTCTGGAGCGCTCAGCCAATCCAGTGCCTCACGCAAACTCTGAGCTTGCGTCAGCTTCTCGCGCGCGGTGAGTCGATGTGCGTTCGGGTGACCGCGCGTATCGAGCGGTCGTGGCAGATTGCCCGCGATGTGATCGCGCCGCGCTTGTGCATGACGTGCGAGATACAGCAGACCTTCCGCAGGCGAGGGCTCCGCCGAATGGATCAACTCCTCGCGCCGCTTCATCAGATTCGGAGGTGAGACTTCCTCGGGTATCCGCATCAAGTGCAAGCGCGCGAACAGCTGACCCACACGTACGCTGCCGCTCGCCTTCGAAAGCGGAATCGCGAGTATCAGTCCACCCACGGTAGGTGAGAGCCAGGCAAGCAGCGTAGGTGAGAGCAGAAATGCGGTTATCGCTGTCAGCACGCCGATCACTGTGTGCTTCCAATGAAAGTGCGTAGCCTCACGCCACGAGATCACTTCGGCTTGCCGACGCTGTGTGTTCCATTCCGAGTCGCTGCCCGTCAGGATGTTGATCACGTGATGTGTCTGTACCAGCATCATCACGGGTGCGTACAACGCCGACAAAACCAGCTCAATCACCACACTGACCGGCAAGCCGATGATGCCGCCAGAGTTGCGACGAATGCGCGAGACGAGCATGCCCCGAACGAATCCCACGGCTTTAGGTGTCAGCAGCACGACCATACTGAACATGAACAGCATCATCATTCGGCGGGCATCGAATACGGGCCAATCCGGAAACAGCTGGAAGGTCTTGCTGAAGTATTCAGGCCGGATGAGCGTTGCCTGCAAGGTCAACGCGAAGCCAATCAGAATGAGCATCAGCCACAGCGGAGACGAGGCGTAGCTCATGATGCCTACTGCTATATGCAGACGACTCGTCCATGTCAGTCCCTTGGAGCCGATCAGCTTGATGTGTTGCAGATTGCCTTGAGCCCAGCGGCGATCGCGCACAGCCACATCGGTCAGCGAGGGTGGGCCTTCTTCCCAGGATCCGCGCAGATCGGCAGCCACGCACACTTTCCAGCCTGCACGGCGAATGTAGGCAGCTTCGATGAAGTCGTGTGAAAGAACGAATCCGCCGAAGGGCTTGCGTCCAGGCAGCTGAGGTAGGCCGCAGGCTTCGGCAAACGCACGTACGCGAATGATGGCGTTGTGACCCCAGTAGTTGCCGTCATCACCGGACCACGCCGCGAGACCACGCGCCACGATCGCGCCATACACGGCGCTCGCGAACTGCTGCATTCGTGCGAACAGGCTGAGCTGTCCGATGAGCGACGGCACGGTTTGCAGAATTCCTAAGCGTGGATCGCCTTGCATGCGCTCCACCAATGCGATGAGTGTCTCAGGACTCATGAGGCTGTCCGCATCGAGCACGATCATGTAGTCGTAGTGACCACCCCAGCGCTTCACGAAGTCTTCGACATTGCCCACCTTGCGACCCACGTTGTGCCAGCGGCGTCGATAGCGCACAGGCATGATGTTTTTCAACGCGTCGCGCAGGCGCTCAGCGGCAAGCGATTCCGCAATCCATGCGTCGGCATTCGTCGAGTCGGAGACGATCACAATTTCGAAGTGCTGAGCTGCGCCGAGCTGTGCAAGCTCTTCCGCCATCGCCTGCAGCGACGATGTCGTTCGAATCGGATCTTCGTTGTAAACCGGCATTAACAGGGCTGTGCGGCTACCCTGAATAGGCGCGGCGACAAAACGCATCGGTGGCGCAAGCACTGCGCACACTGCGGTTCCAGCGGCGAACGCAATCCACAACAAGGTGATCGCGAAGAACACGATCATCGCTGCCTGCAGATTGGTCATGTTGCTGAAGCCGACGATCGCAATCATTTCCATGATCGCGTACGTCCCGATCGCCAACGTCGTGGACATCGCGATTGCGCGTGCAATCCAGGTCCCGAAACGTTGCGGTGGGCGTTCGACCTCAGGCGCGCGCTCGCGCGCTTGCGTCGGCATCTCGAGCGGCGCCTCGGGTGGCATCGAGCCGGTAGAGAGATGAAGCTCCGTGTCGGCTGGACGCTGAGCAGGTGGGTTCAGCTGGCCGTCCATCGATACAGCCAAGTCTCGGAGGCGGGGCGATCGCTTCGCAACAAGCGCAGCCTGAGTTCGATCACACCGGCATCACCAGGTGCCAGGTCGAAGCTGGCGCGTACGCCGCGGGTCGCAGGATTGGGCTGCAGGTTCACGTTGCTGATTTTACCCGCCGACGCCGTGACATCCACTTTAAGATCATCGACTGTTCGGCCCGTGCCTTCGAAATCCAACACAAACAAGCGACGCTTGCCGTTGCTGCTGGGTCCTGAGCGCGTAGTGCTGACACGACCGATCGCCGGCAGTGAGCGCGGCACTTCATTCCAGCGCACGCGGTAGGACGTGCTCCAAGGCTTGCCGGCAGGAATCGGGTCCTTCGGACGCCACATGGTGATGATGTTGTCGTTGGTTTCCTTATCTGTGGGAATCTCGATGAGCTGCACGGAGCCATCGCCCCAACGACTGGTCGGTTCGATCCAGGCACTCGGACGCTTGTTGTATTGAGCATCGAGGTCCTGATAGTCCGAGATGCGGCGCGAGCGTTGTACCAATCCGAAGGCGCGCGGTGCGGTCGCAGTGAAGCTCGAGATCTGCAGGCTTGTGGGATTAGCGAGTGGTCTCCAGACCTGCTCTCCTGATTCCATGAGGATCTGCAATCCATCGGAGTTATGCACTTCGTCGCGGAAGTCATCGACGCGCGAGCGATTGGACTCATCGAAAAAGAACATTGAAGTGAGAGGGGCGATGCCGACGCCCTCGAGTGGTACGCGAGGGAACAGCGTTGCTGTCACATCCATCACGGTTTCGGTGCCGGGCACAACGGAGAATCGATATGCGCCTGTCGTTGACTGGCTCTCGAGCAACGCATGAATCACGATGCCTGCTGCATTCGTCGAAGGACGCTCGATCCAGAAGTGAGTGAACTCCGGAAACTCTTCGCCGGTGGGCGCAGCAGTCTTGATCGCGAGTCCACGCGCTGACAATCCATACATCGTGCCCTTGGCGATGCTGCGGAAATACGAGGCTCCCTGGAAGACCAGGAACTCGTCCCACACTGAGCGCGAGTTGAGATGCGTGCGAACGCGAAAACCCGAAGTGGGCAGCGACAGTCCTGCCAATGTTTTCGCGACTTGAGGACCCAGCAAAAACGTTTCCGGAGTGGTCTTCAGGTCCGATGCGATGCCGTTCTCTACGACTGAAACGATGACTGGCGTCTGGAACAGGAAGCCCGCCGGTAACAGCTCGATGCGCATCGGCACCTGATCGTTACGCCAGATCGAGGCATCCGGATTCGTGCGAATGTCACGGTATTGATCGTACGAGAGCTGTCGCAATGGCGAGGCTGCATCGATGCGAGGCGCCGATCGCGATTCACCGGACAACCGACGCGCAAGTTGCGGCACGGTATCCGCCGTGAAGTTGTATCGATCAGGGGATTTCGCCCCGGGCTCCTGTCGCGTTGCGGCGACGGCGATGCTGAGCGCAGCGAGAACCAGAAGTACGGTAACGGCCCGATACATTGTTATCTAGGGTGTGTGACGCCGGGACATCCGACAGAGCAGAGATGATGCGGACGGACGACACCGGTCATCCACCCGAGCCGAACGCATGGTACCGGATATTGGTTTCCCGATCAGGTGTCATAGATTTCGAGCCGGCCGGGTTTCGAGTGCGTGCCTTGTTACGTATTCTTCGGGCCTTCGGGTTGCTTGATACCGCAGCTCTCGAGAACCACGGAGATGATTGATGCCTTTGAAACCGCTGATACTGGTCCTGTTGGGAGCGATGGCTGTTCCCGCACATGCAGAATGGAAAGGGAAGGGTCAGGCTGGACTGGTCATATCAAGTGGTAACACCGAGACGCAGACCGGGAATGTCAAAGTGGATCTGGCGCATGAAGGCGGCAACTGGAAAAACCAGTTCGGCGTGGCAGCGCTGTACGCATCCGATGTCGATGGCACCACCGCGCAGCGCTGGCAAGCGGTCACGCAGCAGGACTACAACTTCAGCCCGCGCACTTTCTGGTTCGGTGCGGCTCGCTACGAAGATGATCGCTTCAGCGGTTTCGAATATCAGGCCATAGTCTCGACCGGCCTGGGCCAGAAGTTCATCGACAATCCCGCGACGCATTTTGTTGGGACTCTCGGTGTGGGTTACAAAGTGTTCGAGACCCGCGACGCTTTCGATGAAGACACGGGCCTGCTCATTCAACCGGGCGAACGCGAGGACGATGCAATCCTTCGCGGCACGCTCGACTACGATCACGAGCTGACCGCCACCACCAAGATCATCGACAAATTCACCGTTGAAGCCGGCGCCGACAACACCTTTGCACAGAACGATCTTTCGGTGCAGGTGAAAGTCACAGAAGTCCTGGCGCTGGCTGTGGGCTATGGAATCCGACACAACACAGCTCCACCCGTCGGTTTCGAAAAGACCGATACGCTCACCACGGTGAATCTGGTCTACGAGCTCAAGTAGCATTACGTCGATCCGGTAATCGCGTGCTCAACTCGTAGCGTCGGCAACCTGATCTCATTCTTTTCTGCGGCGGCTGACTGTCGCGAGTATCACATTTGAAAGATCTCACTCAGGGACCTATCGCAGGTCATATCGTTGCGATGGCTGTGCCGATCGCGCTCGGCATGATCTTCCAGACCCTCTATTACCTGGTCGATCTGTACTTCGTTGCGAGACTGGGAGACGCCGCGATTGCGGGTGTGGGCGCGGCAGGCAATGCCATGATGATCGTCATTGCACTGACTCAGGTGCTGGGCGTCGGGACGGTTGCGCTGATCTCGCAAGCTGTCGGCAGAAAGGATCAACCCGCCGCTAATCTGATCTTCAATCAATCACTGGTCTTGTCCGCTGTCTGCGGTGCCATCGTGCTGATCGGAGGATATGCGGTCACCCGTTTCTACATGCATTCGATCGCGGCCAATGAGGCCACGGTTATCGCTGGCACCACGTATCTGTATTGGTTTCTGCCTGGAATGGCCTTGCAATTTGCACTCGTCTCCATGGGTTCAGCCTTGCGAGGTACGGGCATCGTGAAGCCTACGATGATGGTGCAGATCGTCACCGTCGTGCTGAACGTTATCTTCGCGCCCATTCTCATCGCTGGCTGGCTCACCGGTTACGCAATGGGTGTCGCGGGTGCAGGACTTGCGAGCACGCTCGCAATCGCGATCGCAGTCGGCTTGCTCGGAATCTATTTCGTGCGACTCGAGAAGTATGTGTCCTTCCATCCCGATCAATGGAAACCCCGGTTGGAATCGTGGAAGCGAATGCTTGCTGTCGGACTTCCGGCCGGCGGCGAGTTTTTTCTTCTCTTCGCTTTCGTCGGCCTGATCTACTGGTGCATTCGAGATTTCGGCGCGACGGCGCAAGCGGGATTCGGCATCGGCTCGCGCGTCATGCAATCGATCTTCCTGCCCGCGATGGCTGTGGCCTTTGCAGCGGGCCCGATTGCGGGTCAGAACTTCGGAGCACGCCAGCCAAGTCGTGTGCGTGAAACTTTCAGTCGGGCAGCGCTGATCAGCACGATCATCATGGCGACACTGACGCTACTCATTCATTGGAATCCGGAGTTGCTCATCGGCGGCTTCACGACGGATCCGGCAGTGAGAACCATGGCGGTGACGTTTCTGACCATCAGCTCCTGGAACTTCGTCGCGCAGGGCATCATCTTCACTTGCTCGAGCGTGTTTCAGGGCCTCGGCGATACGCGACCCGCGCTGCTCAGCTCCGGGACACGGCTTTTGTCGTTTGCAATTCCAGCGCTGTGGATGTCAGCTCAGCCGTGGTTCCGCGTCCACTATCTCTGGTATGTATCGGTT
>JBJMWN010000239.1:0-3031 GCA_045810085.1 Povalibacter sp. | reverse complement strand
TGCCGGAATGATGCTGCGAATGTGGCGCACCCGTGGCAGCGAACCTACGGCACGCTCGAATGTCCTAGACACAGGCTCAGGGACGGCCTCCTTGCCTTGGCCAGTAAGGTCACGGTACGGTAGCCGCATTCAACCGCGGTCCTTCGGACGCGGTTTTTTCAACTTGTCTGCCGCCGATTTCGAGAAAATGATGATGTTACTGTCAAAACGACGCTGTGCGTGGATCCTGAGCTTTGCCGTCAGCCTTGCTGTGCTGTCTGGATGTGGCGGATCGGCCAGCAACTGCGACGATCTCAAAGACCCTTACCTGAAAGCGCGCAATAACGACTCGCTCAAGGTTCCGGATGGCTTGAGCAAGCCTGACCGGTCGGCTGCATTGGTGATTCCGAGCACAACGACGGGCAAAGCCGGCAGTGGATGTCTGGCGCAGCCGCCGTCCTACTTCCGTTCGAGCGGTACTGTGGCTCGTTCGCCCGAGGAAGTGGTTGCGAGCTGGGCGCAGGCCTGGTCAGCGCGCGAGTCGGATGCAGTTCTTGAGCTGTACTCCACCACCTTCACTGCTCCGACCGAGGCCGCCGGTGCCAGTGCATGGCTCGAGCAACGTCGGGAACAGGTTGCGACAGGTCCTGTTCCGGACTCGATGGTGGAAGGCCTGAGCGTCGAGCCGGATGGCCCAGATCGTCGCGTCGCGAGCTTTGTACAAAAATTCGGGACGAACTCGCTGCGTAAACAGCTCGTGCTGGTGCGCGAAGGCGGCTCCTGGCGCATCGTCGAAGAGAAAGTCCTCGGCGTGAAGTAAGCGGCGGAGGCTTATTGCCTCTTGCTGCTATCCATGCGCCGGCTGGACGGCAATGACGAATCGTCTGCAGCTCGCTCTCGATTCAGCACCGGCCTGATGCGTTAAGGATTTATTCTGCTCAGCCGCTCGCGGCTGATCGCCAGGTGCTCGACTCCATGTCTTCTTCTTTGCCTTCATCCATTACTTTGCGTCCTGGCGCCGTTCGCGATGCCATCGTCGATCGGCTCGAGCGCTCGCTCGGCAAGTCAGTGTCATCGGCCACGCGCCGTGACTTCTACGACGCGTTGGCCATCGCAGTGCGCGAAGAATTGGCCGAACGCTGGATCGCCACTCGCAGTCGCGTTGCACAGGCCCACGTAAAACGCGTCTGCTATCTGTCGATGGAATTTCTGCTCGGCCGCAGCCTGATCAATGCGCTCTCCTCTTTCGATGACGGCCTGATCGATGAGGTTCGTGAAACGGTCGAGAGCTTTGGCCACAATCTCGAAGACATCGCCGCCGAAGAAGAAGATCCGGGACTCGGTAATGGCGGTCTGGGCAGACTCGCTGCGTGTTTCCTCGATTCACTCGCGACCTTGGGCTACGCCGCGACTGGTTATGGCATTCGCTATGACTACGGCATTTTCATGCAGGTGATCGGCAAGGATGGCGCGCAGCGCGAAGTCGCGAGCTCCTGGCTCGGCATGCACAATTTCTGGGAAAGCGGCCGCGGCGGTATTCGCTACCGCGTGCGCTTCGGCGGTCAGGTGCGTTCGGTACGCGATGAGAAAGGCCGCATCATCAATGAGTGGGTGGAGACGAACGATGTGTGGGCGGTCGCGTATGACCTGCTCATTCCGGGAAATCGCAGTCCCACCGTGAATCATCTGCGCTTGTGGTCGGGACGTGCGGTCACGCCGTTTCACATTGAGGATTTCAACGCCGGTAACTATGCAGCGGCAGTGGCCGAGCAGGTTGATGCAAAGAATCTCTCGCGTGTGCTGTATCCCGATGATTCGACGCCGCAAGGCAAGGAACTGCGTTTTCGGCAGCAATATTTCTGTGTGAGCGCCTCGCTGCA
Source organism: Povalibacter sp. (assembly GCA_045810085.1). GTDB lineage: Bacteria > Pseudomonadota > Gammaproteobacteria > Steroidobacterales > Steroidobacteraceae > Steroidobacter. The sequence goes on along the minus strand of JBJMWN010000239.1, from coordinate 1,172 downwards.
GGACATCCTGTCGCAGCACCTGGGCGACAAGCGCGGCATCGATGAGCTCGATCGCGCGATTGCACTGCAACTCAACGACACACACCCCGCGCTCACGATCGTCGAGCTGATGCGTCTTCTGGTCGATGAGTATCGTATCGGCTGGAGCGGCGCGTGGCAGATGACGCGTCGCATCTGCGGATACACCAATCACACGCTATTGCCGGAAGCGCTCGAAACCTGGCCAGTCTCGCTGTTCGAGCGGCTGCTGCCGCGCCATCTGCAGATCGTTTATCAGATCAACCGCGATTTCCTCGAGGCTGTCACTGCCAAGTATCCGAACGACGCGGATCGCCGTCGTCGCATGTCACTCATCGCGGAAGATGGCGATCGTCGCGTGCGCATGGCGTATCTGTCGGTCGTTGGCAGCCATCGCGTCAACGGTGTCGCAAAGCTGCACTCACGATTGATGCGCCAAACCATTTTCTCGGACTTCGCACAGCTCTGGCCGGATCGGTTCACGAACGTCACCAATGGCATTGCAGTACGTCGCTGGTTGAAGCAGGCGAACGCAGGCTTCGCAGCCTTGATCACAGAGAAACTCGGCTCAGCCTGGGAGAACGATCTCGAAGATCTCGAGCGTTTGAAATGGGCGGTGGACGATGCGGACTTTCGCCAGCGCTTCCATGCAATCAAGCGCGATAACAAAGTGCGTCTCGCAAAGACGATTGAGTTGCTGCTGAACGAGAAAGTGAATGTGGACGCGCTGTTCGATGTGCAAGTGAAGCGCATTCACGAATACAAGCGTCAGCTGCTGAACCTGATGTATGTGATCGTCCGCTATCTGCGCATCATCAATGACGAAGCGCCCGATGTCGTGCCGCGAGTGATCATCATCGCCGGCAAGGCTGCGCCTGGCTATCGGATGGCGAAGGCGGTCATCAAGCTCATCAACAATGTTGCGCGCGTGATCAACTCGGACCCTCGCGTGGGAGACAAGTTGAAGCTGTGCTTCCTGCCGGACTACGACGTGTCACTGGCACAGGAGATCATGCCGGCCGCGGATCTTTCTCAGCAGATTTCAACGGCAGGAATGGAAGCGTCGGGCACGGGGAACATGAAGTTGTCGCTCAACGGAGCGCTCACGATCGGTACGCTCGATGGTGCCAACATCGAAATTCGCGATGCGGTGG
>JBJMWN010000238.1:0-5989 GCA_045810085.1 Povalibacter sp. | reverse complement strand
GTACACGGCGCAAGTGAACGATGCGTCGGCCGGCGACCTCATGGAAAAGGACGGTCCACCTGGACTGGGCGTGAAGAATCTCGCGAGCGGCCGTGAAGGCCTGCTGGGCAACAACATCACCAACTATGTGATCCCGCTCGGCGAGAAATGGGCAGCGCTGCCCGCATCGGGGAACAAACAGGACGAAGCGCGACGCTCGATCGCACGCGGGCACGATGTCTTCATGTTCCGCACGTTCTGGATCAAGGATGCAATGCATCTGAACACTGTGGGCCTTGGCAATCCCGTCAAGCGCACGTGTGCCACCTGTCATGGCATGCACATGATGGGCATGGACATCGCGAACGGCTGGATGGACATCGGCACGATGAATCTGCCGTGGGCGCGCGAAGAGCCTGAAAACCCGTGGAATGCTCGCAAGCCGCAGCTGCCGCTCTTCAAGATCACCTGCAACGCGGATGTGCCGCCGCATCCGTTTCTGGGACGCGTGTTCTACACGCAGGATCCCGGCCGCGGGCTCATCTCCGGCAAGTGCAACGACGTGGGCGCCATTGTCATGCAGCAGTTTCGCGGACTCGCTGCGCGAGCCCCCTACTTCGCGAATGGGTCCGCATCGTCGCTGAGTGAGCTCGTCGACTTCTACGATCGCCGCTTCAATATCGGATATACCGAACAAGAGCGCGCGGACCTGATCCACTTTCTCAGCGTGCTATGAAGATCACGCCGCTTGCTATCGCATTCGCGGTCTGCTTGCTGTCGGCGTGCGCTTCCATGCCTTCGCAAACGCATCGCAATTTCGTCGCGTGCCCTGTCGTGCGCGACACCAGCACCGTGCCGTGCTGGCTCGCGGAGTACGAAGGCGAGACTTACTTTCTCACGATACAAACTGATGTCAGCGCACCGGTGACACCGCCCTGGCTCGGTCATCGGGTGCTTGTGGAAGGTGTCGTGAGTGACGAGCCCAGGATCTGCGGCGGCGTCGTACTCAAGCCCGTCAAACTTTCCGTGATCCAGGATCTCGATGCGAGTTGCAACACGATGCTGCCCGCGGAGGATCGCTACAACCTCACGTTCGAACCGCCACGTCCTCCAGGCCCGAGCCGTGGTCGATTGTCATTCGGCGATCCGAACACGAAGCCTCAAGCATCATCGACCGCCTTACCTCGCACGTTCGAACTCCAGTACGAGTTCGATGGCATGGTGATGTTCCGTCACGCACAGTTGCTCCAGCAGATTCTGGAGTTCGCGCGGCAGAGCGGCGCCAAGCAACTCAGCATCACGGGTTATCGTGCCGCTTCACTGCTCTCGAACGGTCAGCACATGGTGGAGAAAGAGAAGATTGGCCAACGACGCGCCGAACAGATCGAGGAGCTGCTGAAGGGCGCCGGCCTGACTGATGTCAGCTACGAGCTGCGGTGGAAAGACGTGACGAAGCTGAGCGATGGAAACGACGATGCAACGCGCCGCAGAGCGGAAGTCGTCGTGAAGTGATGGCGGCGTACCTTAGATCCCGCGGCTGATATGTCGCTTGATTCGAACCCATCATCTGATGAATGTTTGCAAATATGCAAACCAGACACCGAGGCGGACGTGCAACCCCCGTCACTATGAAGGCGACTGCGCCGCGACACGGGGATATAGCTCCGCACCCACTTCGGAACACTGCTCTGGATTAGAAGCGCGGACCCCTACGGCAACTTTGGCCCCGGCAAGGTCGTCGAAGTTCGCTAATTTTCGAGGCGGGCTTCCTTCTCATATCCTTCCAGGGACTTGCTGTACATCCAGCCGACGATTTCATCTGTGTCGTTTACGCAGACGGTCAAGCCTCCACCTGTTGGATTCATTGCGGAGCTGTATTTGAAGCCATACACCAACAACGGCGTGCCCACCGGGATTTTGTCGACCAGGTCTAAGGGTATGGCGACCTGACCACGCTTACGCGTCTCCAGGGAGAATGTATTGGGATAATACTTGTCTGCATTGTCGTCGTGATCGAAGGGTACTCTCAGGGCTGGCGCACCGAACTTGTCGATGACTTGCTGACCTGTGCGCAGCGACGGCAAGATCGAGAGGACCTGCGCGAGCGAACCCTGCCAGGGTCGGGCGGGACCCGAGTTGCTTGCACAGGCTGATATCAGCCACGGAAGCGCCATGGCTTCGAGGCATGATCTTCGGCTGATCAGTGGTTTCTTAGGTCTGGTCATTCGAAATCTCTACTCCAAGAATTTCACGGACGCCGCAAGTTCATCGCTTTTTAGCTTCGATTGTTCAAGCCCTCGACGAGAGTGCATTAAGCAGAGTGCATTGGACATATGTGGACGCCTCCTCACCGTCAAGCGAAGGCGAACGAATGAAGCGGAGCTCGGACACATATCCGGCGTCTTGATACAGCGGTTGGATTGCTGCGCGCCATGATGAGCTTCGACCTGCTGACCCAAACATCCACGCGTGCTCGATCGCAATGCGACGACGGCACAAGTCCAAGTCGGATTCGGTGCAGGTGCGGTGACCGCGTTGTTCACTACTTTCACTAGAGTCGGGTTGAAGGTCGGGCTGGGGGCTTGTTGTTCGATACTGACTAGATCGGCTGCGCTCGGAAGGCTTTGCACATTTGGTAGCGAACGCCTTGCGTGAGTACGATCCACACGATGCGCATGAGCTTATTGGCTAAGGCCACCGTCGCTTCGTTCTTCCCGCTGACTGCTGAGCGCTGCCGGGCCGGGAAATCAGAAAAAAAATTCGTGCACCGCTGGCCTGCACGCACTGATCGTCTACCAAGGCCACACACAGGATAGTCAATGAAAACCGCGTCCAGCGTTTCCCGCTTTCCCAGCCCGGCAACAGCGATAAGCCTTTGCTATGCTCCGGAAACGGGGTCGGCACCCGGATGTAGGTGAGAAGGCGTGGGGGCCCCGGGACTCCGAAGAATGCAACTCTTACGCTGCGTTGAACGCCGTTGACTAATCTGAGCGGGGACGAGAGAGTCCTTGTGCGCATGCCACAGATTCGAGCGCCAGAAAGGTGATTCGAGCGGGGCCCGCTAGAGCAGTCGCTTCTATGTTCGTTAGAGCAAAAGATAACCAGGGGAATGACAATGTCGCGAGCGAACTTGTACGTGCATATGGGTCTGGGTTTTCTGCTGCTTGCCTCTGGCACATCGCCCGCATGGGCACAAACAGGTACTCCGACCAAGGATGCCTGGCTGGAGAACATCGAGGGTGGTATCGCCATTCCTCAGGCGAATGCAATCATCTCTACTGTCAGTGATCCGAAGGCTGTCGATATGCTTTTTAAGGAGGGCAACACCATCGTGTCCGTCCTAAAGGGCTTGAAAGAAAAAGGCTTCCCCATTGAATACAAGGAGAAGCAGTTCGTTCCAGCCATGACGCTATTGAGTATTCCCGAATCCACTCAGATCGACGACGTCCTGCAAGAAATCCTCCAACCGTGGGCATTCCGCGCGTACCGCACACCGAGCGGTAAGCTGATCGTGGCGCCGGACAAGAAGTCCAAGGTTCAGGCGGCACTGGAGACTGAGGCGCGCCAAACCAAAGCGCAGGAATGACGCGCTTCGAAGAGTGAGTTCGCTTCGACGCCTCGCATGCGCACTCAGCAGCAACTGCCGGCGCGAGTAGCTGGGCGAGAAGACTCCACTGGAATGCTTGCGTCGCTGAAACTCACAGAGTCACCAGCTCGAGCAGATGCCTCCCGTACTTGCCACCGTGAGTGGCGGTCACGAACGCGATCGAACAGGCGAAGATCAAACCTGTGATTGCGACGGCGGCCCAGAGCGGCCATTTCGCCTTGTATGGCAGCGTCACCCGCTTGTGATGGTTGCGGATGAAGAACTCGGCAACCAGCAGGTTCGGCACGAAGAAGAAGTACATGATCACGTAGTCGGCCGGACCATTCTCCTGCTTGGTCATCCCGATGCCCCCAGCCAGGTTCGACCAGACCCACACTTCGAGATCATAGAGCCACGAACCGAGCACCATCGCAAAGAGACGAATGGCCCAGGCGTTTATCGCAGTCGTCGCCGAAGAGTTGAGCTCACGTGCACGTTGAGCGAAAGCAAACATTAAATTGACGAGGAGCCTTTCCACACATCGTCAGTTCACCGCGCGATCTTTTCCCACCCAGAACGGTTTGCGCAGCTCGAGCTTCTGAATCTTGCCGGCGCCGGTCATCGGCAATGCATTGCGGAACTCGATAGTGCGAGGGCATTTGTAGCCGGCGATGCGTTCGCGGCAGTGGTCGATCAGTTCCTTGCTCAGAGCTTCCTCATCGGCGTTCGTGTGGGTTGGTTTCAGAACGACCACGGCGTGGACGGCTTCTCCCCATTGTTCGCTTGGGACGCCAATAACAGCGCTGATACTGACGGCCGGATGCTGCGAAAGTGCGTTCTCGACTTCGGCGGAGTACACGTTTTCGCCGCCAGACACGATCATGTCTTTCACACGGTCGACGATGTACAGATAGCCGTCTTCGTCGATGAAGCCGCCGTCGCCCGTATGCATCCAGCCGTTGCGAACGACGGCTGCGGTTTGTTCTGGTTTGTTCCAATAGCCGAGCATCACTCCGGGACCGGTCACGGCGACCTCGCCTACCGTCCCGCAGCTCACTTCGTTGCCTTGCGGGTCAACGATGCGCACCTGAGTCGTGAGATTGGCGCGACCGGCGGAACGCAAGAGGTCACGCTTGTTGCTGCGATGATCCGCAATGCTCAAGTACGTGATGCAAGGCGACATCTCGGTCATGCCGTATGCCTGGATGAATTCTGAATTTGGAAAGAACTTCATCGCACGCACGAGGACTGCCTCGCTAATGACCGAGCCGCCGTATGCCAACATCCGCACACTGCTGACGTCGTAATTTGCGGCCTGTGGAAAGTCCACCAGCATCTGCACCATCGTCGGCACGAGCAGCACGTTCGTCACTCGATGCTCTTGAATCGTCTGCAACGTACCTTGCGGCGTGAACATCGGCGCAATGACATACGTGCCTCCAACCATGATGTGCGAGTTGATCAGGGCGCCGCACGCGACGTGAAACATGGGCGATACGAGCAACGCAGTTGCATCGCGGTGCGTGGCTCCTTCACTGATGAAGCTCATCGCATTGCTCGCGAGATTGTCATGACTCAGCATGACGCCCTTCGGAAAGCCTGTGGTCCCTCCCGTGTACATCACCGCCGCAAGCTCGCGGCCGTTGCGGCGCACATCGCTCGTCGGCCTCGCGCTCGCGAGAAGCTGTTCGTAGCTCAACATCCCCACGGGGCATTCATCGTCTCCGGTGTAGATGAGCGTGCGCAGAGACTTGCTCCGACTGCGCAATTGGTCCGCGAGACTCGCGAACTGCTCATCCACGAGCAGCACGCGCGTGTCACAGTCGTCCAGGGAGTACCCGATTTCATCTGCGCTCCAGCGGATGTTCACCGGATTGACGACACCGCCTCCCCACCAGCATCCGAAGTAGAATTCGAGGTACCTATCTGAATTCAGCGCAAGCATTCCGATGCGGTCGCCACTCTCCATGCCGAGCTTCTGGAGTGCATCGGCGAGTGTGGCTACGCGATGCGCGAATTGAGCATAACTGCGTCGACGCTCGCCGAAGATCGTCGCCAGCTTCCCAGGATGACGCTGCAACGCGCGATGAAGACCTTGAGTCATGTAGAAGGACATGCCGACTCCCGTTGTTCTTATTGGCAGCTACATCCCGAACACCTAACCTGTCGAACTCGGATTGGAACGACGTCGGGCAATCATCCCATTTCCCGCGCGACGTAGTCTCGCGCTTCAAGAAGCTCTTTGAACTCGAGCGGAATGTCACTTGGCGCTTTTACTGCAAAGACGGGCTTTTGAACTACTGGCTTCACGCCATACGGGATAGACAGCTAACCATGTATCGCAATCCCACAACTCATACCCCAAAACGTCCCCGACACATCACTGATCTTCTTCTCCGCGATCAACCGATCGGCCATCGCGTT
>JBJMWN010000237.1:0-6996 GCA_045810085.1 Povalibacter sp. | reverse complement strand
CGGATCACGGCATAGACACCGACCTTGGTGAGAATGGAAAAGATCGCAGCGACGGGCGCACCGGCTGCCGCGTAAGCCGAGGGCAACCAGAAGTTCAGAGGCCAACTGCCCGCCTTGACCAGGAACGCGACTGCAAGGATTCCCACGCCAGCATCGAACAATCCACGATCGCTCGCCGCAATGGTCGTCCACCGAAGCCCGAGCTCTGCCATGTTGAGCGTGCCGGCGACGCCATAGATCAACGCAACCCCGATCAGAAAAAGCAATGAGGCAAGCAGATTCACGACGATGTAGTGCAGACCCGCCTTGACGCGCGCCGCACCTGAGCCATGAAGAATCAATCCGTAGGAAGCCGCGAGCAGCACCTCGAAAAACACGAACAGACTGAACAGATCACCCGTCAAAAAAGCACCATTCAGACCCATCAACAGAAACTGCAGCAGCGGCTGATAGTGAACTCCGACGCGCTCCCAACGAGCGATCGAATAGGTCAACGCAGGCAACGCCAGTGCGGCGCTCAGCATCACGAGCATCGCGGAAAGACGATCGACTACGAGAACGATGCCGTACGGCGCAGGCCAGGCGCTGATCGAATAGACGCCGATGCCTTTGTGCCACACATCAGGCACCGCATCCGTCGTGAGGTACATCAGGACGCATGCCACGAGGAGCTGCAGCAGGATCGCAGTCGCCGAAATCGTCGTGCGCACGCGGCGTTTGGATTCGGGGAAAAGCAGGAGTGACGCACCCGCGAGCATCGGGACGACAACGGGCAGCACTGGCAGATGTGTCAGCCATGGATTCACGAATCACGCTCCTGACCGTCGACATGATCGGTGCCGGTGAGTCCACGTGAAGCGAGCAGTACGACAAGGAACAGCGCTGTGGTCGCGAAGCTGATGACGATCGCCGTCAATACCAGCGCCTGTGGAACCGGATCGGCGTACAGGTTTGGATCGCTGGCCTGATCGGCGTTGATGATCGGCGGCTGGCCAACCACCAGACGTCCCATCCCAAAGATAAACAGGTTCACTGCATAGGACAGGAGCGCGAGCCCCATGATGACCTGGAACGTGCGAGGCCGCAGGAGCAGCCACACGCCCGAGCCGCTGAGTACACCAATAGCGAGTGCGAAAATGATTTCCATCAACGATCCGCCGGAGTGGGAACGGCTGCCGCCGCGTGCACACGTACGTCGGTTGCCGCGGCAACCGCGAGCGGACGGCGATGACTGCGCAGAGATTGGTGAGCGATGGCCACCAGAATCAGCACGGTCGCGCCGATGACCAGGAGATACACGCCGATATCGAACAGCAACGCGGTGGACATGTGAACCTCGCCCACCCAAGGCACGTGAACATATCCCGACAGCGCCGTAAGAAACGTTCGCGAAGCGAGCCACGCGCCCATGCCCGCTGCGGTCGCCGCGAGCAAACCTATCGCGATCCAATACTGAGGATGAATGCGACTGCGCGATTCGACCCACAGCGTCCCTGCAACCATGTACTGAGCGATGATCGCTGTGGCCATGACCAGTCCGCCGACGAATCCTCCGCCCGGTGCATTGTGACCACGCAACAAAAAGAACAGAGACACAAGCACTGCCATCGGCATCAGCATGCGGACCAGCACCGCCGGGATGCGCATGTAACCTGATGGCAGTGTCTGCTGCGGGTCCGGCAATGCATGCTCACGCACCAGATCCTCACGTTGTGCACGCGGCGGCGTGATGGATTCGCTAGCGGGACGGAATCGACGCAACAGCGCATAGACAGTGAGCGCAACGATGCCCACGACGGTGATCTCGCCAAACGTGTCGAATCCGCGGAAGTCCACGAGAATCACATTCACCACGTTGTGACCGCCGCCTTGCGGCAGTGAGCGATCGACAAAAAATTCGGCAAGCCCGAACACACGCGGTCGCGTCAGCACCGCATAAGAAAGGCCCGCCAGTCCAGAGCCCGCAAGAACTGCGAGTGCGAAGTCGCGTGTTCTTCGTGCTCGCGCGCGCCACGTGCGACGCCGAGCATCATCGATCTCAAGCCGCCGCGGCAACCAGCGCAGCCCGAGCAGAATCAGCACCAGGGTGACGACTTCGACCGCAATCTGTGTGAGCGCGAGATCAGGCGCAGAGAACCACGCGAACGTCAGACACGTGACCAGGCCTGTGCCGCCCACCATGATGAGCGCAGCGAGCCGATGATATTTCGCCTGCAGGGCCGCACCGAGTGCACAGGTTGCGCCAACGAACCACATCACCGCGAAAACAGGATCGACCGGCGTGAGCGGCTCTTCACCCCAGAAAGTTTCCGTGCGAGCGATCGCCAGCCACGCAGCACCCAGTGCGACACACACGATGGTCACCAACTGGATCTGCAGCCTGCGTGAGTAGAGCACTCGTGCAAATCGATCGGCGGCGCGGATCAGGCTGACGATCGCTACATCGAACGTGCGCTGACCATCGAAACGGCTGATGAACGGCGCTTGGTCGTGCACTCGCCGCCATCGCGCGTAGAGCGTCGAATACAAAGCCACACCACCCAAAAGCGCGAGCATGCTCATGACCACAGGCAGCGTGAGTCCGTGCCAGATAGCAAGACTGTACGCAGGCGTCTCATTGCCGAGAATCGAACGTGCCGTAACGGCGAGCACTGGTCCGACCGTGATCGTCGGAAGGATGCCGACGAGCAGACACGCGAGCACCAGCAATGCACTGGGCGCAAGCATCCAGCGAGTGGGATCGTGAGGTTCGCGCGGCAACTCGTTCGTCTGTGGACCGAAGAACACCTGATGAATGAAGCGCAACGAATACGCCACGCTGAACATGCCTGCGATCGTCGCCAGGGCCGGCAGCCCCACACGGACGATAGGGCTGTGTCCGGCGAAGATCGTTTCAGCGAAAAACATTTCCTTCGACAAAAAGCCATTCAGCAGCGGCACTCCCGCCATCGAGGCCGCGGCCACCACTGCGAGTGTGGCCGTGATCGGCATCGCGCGGGAAAGACCGCTCAGCAATCGCAGATCACGTGTTCCCGTCTCGTGATCCACAATGCCTGCCGCCATGAACAGCGATGCTTTGAACGTGGCGTGATTGACCATGTGAAAGACAGCAGCCACCAGCGCAAGTGGGCTGTTCATTCCCAACAGTAATGTGATGAGTCCCAGATGGCTGATGGTGGAATACGCCAGCACACCTTTCATGTCGCGCTGAAACATCGCTGCAAAGGCGCCGAGCAGTAGCGAGCACAGTCCCGCGGTGCCAAGCACGCCGAACCACAGATCGGTCCCAGACAGCACAGGCCACAGCCTCGCCAACAGGAACACGCCTGCCTTCACCATCGTCGCCGAATGCAAATAGGCTGATACGGGGGTCGGTGCTGCCATCGCATGCGGCAACCAGAAATGGAATGGAAACTGAGCACTCTTGGTCAGTGCTCCGAGCGCAATGAGGATCACGATCGCCGGGTACCACGCATGCGCATGCACCTGCTGCGAGGCGACCAGCACCCGATCCAGATCGTAGCTACCAACGACATTGCCCAGCAGGATCACGCCGGCCAACAGACACAACCCACCCGCGGCAGTCACCATCGACGCCATACGAGCGCCGCGGCGCGCATCGGCGCGGTGGTACCAATAGGCGATCAACATGAAGGAACTGAGACTCGTCAGCTCCCAGAACAAGACGAGCTGGATCAGGTTCGAGGACAAGACCATGCCGACCATCGCGCCCATGAACGACAACAGGAACGCGAAGAAACGCGGCACCGGATCTGCCGGCGACATGTAGTAGCGCGCGTACAGAACGATCAGGGAACCGATGAACGTCACGAGCGCAGTGAACATCCATGCGTAGCCGTCCATCCGCACGCCGAACGAAAGTCCGTACTGGGGAAGCCACTCGACACTGAACCGGAGCACTTCGCCCGCCACGATCCGTGGAAACAGGCTGACGACAAGTACGAATGAGGTGAGCGTCACCGCGCCTGCGAGCCAGGCTTCGCGATTACGGGCGTTCGAGGGCATGAACGCCGCACAGACGCTGCCGATGAATGGCAACAGCAGGATCAGGATCAGCCGCATGACTGACCGCTCCTATCTCTATCGTCGCAGTGCCTCTTTGTCATCCTCGCCTTCTTCAATCAAGGGGCATGCCAGACAACGCTGGCATTCGTGGAGCGGTAGTGATGGGGTTCAGCGCTATCAATTCCTCGGGCGCGTGGCGCCTTGCGGTGAAGTTACGATCCGGCGATGCACACAGGCAAGTCAGATCGCAAAATCGATGCTAACACGCTGCGATGATCCTGCATGTTTCGATTCCGCCGACCCGCAGACGACTCATTCCGCACCGGTCCAGGGCGAGAATCCAAGACGTGAGCACCAGTACGTCTCACGCGGCAGCCGAGCTCAGGACACCAAGCCTCAGCTTGCCTACTCCTCATCTCCATTGACTTCTCATCGGTTGGGCGCGGCCGAATAGGCAGACGCGTGCTTCACGTGCGCAAGTGCCCGGGCAACTTGTACACTGGAGCTCATCCAACATTGCGGAATCGTTATGAGAACTCTGATCACCGTTTGCGGACTGATGCTGATGGCAGGCTGTGGCGGAAACGCGAGCAGCGGACCTGCGACACCGGCAACACCGGCTTCTTCTTCGGACGTGCCTGCCAACGGAGCCTTCATCGGCCGCGCCTGGATGTCCACAACGCAAGGCAAACCGCTCGGCACCCTGCTCGTTTTTCTACCTAACCGATCCCTCCTGATGGACTCATGTTTCGAGACTTATCGAATTTCCGAATGGGGCGTTGCCGGCGATCACATCCGCTGGCGCGAAGACACGATTCCGATCGAAGCCGTGGTGAAGATGCCCAGCCCCGATGAACTCGTGCTCCAAGTGGTCGGACAGGATCAGCCGCAGAGCTATATCGCGGCGTCGGTCCCTTATGTCTGTCCTGACATGCCGAAATAAAAAGCGCGATCGCTACTGCTTGGGGCGCAAGCGCTGCCCGGGAAGGATGTCCTCGACGTCGATCTTGATGTGAATGAGTGCAGGCAGCCCACATTGCCGCGCTTCTTCTAATGCGGAAGCGAACTGTTCGGTGCGTTCCACCGTCGTGCCCCAGGCGCCGAACGCTCGGGCATAGGCGGCGAAATCAGGATTGCGCAGATCCGTTGCCATCACCCGTCCCGGATACTCACGTTCCTGGTACATGCGGATCGTTCCATACGATCCATTGTCGATGACGAGCGTGATCAGGTTGATTCCGTACTGAACCGCCGTTGCGAGTTCCTGCCCGGCCATCAGAAAGCATCCATCACCCGCGAGTGCAATCACATCGCGCTCAGGATGGATCAACTTGGCCGCAATGCCGGCGGGAAAACCGAAACCCATCGCACCGCTCGTGGGAGCCAATTGCGTTCTGGGCATGCGGTAACGATAAAACCGATTCGGCCACGCAGCGTAGTTGCCCGCTCCATTGCACAGAATCGACTCGGGCGGCAGCGTGTTTGCGAGGTAGGAAAAAATGAGAGAAAGATTGACCGCGCCGACCGTCGTCACCGGCTCAAGGGATTTTTCGAAAGTACTGCGCGCTTGAGTCCGCCACTGCGTCCAACGCCGGCTGATCTTGAGCCCGACCAAAGCCGAGGCTGCTTCAGCTTCGTTGGCGATCGCGCTCAGCGATGCATGCCACACGCGATTCAGATCTTCCGCGGACGGATGAATATGAATCAGCTTTTGCGCAGCTTCTTCGCTCGACAGCAACTGATAGCCCATCGTGGGGATATCGCCCATGCGCGAACCGATCGCGATCAACAGATCGGATTCTTTGATCCGCTCATTCAGTCCCGGGCTCGGCCGAATGCTCAGATCGCCGACGTAGCAAGGATGATCGTTGTCGAGCAGATCTTTGCGACGCCATGAGAGTGCCACGGGCAAGTCGATCTGTTTGGCCCAGTCGGCCAAACGCAACAGAACATCATCGGTCCAACCCGTGCCGCCGAGAATGAGCAAGGGTCGTTCACTCTCAGCCAGCCGCTCCTCGATGCTCTTCAGCGCTTCCCGACTGAGACTTGCAGGTTCAGCCTTCACTGCGATCGGTGCGCGTGGACCTGCATCGTCCGCAAGCAAATCTTCTGGCAACGCAACGACGACTGGACCTTGTCGACCCTGTGTCGCGGTCGCGATCGCACGAGTGACGATCTCCACGGTTCGAGTCGGATCGGCCAATTCGATGGCGAGCTTGGTCATCGAGCCGAACACCGCCGGATAGTCCAGCTCCTGAAATCCTTCACGACCGCGATCGCTGCGTGCGACCTGACCTACGAACAACAGAACGGGTGCGGAATCCTGCGAAGCCGTGTGAATCGCAATGCTGGCGTGCGTTGCGCCCGGTCCGCGCGTCACGAAACAGACACCTGGCCGGCGTGTCAGCTTTGCGTACGCGACTGCCATGTTCGCGGCATTCGCTTCGTGCCGGCAGGTGATGACCTGAATGCGATCCTTGAAATCGACCAGCGCATCGAGCACGGCCAGATAACTTTCGCCCGGCACGCAGAAAACATGCGAGACGCCGTTCACGACCAGCGTTTCGATGAGTCGATGAGCAGCAGAAGGTTTGGACATGGGAGCGACTACCAACAAGTCTAAGGCGGGCCGGAGAAGGAGCAGAAGGTTAGCCGCAAAAAGGCACAAAAATGCACAAGGGTAAAATCAGAGACCTATGTGTTCTATGTGCTTTTTTGCGGCCGTCGACTCTTCCCTTCTGCAATACCGCAGGAAAAAGAAGAAGCGGAAGATTGGCCGCAAAAAAGCGCAAAACGCACAAGGGTAGGAATCATGATTGCGGTGGATTGGCTCTCGGCCTACCTTCGCGCTGCAGATCCGGACCTGTGTGACTTGTGCGCATTTTGCGGCCGTCTACTCCTCGTTCAGCGAGTCGCGACAGCAACCGCCGCTCCAGCGAGTGCGACGCCCGTGCCGCGATTCAGATTGCG
>JBJMWN010000236.1:0-8423 GCA_045810085.1 Povalibacter sp. | reverse complement strand
CAATAGCGCGATCAGGATTGCAAAACCCTTCATCTTCATCACGCGTCAGGCAAATCAGCAGAGGTTTCCAACTTTACATCCGGTGACTTGGATCTGGCAGGACTGAGGTCAGCTTGTGGGTTCCAAAGCGGAGATGCATCTTCTCTTCAAACGCATTTCAGAAGCTGACACACGGCCTCGCTCTCGAGGGAGCAACTGCGCTTCCGCTACATTCCAAGCGGTTGCATCTCACGAACGAGTTCAATGAACAAACGAAGTGCGACCGGTATCTGCCGCCGGCTGGAGTAGTAGATATGGAAGCCTGGTCCGAGTGGCGACCAATCGTCCAAAGCTGAGCGCAGCACACCTGTTTGCAGGTCATTGCTCACCATCGGATCGGCGACGTAGAACAGGCCTGCTCCTTCTCGTACTGCAGCCATCGCAACTTCGCCCTGATCGACGATCAGTGCGCCGGGCACATCAATCGCGAGCTGATCCGTGCCACGTTCAAACTCCCAACGGTAGATGCTGTCATCGCCGATGCGAATCCGGATGCAACGATGATTCAGCAGGTCATTCGGATGCGTCGGTGTTCCGTGCTCAGCGAAATATGAAGGTGCGCCGACGACGACCCACCGAATGTCTCGCGATAATCGCTGCGTTACCATGTCTTCTGGCACCGTGCCCCCGTAACGGATGCCTGCATCGAACCCACTTTCGGTGACATCGATCATTCGGTTGCTCACCGAGATCTCGATCTCAACGTCGGGATAGCGCTTCAAGAAAGTCGCCATGACTGGGCCGACCAAGAACGAAGCCGCCTCGGTCGGCACGCTCAGCTTGATGCGGCCCATCGGTGCGTCACGAAATTGGTTCACCACGTCAACGGCGCGACCGATTTGTTCGAAGGGATCTTCGACGGCGGCGTGCAATGCTTCACCGGCTGCAGTCAGCGTGACGCTGCGGGTCGTGCGGTTGAGAAGACGTACCCCAAGTCGTTCTTCCAATCCACGAAGCGCATGACTGAGCGCAGACGCGCTGACGCCCAGTGCAAGGCCTGCCTTCCTGAAGTTGCGATGCTTGGCCAATTCAAGGAAGTACGAGATGTCGGTCAAGTCCGAACGGCGAAACTGCATCGAGTGGATTCCTTTCTGATTTCTTTTTCGATGCACGGTGGTCTTGCCTGCAAAGACGTATGACACCTTGTCAGCAAGATGAGGCCATTGCTACTCAAGCCCGTGCGGAAATGACACACGGACGCACCATGAATTCCCTCCACAACACTATAAGAATGATGGGCGCGCATCGCCGAAGGTTCCTCAGGTAGGCGCCACTGACCTGCCGACCAGATGAGCATCATTCATCGATCGGCGAATCGCCTGACGCCTCGCCACCGCAAGCAGCGATGAAACGCGCTTGCCGTTCAGGCTGGCTTTCATCCTCATCAGTGAGCTCTGAGAGATTTGCCGCTGACCACTGATGAACCCCGCTCAACGAATCATCAGTCCGTCGTTGGCTAATCAAACAGCAGCTCAGTCCTCACAATGATCTCAACCGGACAAGGTGAGAGATCAATGAACAAGCTGAGCGCGTTGGTGGGACTACTCATCTTCTTGTTACCTGGATACTACTGAAGACCACGAAGCCATGACGATACCGACGAGCGCTGTTATAGGCGCAGACCAACATGAAGCAACGGCGCAGCCCGCACACTGGAGCGGCGTCTTCGCGATGACACTGTGCGTGTTCGCGTTGATTGCGTCCGAGTTCATGCCCGTGAGCCTACTGACACCGATGGCCGCTGACCTTCGCGTGAGCGAAGGTTTGGCGGGATATGGCATCGCGATCTCCGGCGCGTTCGCAGTACTCACGAGCCTGTCGATTTCTGTGATCGTCGGCAGCATGAATCGAAAGACGTTGTTGCTGATACTGACTGGCTTAATGGCTTTGTCCGGCGTGGTAGTCGCGCTCGCTCAGAACTACCTCACCTATATGTTCGGTCGCGCGCTGATTGGCCTGGTGATCGGTGGCTTCTGGTCGATGTCTGCAGCCATTGCGATGCGTTTGGTGCCAACTTCGCGGGTGCCGCGCGCCTTGGCCATTTTCAATGGCGGCAACGCGCTCGCCACCGTCATCGCTGCGCCATTGGGCAGCTACTTGGGTTCGATCATTGGCTGGCGCGGCGCCTTCTACTGCCTGGTGCCGATCGCTGCGATGACTTTCTTGTGGCAGTGGGTCAGCTTGCCGTCACTGCCTGCCGAACGCACCAAACGCTCCGGCAACGTATTCCGCCTGTTCAAGCGCCGAGCCGTGGCGCTGGGCATGGCCGCGTGCGGCGCGTTCTTCATGGGCCAATTCGCGTTGTTCACCTATGTGCGGCCGTACCTGGAAACCGTGACGCACGTGGATGTGTCAACGCTCTCGTTGATTCTGTTGGGGATCGGTGTGGCTGGTGTCATCGGCACCGCGATGATCGGCACATTCCTCAAGCGTGGCCTGCATCGGACGCTGATCGCCATCCCTGTTCTGATGGCGATCATCGCGTTGGCATTGATCCCGTTCGGTGACCGGGTTGTCGCCGTGGCCACCCTTCTGGGTTTGTGGGGATTGCTGGCCACCGCGGCCCCCGTTGGTTGGTGGAGCTGGATCGCGCAGTCGATGCCGAAAGATGCCGAAGCCGGCGGGGGGTTGATGGTGGCGGTGATCCAGTTGGCGATTGCGATGGGCTCTACCGCGGGCGGCGCGTTGTTTGACAGCAGCGGCTATCGGAGCACTTTCGTGACCAGCGCTGCCGTCCTGCTGTTCGGCGCATTCTTGACCTTAGTGACATCACGCTCGCAAATGCCGCGAGCCACTCGCGGGGCGAGCCAGCCAGGACACGTGGCATGACCTCAAGCAAACTTTTGCCCACGCTTCCAGGAATGCAGCGCCGCTCGTTTGAAAACTTGAACTTGGCGCTCGTCCTGTTGCTGCTGAACGTATGCAAGGCCAGCGCGGCAGAGACGCCTGCGGCCGTTTCGCATGACGCCCCCGCAACATTTGCCCAAGCTGAGGAACATCGCATGTTGATGACGGTAGGCAAGCGCAGTTTCGCAATCACGTTGGCGGACACGGACGCCGCTCGTGCGTTCGCGGCCCAACTCCCATTGACGCTTGACATGGCTGAGCTCAATGGAAATGAGAAACACGCGGACCTATTACAAGCCTTGCCAACGAAGGCAAGCAGGCCTGGAACGATTCATAGCGGTGATTTGTTGCTGTATGGCTCCAACACGCTGGTCGTGTTCTACAAGACGTTCCGCTCCTCTTACTCCTATACCCACATTGGGCACGTGAATGATCCTGCGGGACTTGAGCAAGTGCTCGGCGAGGGCGCGGTTCGGATCGTGTTTTCCAAGCACTAGCATCCCACGATGCAACAACCCTCATCCGGGAAGAAGTATGCAAAGTCTCCGTATCGCTCTCAGGCTTTTGGCACTTTCATCTGCGCTTTCGCTAGGTGTTCTGAGTGCGCAGGCAACAGAGAGCATCCACAACCAGAGAGTGATCAAGATGGAGATCAAACGTAAAGATGACTTGAAGACGGTGACAGGACCCGCTGAATATTTCACGGGCAAGGCCACCATCTCGGGTCAGTTCCAACGCGAGGCGCCCTCGCGGGTAAGCGGGGCCATCGTTCACTTTGAACCTGGTGCCCGTACTGCGTGGCATACCCATCCTCTGGGTCAAACGCTGATCGTCACGGAAGGCGTCGGTTGGACTCAGATTGAAGGCGGACCGAAATTGGAGTTCTACGCGGGCGATATTCTTTGGTGTCCGCCTGAGCACAAGCATTGGCATGGCGCAACGTCGACCGCTGCAATGACTCACATCGCCATCCAGGAGGCAAAGGACGGATCGCCTGTGACGTGGATGGGACACGTCACCGACGAGCAGTATCTAGCCGAGGTGGCTAAGCCCAACCCGAAGTGATTTGATCGGCGTGTCGAGAAGGAGTCGCACGCGAGGTGTTCGCTGTCTACGACTTCATGGCCGGCAATGAACCTTATTCACCATTCGAAGTTCCCATCCGTTCGGCGAATTTGTGCGGCGTGATTGTGATCGGCACACCGGACGCACCATGAACTCAGTAAGCGCCTATGAAATGCATGCCCGCGAATTTCTCGATGCGCGAGACAGATCGGCAGTAGGTGCGAGTGTCGTGGCTCGTTGGGTCAGAGCGCTGCCGGCGGGCACCGATGTGATTGAAATCGCGTGTGGTGGCGGATATCCAGTGACCCGCACGTTAGTGGAGGCGGGCATCGGTGTTTGGGCGATCGACTCATCACCTGCTTTACTCGAACGATTCCGTTCGCGATTTCCCACGATCCCAACGCAATGTGCAAGCGCTTTGGAGAGTGATTACTTCGGGCGGCAATTCGGTGCGGCCATATCGATCGGCCTCATCTTCCTTTTAGAAGCAGTCGAGCAGGTTGCTTTGCTCCGCCGTGTGTCAGAGATCCTGTTGCCTGAAGGTCGCTTTCTTTTCACTGCACCGATTGAAGCGGGAGCATGGCGAGATACGACCACAGGCCACAAATGTTGCTCGCTCGGCAGAGCGATGTATGTTGAAGCTCTGGAGAGCGCCGGATTTTGCGTCCTTGGCACTCATGTCGATGAAGGCAAGAACAACTACTACGACGTTCAGAAGCTCAGGTGATCGCAGAGAAAGTGCCAACCGCTGCGCAGCTAATGACGAGAGCGAGAGGCGCATGGATCAATTGATGGGATGCGCCTCCGGGAACTGCCGTGTAAAGACTCCGCGAGAAGTCAGAGACCGCTGCCTTTGCTACGCGCGTGCGAGACGTGCGCCGAATCTGGCTCCTGCCTTGGTTCGGGTGAGCGCCCAGAACCCAACCAACCCGACTGCTACCGCTGCCCGCACCGAAGGCCGCGGCAGCCAGGCCATGGTGTTCACCACAAGTTTTGGGGGACTGTTCCGTTGCGGTGAAGACTGTGCAGGCAGCGTTTCGCGCGACTGTCGTGTCGCACCCGAAAACAGCTGGATCATGCCGCGTACGAACGCGGTCATATCCTGAGGTCCGCGGCTCGACACCCAATTGCGATCCTGCACCAGGTCCTTGTCGAGCCAGGTCGCGCCTGCGTTCACCATGTCGTCACGAATGCCGGGCCAGGAAGTCAGCGTGCGCCCGCGCGCCAGATCGGCCGACGCGAGCAACCACGGTCCATGGCACAAAGTCGCGATCGGCTTCTGTGCCTGATCGAACGCGCGCACGAATGCACGCGCGGATTCCGACTGTCGCAGCAGGTCTGGATTGATGAAGCCGCCGGGGATCAGCAATGCGTCGTACTCGTCCGGATCTGCTTCGGCGATGGTCTTCGTCACATGCACGCGCTGCGCGGGCTCGTGCAAGTTCACGCCGCGAATGCGTCCGCGGCGCAGCGATATCACGTCGACCTTGGCACCCGCGGCACGCAGTGCCATCAGCGGCACCACAAGCTCGACCATCTCGAAACCATCTGCTGCGAGGATCGCAACGCGACGACCTTGTAACTTGCTGCTTCGAAGACTCATGCCGAAGTTCTCCATGGAAGATGGCTTGGGCCGCGAGCGTGTTGGCTACCAGCCTTACGCGACGTAAGGCTTCATCGGCACAACAACTCGCGGAACGGTTAAGACAAAAGACGCTTTGTCAGGAGCCCAGTTCCAATGACGTTCAACTGACTTCATCGTAGGGATCTCCATTCATGCGCAGGATGACGGGAGATGAGTATCTGAAGCGTGGTTGTGTGAGTGAGCATCACATCAGCTGCTACAAGTTGGAGCCTTGCGGTCGCGTGCCATCTGTCCATTGCAGTAACGATCGAGTAGCAACAGGGATTCCGTGAACCATTCGGATCCTTTCGCCGACGCAGTTCGACTGATTCGCTCAGTGCTGATGGTTCGCAGCTGAAATGTCCACGCGCGCTGACTCATATCCATGCAGTGCTCTTGTGCGTGATGACAGGCTACGCACTCTACCGTCTAGATGCTCTGTCTAAGAATCACACGGCCACGCGCAGGCATCTCTGACGACGCGTGGCCTAATGCATTAAGTGGAACACGCGAGTCCTTTCTCGAACATCTCGCGGAACATTCGCCGGCCGCTCGGATTCCGATTCAGTTCGTTCGAAACACGACCGAATATCCGCCCACCTTTTACCTTCGATGAGAGAACTGCATCGGGTCATAGTCGTAGACAGCGTGCGACTCATGGCGACCACGTCAG
Organism: Povalibacter sp.; assembly: GCA_045810085.1. Taxonomy (GTDB): domain Bacteria; phylum Pseudomonadota; class Gammaproteobacteria; order Steroidobacterales; family Steroidobacteraceae; genus Steroidobacter. The sequence continues at coordinate 2,175 of JBJMWN010000236.1, read as the reverse complement.
ATGCACACGTCGCGTGCTACACCGGAGCAGCGATCTCCAGCTATTTGAGGAGACGCAATGAGGAACCTGACTGAGTCTTCACAGTATCGTTACCGACGCGGAGCTCGTACGTCTCCGACAAGTCGCGGTGGCCGCTCGTACGTTGGCGTGACACTCGCTCTCACTGGCGTTGCTGTTCTGGGCGCCATCGGTGTTCAGGCGCTGAATCGAAATTCGCAGAGTGGGCGTCGCTCAGGTATCGCCCGCAGCGCATCGCCGAGGTCGCCCGAGGTAGAGCGCTCTCTCACCGTTGAAAAATCACCGGAAGAGCTCTATCCGCTTTGGAGCGATCCGCAGAATTTCCAACGCATCATCGGACACTTCGCCAAAGTCGAAATGATCGATGAGCGTCGCGCGCGGTGGACGGCTCCGGGTCCACTCGGGCAGTGGATCATGCGTCTGGTTGAAAATCGTCCGAACGAATTCATGCGGTGGGAGCCAGAAGATTCTTCAGCGCCACTGCAGGAGAGCACGGTGCGATTCATTCCAGCGAGGGGCAAGCCAGGCACAGTGGTGCAGATGCACATGCTGCTGAATCCTCCGCACGGAGTGATCGGTCAGGCAGCGGCGAGATTCATGCACAACGCAATTCCAGGCGAGATTGCTTCGAAGACATTGCACTACTTCAAGAGCCTCGCGCTCACCGGCGAGATTCCCACCACCGATCGTCAGCCGGCGGCTCGCCGCGATCCACGCTAGAGGAGAACAACCATGCGCGCACTCTGCTGGATTGGCGTCAACGACCTGCGAGTCGAAACCGTCAAAGATCCTGAAATCATCAATCCTCATGATGTCATTTTGAAAGTTCGAAAGACCACGACGTGTGGCTCCGATCTGCACTTCATCGATGGCTACATCCCAACGATGAAAGAAGGTGATGTGATCGGCCATGAGTTCATGGGCGAAATCGTCGATACCGGACGCGAAGTCAAGAAGGTCAAGAAAGGCGACCGTGTCGTCGTCCCCTCGTTCATCTCGTGCGGGCAGTGCTGGTACTGCCAGCAGAAACTTTTCTCACTGTGTGATTGCACGCATCCGAAGCCGGAGCTGCAGGAACCGATGTTCGGTTATCCAACCGCTGGCATTTATGGCTACACGCACGCGTTCGGTGGGTATGCGGGAAGTCACGCTGAGTATGTCCGCGTGCCGCATGCGGATGTCGATTGCTTCCAGGTGCCCGATGGCGTTGGCGACGAGCAGGCATTGTTTCTGTCAGACGCCGCACCCACGGGCTACATGGGCGCGGACTTCTGCGACATTCAACCGGGCGATGTCGTCGCCGTGTGGGGTTGTGGCGGTGTCGGACTCATGGCACAGAAAAGCGCGTTCCTTCTAGGCGCGGAGCGTGTGATCGGCATCGATCGTTTTCCTGAGCGACTTGCGATGGCTCAGCAGCATGTGGGTTCCGAAACCATCGACTACACGCAAGTCGACAGTGTCCTCGAGGTGCTGAAGGAAATGACAGGCGGCCGCGGGCCGGATGCATGCATCGACGCGGTGGGAATGGAAGCGCATGGCACCGGTCCGCAATACGCATTTGACCGCGTGAAGCAATCGTTGCGTCTCGAAACGGATCGAGCGCAGGCACTGCGTGAAGCGATCATGGCTTGTCGCAAAGGCGGTACGCTGTCCGTTCTGGGCGTTTATGGAGTGATCGATAAATTTCCCATGGGCGTGATCATGAACAAAGGACTCACCGTGCGCACAGCGCAGCAACATGGCCAAGGCTATATGGATCGGCTGTTGAGCCACGCAGCGAAAGGCGAGCTTGATCCTTCGTTCCTCGCAACACATCGCATGTCACTCGAGGACAGTCCGAAGGGATACGCGATGTTCAAACACAAGCAGGATGGTTGTGTGCGAGCGGTGTTCTCACCGTAGGCACGGCGTATAGAAGATTTGTGAGCGGCGGCGCTGGATTGGCACCGCCGCTGCGTCGCTGCTGCGACAGCTAAGTGCGTTCGCTTTGCAGAACGAAGAAGCTTTGGCGCGCACCTGGCGGCTCAACCCGATTCCAATGCAGGACTGTGAAGACTGCAATCTGCTGACGTTCGAGTTGACTGAGCGCGCTGGATGACCGCATCACCCACGCCTTGCCCTGCAAGCAAAGTCGCCCTGATTAGTGTTTCTCCGACC
>JBJMWN010000235.1:0-2931 GCA_045810085.1 Povalibacter sp. | reverse complement strand
CAAGCGACTCATGCAGGTGCGCGAGCTCATCTTCGATGTCGCAGCGAGTACTGCCGGAGTTGGCAAAATTGAAGAGACGTTGAAGTGGGGAGATCCTGCGTACCTGACGGTGGAGTCAGGCAGCGGCAGCACGATTCGAATCAATCGGTGCAGAAGCTCAGAGCATGACTACGCGGTGTACTTCCATTGTCAGACGTCGTTGATCGAGACGTTCAGAACACTTTTCCCTGACACTTTTCGATTTGAGGGAAATCGAAGCATCATTTTCGATGAGCGCGAGCGCATTCCGCAGCGAGAGTTGGAGCTGTGCATTGCGGCGGCACTCACGTATCACTTGCAGAAGAAAGCGTCAGGTGTTGGTTCTTCGCGGCTCCGCTCAGTAGCAGCACGCGGCAGCACGGCTCGTCGCTAGCGCATCATTCACGTTGTAGTCGTCACCAAGTCGCGATTGAACCAGCGAGCGTCGACGCCTCACTCAGCTATTCACACTCAGCTATTCAATCAGGGAGATCACATGGCCGCTTCCGCAATCGCTTCGCGTCGAGCGCGAGCTCCTCAGGTCTGTGTTCTCGGCAGTGCAGAGCCAGGATCCGCTGCTTACGCGCTCGCGGGCGATGCGGGCGAGTTGCTTGCGCGGCATGGGATCACGGTGGTGAGCGGATGCGGCAGTCCTGCCACTCGCGTTGCGGCTGAGCGAGCATTGGCTGCGAATGGAATGGTGGTCAGCATCGTGCCATCGGACGACATCGCACTCAAAGACTGGCCTTGCAGTGTGTTGATTCCGTGCGGGATGGGCGATGCACGCAATCTGCTGATGGCGCTCGCGGGGGATGCATGTCTGGTGATCGGAGGACGTGCGGGCACGATTTCAGAAGTGTGCCTCGCCTGGCTGCATCATCGCCCGCTGCTGCCGTTGACAGGGTGCGGTGGATGGTCCGATCAGCTGGAGAGAAATCCGCCAGACGAGCGTGGCAATTCGAAAATTCTTTCGTGGGCTTCTGTGGAAGCGCTCGAGAGCAGATTGCGAGAGCTCGGATTGATCGCCGCCCCGACCTGAGGCGACGATTCACTCACTCCGGCGTTGGATCATCGCGCAGCCGATGACGGCAACGATTCTTTCTGTACGAGATAGTTGACCAGCTCGAGCAACTCATTCACGCCGCCGGCTGATGTGACCTGCAGCCGATATTTCCCGTTCACGATGATGGTCGGTGTCTGATCGACCTGGCATGCCTTCATGAAGGTCTCTGCGCGACGGATGTTCATATCGACGCCGAACGACTTGGATGCAGCGAGAAACTTCGACGCATCGATGCCAGCGGTTTTCGCGTAGAACTTCGCCGCATCCTCGATCGTCGGAGGCGGAGATTTCATACGATTGTTTGCGTCGCTCACGGCGAGTTCGCCGTTGTGTCCCCACACTGCCTTGAACATGGCTTCATGCGTTTTATCCAGGATGTTCAGCTGCTGAGCGGTATAGAACGCCCGCTGAAACATAGGCCATTGTTCGGCGGCGTTGAATGAGGCGTGGACAAAAGTGAGCTGAGCTTGTGGCGGCAACTGCTTCTTCATCTGTTCGATGATGGGGAGAAAGCGATAGCAGGCCGGGCATCCATACGACAGAACTTCCGTGACCTCCACCTTTCCAGGTGGCACGGTGGTCGGTTGAGCCGGCTGGATGCGGAAGTAGTTCTTGCCTTCCACCCAGCGCTCGTCCGCATGTGACGGCGCAATGAAGGCCAGAAGTACGAGACTCAGTAACTGGATCGAGAGGAAGGACCGCATGTCACGCTCCGCTGTTTTCGAAAGTGAAACAGTAGCGGATCGAGCGGCCGTGCGACAAGACTGGAAAGCGTTGGCGTGCGGGCCAACTGGCCCTCAGGCACGCAGAGATTCGGATGGAGTGGCTGGCGAAGCGGAAGCGGCGTTCTATTATTTTTTCTTAGATTTCCCGAATCGTTCGTTCAGGCGTTCCACCATTTCACGCAGCTGAGCATGCACATCGGCAAGCGATCCGTAGCGGATGCCTGTGATCGCGTTGTCCAGGTTGGTGCCCTGTGAGATGACGTATCGATAACAGTCACCCGAGTCGCGATTCGCATCGGCCACGGGCACGACGGAATCGAGCTGGAAGGCTGTTTCGAGCATCCCTTCAGGGAACTGTTGTGTCATGACTTGATCCTCGATGCATCCAGTTTGCCCGATCGTCTCAGCTGTTCGTCGTGCACTTGACTCAAGTTCAGTGCGGTATCGCGAGCAATGACTCGCAGCAGTTTATGTTCCGCATCGCGAGGCAGATTCAAGCCGTGAAGTTGTTCCCACAGCTTGATGCGATCCTCGGGCAACGAGTTCGGAGACACGAGTGCTTCCAGCTGCTGGCGGCGCGCAGCTGCTCTTTCCTGCTCGGCATGCAGAATCGCAGCGCGACGGTCGCTCGGATCAGCGCTGAAGGAATCGTGACTTATCGGGTTGACCATCGGTTGCTCCGCAAAGTGCAAGGCTGGGAAGACTGATCTTATTGAAAGCAGGCGACGTTGCGCCCGAACGGGAATTCGAGAGATTCTCGATCGCCTGACACGAGGACTGGGCTCTGGTCGGCTGCAGCAGAATGCTCGCGAGTCAAACTAAGTTCGAACAGATCGGCGAGCACGCTCTTGCTCATGAAACTCTCATCGTGCGAGCTACGCAGGCCGGCAGATGGCTGGACGAATCAGGCGCGCAGGTTGCGCGGATCGGTTCGGGAACGCTCGATTTCGTCAGATTGGCCGACTGCACTGTGTGCGGCGTGCGCCAAACGAAAGAGAAGGAAAGATCGCGAGCCGAGGGCACTATACGCCGGCGGCACCTTCCTTGCCCGGGTATTTGCCTTTCGGAGCAGACATATTGCCGTGCGCGCTTGAGATCAAGCGTGAAGCCCGTGACGAATTTGCG
>JBJMWN010000234.1:0-7385 GCA_045810085.1 Povalibacter sp. | reverse complement strand
CGTGGACGGCTCGTTGGCTCCGGACCATCGAGCATCAGGCCGCGGTTAATGAACTCGGGGCCCGCGGCTGCAATCAGCTCTGGGGCTGAAGCCGTATCGCAATTCATCACGGCCGGCGCGCGTGGAACTGCACCCCGGTAATACAACGCGGTCATCAGCCTCGCGAGTGGTCGGCTGGACGGCTCGCCTGTTTGCGTCGATTCAAAAAAGCCGAGCAGATCCTTGCTCAGCAGCGGCATGCGTTCCGCTAACCAGAGAACCTTGTGCCGGGGCATGCCTCCAAAGAGCAGGTCTGCGCCCATGCCGGTGAGCAAACTGTCGAACCCGTGCTCGCGGGCCTTCCTCGCCAGGGAAAGATACTGGAACGTTTCGCTGCGACCGATCGGATTCTCGAGATGCCATACCGCCATCGGCAGTTTGGACAGCAGTTCTTCATTGGCGACGACCATGGGTTCGTGCTGACCGCCAAGAGACGCCATCACCAGCGCCGCACGCCGAACTTCAGGATCGTCCGGGCTCTCCCCTGTTGTAAACCCTACGAGCTCTTCCTCCGGCGCGCATTTGCGAGCGAGAAAGGCCACGCTCATCGAATCGATACCTCCACTCAGTGCAATGCCAATACGCTTGCGACCTGCAACGAGAGGCGCGGTTGCATTTTCCAGGCGCTGTCGCAACTGGTCGACCGCCTGCCCCTCGCTCATGGGACTTACCGCCAGACGGATCCTCGGCATGGTATCCAGCGATTGCATTCCATTCGGGGAGAGCCGCAACACCGTTCCCGGGGGAACAGGCCAGATGCCAGCAAGCATGGTTCTGCCCACGGGCATCGCTTTGAACATCTGCAGACTTCGAATCGCTTCCAGATCCGGGCGAGCCGGAATTTCGTCGATGGCAAGCAGCGCCTTGTACTCAGTGGCGAACGCAATACCGCCGCTCGGCAGCACGCAATAGTGCAAGGGCTTCAGCCCGAGAAAGTCCCGGCAGAGCCAGAGTTGCTGGTCTGCTGCGTCCCACGCGGCGAGCGCAAATGGCATTCGCAAGGATTGGTCCAGATCGCGCGCGTCCTGGCTGCGGCGGAAAGAATGCAGGACACGATCGTAGGCGTCCGGTACCAATGCATCGGCCGCATCGATGGCCATTGCGAAACGTGAATCGAAGAAAGGCGACAACCGCTTGGCTGCAACCTGCCCAAGGTAGACGCAGTTCGCGACCTGATGCCAGGTCACGTGCTCACCGCGATGCACAAGACGCCTGCCCATCTCATCCAACTCGGCACCCGACACCGAGCCCATGACACCGAATATCGCGCCCATGCAGCTTTCTCCCGCGCAGTCGCAAGCCGTCCAACCAGCTGGACTGTCCGTGTTATCTGTTTTTGACTACGGGCCGACGAAGTGCCCGTCTTTTCTACTTGCGCGCGGAAGCTGCAATGTACGGCGCGTGGTCTTTGTTCCTATGAAAAAAGAACTCGACCGGCGCGTATTTACGCGGTTTTGGCTAGGGAAAAATACCTGCTAGCGGCGGGGAGCAAGGGAGAACGCGGGTTATGGAAGAACAGCGGTCAGTTCGGTGAGTTGCGCGCGTCCATCGCTGAACATCTCGTAACTCAGACGTTGATCAGCAGCGAGCAAGCTGACTGCGAGTTCGCGGGCACCGGCAATGCGCTTCAATGTTGCCGAATCAGCGGGGTAGTAGAACCAGCGCGATGCATTTGAATAAGCCTGAGCCAGCGGCTGAGCAATCCCCAAAGCCTTAGCGTCCTCTGTGGTGGCTTCGAGCTTGAGCGTCTCGCTCCCCAATCCCAGCTCGAGCACGGGCGCTGCGGTCGACGCATGCTCCGGCGCCGTCCATTGCAGGAGTGCGATGAATTGCCGATGGTTGCCCATGCGGTTTACATCGATCCCATACAACTCGACGTAATCCCGGTTGCGCTCCGCATCGCGGGCAAGCGCTGTTGAGTTCTGCGCCACGAAGACCAGAGGCTGCGCTGCCACGGTGATGGTCGCTGTCGTCTGCTCATCAAGGTATTCGCGAGGCGCCAGGCTCGGCGTGGCGCAGGCACATAGCAGAGCGGAGAACGCGAAAAGCAAGGCAGTACGCATGGGCAATGATCCTGGTGAATGCTTGAAGTCATTTATCGAGAAAGGCAGCGAGACAATCCATCACGCGGACCATCAACGCCCGTCACGATCAATGGCGGGCAGTCTATCTCGGGCACGTTCTCCTTGGGATAGCCGGTCGCGGTCGCATCGAGCCACGCCGGTTTGTGCATCGATTGTGGCAAGTTTGTCGACGACCTCGATGTTCCGAAGCGATCCGGCCCCTGCTCGCCCACGTTCAGGTCATCGAAGTAAGATGTGTGCGCTCATCCAACCCGCGAATTTCGCGCCACGAAGACAACAACATGAATGAAAGCACTGGGAAATTGTTACTGCGGTTGGCGCTCGGGATTCTCATCCTGCTGCACGGGATAGCGAAGCTCACGGGCGGCATCGGGTTCATTTCGAGTTCAGTGGCAGCGGCAGGACTTCCCTCATTCGTTGCGTACGGCGTTTATGTCGGCGAGGTGATTGCGCCGCTCATGGTGATCGTGGGTTGGTATTCGCGTTTGGGTGCTGCGCTGATCGCGATCAACATGGTGTTCGCCATCGGGCTCGTGCACAAAGGACAGCTGCTCTCGTTGAGCCAGACCGGCGGGTGGGCACTCGAGCTCCAGGGCATGTTCTTGTTCGCCGCGATCGCCATCGCGCTGCTCGGACCGGGTCGCTTCAGCGTCAATCAGAAATAGGGATGTGAGTCACTGGTGGCGGTGATGTTGTTGCGGACTCGCGAGGGCCGAACGCAATGAGTCACGATGACGTATGTATTCGCGCTGCGTGGTCTCGAATAGTTCCAGCAGTCGCTTTGCTTTCAGGAAGATCGCCGAATCTTCGCGCAATCGCTCCACAATGAGGCGCTGCTTCACAACGTGAAGCTCTCCCAACTCGACATGGCGCTCGGCCAGTTCGAGATCGCGCGTTGTATAGGCCATGGTCGATTCACGCAGTGTGTTTGCATCTGAACTCGCGACCTTCGCAAGCTCACCGACTGATCGCAACGTCGCACACTCGATGCGCGCATGCCATAGGCGTTGGTCACATCGCCATTAAGATTCACCTAAGTAACGCCCTACCGCGAGGCTGGGTCCGAAGTTCAGCAGTAATTTCGCCAGGAACCGACGAGCGTATGTCGCGTTGGATTTCAGTCGCTATCGCGCTCGGGAAGACACTCCGAGGCGGTGCGAGAAGTCCGGCAAGGCGAAGGCTGTCGCACGACAGGTCTGTGCGGCGAAGAGCAATTCTCCCGGGTCGGCTTTCGAACCCACTGATCCGCTCGCTCGATCGCGAACCGGAGTGAGTCCGCCCAGTGAGGTACGTCATGCGCACTCATCATCTCAACTGCATTTCCGCATGTCCGCTGGGCGGCGCGCTCATGGATGGACACTCGTATTCACTGCGAGGCCGTCTGGCTTGTCATTGCATTCTGCTTGAGCTCGACGACACGCTCGTGTTGATCGACACGGGTTATGGCCTGCGTGACATCGCCTCGCCTGCGACGCGGCTGAGTAAATTCTTTCTGAGCTTGATGTCGCCCGACTTCCGGACTGAGATGACGGCGATCCGTCAGATCGAAAGACTCGGCTTTAGAGCCGCCGACGTTCAGCACATCGTGCTGACTCATCTCGACTTCGATCACGCGGGTGGGCTCGATGACTTTCCACATGCAACCGTGCACATGCTGGCAGCCGAGCGCGAAGCTGCGTTCGAGCAGCGCACGATGCTGGATCGGATGCGCTATCGACCCCAGCAATGGTCGACTCGTTCGCAGTGGCGCACTTATTCACCCGATGAAGGCGAGTCGTGGTTCGGCTTTCGTTGTGTCCGACAACTCGAAGGTTTGCCGCCAGAGATCCTGCTGGTGCCTTTGATCGGTCACACACTGGGACACGCTGGCGTTGCGCTCCGGGATTCTTCGCAGCACTGGATGCTGCAGGCGGGCGATGCCTATTTCTACCATGAGGAAATGAATCTCACGCATCCACATTGCACGCCGGGGCTGCGGTTCTATCAGTGGATGATGGAGAAGGACCGCACTGCCCGGTTGCGGAATCAACAACGTTTGCGCGATTTGAAAGCACAGCACGGCGATGTGGTCAGAATCCTAAGTTCTCACGACACAGCCGAGTTCGAGGCCTGGGCTCACCACCCCGTGAGCATGCCCGTGGATCGCCTTGCCCCCTCCGGCGCATGACAGCTCGTCCGCAGGACGACGTTTAACGGGACATTCATTGAGCGCACGAGCTTCGCACGCCAGTGACTTCAGAGTTGATGTTGCCATCATCGGTGGAGGCCTTGCGGGTATCGGGTGTGCACTCGCACTCGAACGCACTGGCCTGAGCGTTGCTCTCTTCGAACGTAGCGACACACTGGGTGGTCGCGCTCGGAGCTGCCATGAAGCGACCACGGGCGACGTCATCGACATCGGCCCACATATTCTGCTCAGCGAATACCACAACATGCTCGACATGCTCGAGCATCTCGGCACACGCGAACAGGTTCACTGGGAGCAGGATCGCTTCATCACATTGCTCGATGGTCAGCAGCATCTATCCATGAAGCTGCATCGGCTTCCCGCACCGCTCCACTTGGTTCCGAGTCTGTTGAAAGTCCCTGCGCTCTCGCTGCGCGACAAGTTATCGAACGCACGCATGACCTGGCTTGCGCTGCGCGCCTCCGAGCAGGAACTGCTGCAGCTCGATCAGCTCAACGGCGCCGAATTGCTTGAGCGCTGCGGAGTGAATGCGCGCTTTCGTGACTGGTTCTGGAAAACTGCAACGCTTGCACTATTGAATATTCCCCTGGCTGAATGTTCGGCGGCAGCGCTGGTCCGCATGTACGGTCAGCTGATCGGCGTCAGTGCGTATCGCTCAGGGATGCCCAAACGGCCGCTCGGTGATCTGTTTGCGCCCGATGCAATGCAACGATTGAGCGCCTGCGGAACAAGAATCGAGCTCAACGCCGAGGTGCGCCGCATTCATGCGGTCGATGGACGTCTCAAGAATCTGGAATTGATGGATGGTCGACGCATCACACCGAGCCTGTGCGTCTCCGCGATTCCTCCTCAAGACCTGCACAAGCTGGTGCGCAGCTCTCGCATCGCCGACACCGCATGGGCGCGCAATCTCACACGTTTCGATCCTTGTCCCTACCTGAGCACCTATCTCTGGCTCGACCGCAAAGTGACTCAGGATCGTTTCTGGAGCCGGATCTGGTCGCCAGACGATCTCAACTCGGACTTCTATGATCTCTCGAACATTCGCGCCGATATCGAACAGTCTCGATCCTTGATTGCCAGCAACAGCATCTACAGCACGCAACAGAGCTCGATGAGCGATGCAGAGATCATCGAGAAAACCCGACAGGAACTCGTGGACTACGCACCCAGTGCACGTGAAGCACGAGTGCAGCATGCTGTCGTGCATCGGATCGATATGGCAATTCCGTGCCCGAGGCCCGGCACCGAGACTGCTCGGCCGCATACGCAGACACCGCTCAAAGGATTGTTGATTGCCGGTGACTGGACGCGCACCCGCTTGCCCGCCTGCATGGAAAGCGCGGTCTACTCAGGCCGGTTGGCAGCCGAGCACGTCGCCGCCGCGCTCGCTCAGCCGATCACTGCCGTGCTCCCTCTCCCGCATCCAGACGTGAGCGTTCGATTGTTGAGAGCGTTGGCACCCGCCGGGCCGAGCATCGAACGATTGATCACCTCGACGTCGCGACGAGCTTCTGCCACCCGCTCTGCTCGCCTTGATTGATTCAGCAAGATCACGACTTCAGTTTAAGTTGGTCGAGCGGCGGGCCTGGAAAGGTCGAGTGCAAAGGAAGCTCAGCTCGTTCGCCCAGCAACTCCTTCACAGCACGAGCCGCTTGATCGATTGCTGAATGCGCATAGGCGTAAGCACCCGAATCCGAATTTGCAATGGCGATACGGCCCCACGGCTTACGCGCCGTTTCAATTGGCAGCGGACCGCGCGGCCAGTACGGATCCCAGGGGCGCATGTATTCGTACGCGTAGCCATGCGACCAGCGATTCACCGTGATTGCCTCGATGTCTCGCGCCGGATCGAAGCCGGCACCACTCAACGCACGTGCAAGCAAACTGCGGATCTCACGCTCAAGCGACTCGAACGTGTAAGTGGTGAGCAATCGTCGACCATCGAGAACCTGCTCGCGCTCGGAACGCCCCTGCGCGCCGCCCAACACCACCTTCGACAAATGCAGCAGAACGGGATCGGCGGGATCTTGCGCGAATCGGTAGCTGCCCATGCTTACAGGAAAGTCGATACTTGCCTCCGGCCAGAAGGCACCCGGAGATTCGAAGCCGTGGACGCCGAGTTGTTTGAATGACTGCCAATTGCGCAGCAATACGTTCGTGTAGATGAGCGGGACCTTCTGCTGATCGTTCAACGCATCGATCTGCACTCGTGGAAGTTCGTCGGTCAGGTACGGAATGACGCGATGCCAGCACGCCAGAACGACGTTGCTTGCCGAAACGACTTTAAGTTTCCCGTTCTCCACGTAGGTCACCTCAACGCTCTTCGCCTGAGCGACATCACCCACGTGCTTGACACGAACCACAGGGGCATTGAGGCGGACGCGAACCGCATTACGCGATTGATCCAGTTCGTCATAGCTGAGCTTCGCTGTGACCAGATCTTCCATGCTCTTTCCCGGCAGCGCGTTGGGAATCAGCGCACGCACCAGCGCTCGGGCGACGCTCGCGTTGCCATCGGGAAAATGAAAGATGTACGGATCTGGATCGGTGAACGCGAGACGCCCCGACGGACTCAGGGTCGGATACACCTCATCGCCCAGATCCATTCCGTCGAAGCCAGGATTACCGTTGGCCCGCGCATCGAGACATGAGGTGGCGTCGATCCCGACACCGAAGTATCCCGTCGTCGAGGCTTGAAAGAACGTCACGAGCTGAGCATCGGCGCGCACGATGTCCGTGAGAAAGGCGCCATACGTTACGCGTGCAAGCAGTTCCAACTTTTCGGAGCGAGTCTTCCCGGAAAGATAATCTTTCGGCGCGTCGATGAGCTCGATCAGCTGACGTTTCGCTCGATCATTGAGTGGCGTCAGCGGAACCCAGTTGGCGGCCTTGTCCGAGGTCTTCACCAAACGATCGACGCCGAACTCCTCTTTGCGAAAGAACACAGCGCTGCCGAGGCCGTGACGCTCGTTCCACCCCGAGTCGTAGTAGTCATGAAATCTCTCCGTGCGAATTCCGATGTCGGCGAGCAACTGCTTCACTGCTGGAGAAAAATAGCTGGGCGTCTGCAA
>JBJMWN010000233.1:0-5010 GCA_045810085.1 Povalibacter sp. | reverse complement strand
GACGCCGTCCCCATCGGTGTCCGCAACGTTGCGATTGGTCCCGAGCGCATCTTCCTGAGTGTTGCTCAACCCATCACCGTCGCTATCCGCAGCAAGACACTGCGCGTGATTAGGATCAGGAATACACGGGTTGGTGTTCGCCGCATCGGTCTCGTTGTTCACACCATCGCTATCGCTGTCGACGATCGACGAGTCCAGCGCATCGATGAAGCCGTCGCCATCTGCATTGAGCGGCGCGTTGACGCTCCCACCCACTTCCGCCAGGTCGTTCTCGCCGTCACCGTCAGTATCGCTATCGAACTTGTTGGTTCCGAGCGTCGTCTCCTGCGTATCCGTGAGTCCGTCGGCATCGGCGTCGGTAATGCCCACGTCCTTGGTGTGCACGAACTGCGTGGTCGCAATGTCCTGCTGCACCGGAAATCCGTTGCTGTCGATATAGAACAGCTGAGCCTGCACGGTGTACGTGCCAGACACTGAACCCAGGGCATACGTCGGTGATGCAGTCCTGACGACGTCTTCATCTGGATTTGCGGTAAAGGTTTGAGTCAGGACGCTGGCTGAATCTCCGTTCGGCGCAACGATGCTGATTTCGAGCTGATACTGGCCACCGGTGATGGAATGCACGCTGGTGCTGGTGTTTATGGTGACGTTGCCGCCTGCAATGGAATAGCCCGTGATGGCAACTTTGCCCGTATCACCTTTGTCAGCGGCTCCGCCGTCGATCAGCATCTGGCCCCAGTCCACATTCACTATCCATGCGGTTGCGTCGCCGCTGGTGTCGACGTTGACCTGTACTTTATTTCTCCCGCTCACAATCAGATTCGGATGAGCGACCAGATCAACCTTAAATGTGGTCGTACTCCAAACGCTGTCCGCGCCACTCAGACGTCCGAGTTTGATGCCATTCAGATAAACATCATCTGTCTCACCGGATTCTTCGTCGACGTCGTACGCCCGCATGGTCAGAATTGCGGACGTCGTCGGCGTGGCGCCCGTTACGTCGATATTGAATTCGATGGGATGCGCACCGTCGGCATTGCCGAGCGTACGATCCATGTCGTTGTCCGCCGTATGCGTATTTGCGTTGTTCTCATTATCCGTGTCTGTGTAATAGGTGCCGCCCGCCGATGCGGAGACTGACAGCAGACACAATGCAATGAACCCGAATGCGCCGGTGATCGGGGCCGGCAAAGATTTGCCGCGCGTGAAGTCGAACAAGACAGCCTCCGTTGTGCGCAGCATGTGCTGCGCGTGATGGAGGTTTTGTAGCAGCTGCAATTGCTGCGGGTGCGACTGCTATCACGAATGCTCCGCGACACAGCTCCAATGTTGCGCGAGATGAGAAGTAACGCTGATTTTGCAGTAGGACTCAGGCCCCATCCGCGGCGCATTCGTGCGAGATCTCCCGACTCCGCTGTTGTGTAGGCAACAGTGGTTAGGGGTTTGACCTAACGACCGGGAAGATCGACCGGCAATCCTTTGCCGCTTTTGGCAATGACAAATAAAACGGCCGCGTCCCCTTTCGGAACGCGGCCGTCAGTTGCGACCAGGACTCAGACGAATCGCGAGACCAGGTTCTCCAGATACTCCTGACCGCCCGAGACCGGCTTCGGATTCACGTTGCTCGCCACGGCGTGATCAGCGATCGATGCCAGCGTCGAATCCTTCGCGAAGATCTTCTGGCCGAGGCTATCGTTCCACTTCGCGTAGCGCTTCTCGACGAACTGATCGAGCTTGCCGTCTTCGATCATGGCGGCCGCGTTGATCAACGCACGAGCGAGATGATCCAACCCACCGACGTGGCCATGGAACATGTCGACGGGATCGACGCTCTGACGACGCACCTTTGCATCGAAGTTGAAGCCGCCCGTGGTGAAGCCGCCCGCCTTCAGGATGCGATACATCGCGAGGATCAGATCGAGCGGATCGTTGTGGAATTGATCCGTATCCCAGCCGTTCTGCGGATCGCCGCGATTGATGTCGATCGAACCGAAGATGCCGAGCGCATGCGCCGTCGCGATCTCATGTTCGAAGCTGTGACCAGCAAGCGTCGCGTGATTGGCTTCGATGTTCACCTTCACTTCTTTCTCGAGGCCGTAGCGCTTGAGGAATCCGTAGACGGTTGCCGTGTCGAAGTCGTACTGATGCTTGGTCGGCTCGTGTGGCTTCGGCTCGATCAGGATCGTGCCCTTGAAGCCGATGCGATGCTTGTGGTCGACGACCAGGGTCAGGAAGCGACCGAGCTGATCGAGCTCACGACCGAGATTCGTGTTGAGCAGCGTGTCGTAGCCTTCGCGACCGCCCCACAGAACGTAGTTTTCACCGCCGAGACGCTTGGTTGCGTCCATGGCCAGGCGAACCTGCGTCGCTGCGAATGCAAACACTTCTGGATCCGGATTCGTCGATGCGCCGGCCAAGTAGCGCGGGTGCGAGAACATGTTCGCGGTGCCCCACAGCAACTTGATGCCCGTTTCCGCCTGCTTGCGCTCCAGACCATCAACGGCAGCAGCAAAATTCTCCACGTGTTCTTTGATGGTGTTGGCAAAAGCCATCACATCCACATCGTGAAACGCATAGAACGGCGTGCCAAGACGTGTGAAGAATTCGAACGCCTCGTCCATCTTGTGGGCCGCGGCCGCCTGATCGGTTGTGCGCAGCCATGGACGATCAAAGGTGCCGCCACCGAAAACGTCAGTGCCGTTCCAGGCGAAGGAATGCCAGTAGCACACGGCGGGGCGCAGGTGATCTTCCATGCGCTTGCCGAGTACGACGCGATCTTTGTCGTAGTAACGATAGGCGAGCGGGTTGTCGCTCTTCGGGCCTTCGTAGCGAATGGGTTCGACGCTCGCGAAATACGATTGCGTCTTGCGGATAGGGGCTGCGCTCGACATGACTACTCTCCTCGGAAACGTAAACGAAGATCCTGATAGAGCCGCGAGAACATCTTGCGCTTGGGCTCCAGTTGCTCGATATCCCGATCGTTAGGTTCGATCACGACTCGTACCGGCGGCGGTTTGCACACATCCTGCGGCGATTCGCCCGAACGAGCGATGCGCGCGAGACGTGCTGCACCGTAGGCGGGACCGACTTCCGATCCGTCCCGATAAATCAGCGGCCGCTTCAATGCTGCGGCCAGAACACTGCCCCACCACATCGAGCGAGCGCCACCGCCGATCACTGAAATCTTTTCGATGGTCGCGCCTGCTTCGATGAGCACGTCGAGACCGTCGGCGAATGCGAAGGCAACACCTTCCAGCACGGCCTGACCGATCGCGGCGGCATCGGAATCGTGCGATAGGCCGAACAGCACACCACGTGCGTGCGCATCGTTGTGCGGGGTTCGCTCGCCGGACAGATACGGCAGGAAAATTTCCGAACCGTTCAGATGCCCGCGCGCTTCGACCTTGGAGAGCAACTCAGCCGCATCGTGCGAGCCGGTGAGCTTCACTGCCCAATCGAGACAACTCGCTGCACTCAACATGACGCTCATCTGATGCCACATGTTCGGCAGGCAATGACAGAACGCATGGACGGCTCGATCCGGATTCGGCAGGAACTTCGGCGTCACCAGAAATAGAACACCCGACGTTCCGAGTGAAAGGAACGCATCGCCTGGCTGAATCACACCGATACCCGCCGCGCCTGCAGCGTTGTCACCGCCACCGCCTGCCACTGGCACGCGCGACATGCCCCAGGACTCAGCTACTTCAGGCAACAACGTGCCGGTCGCATCGGTTCCTTCAACCAGGCGCGGCATATGGGATTCGTTCAAGCCCGTCGCTGCGAGCATTTCCGGCGACCAGCGACGCTTCGCGACATCGACCCAGAGCGTGCCTGCTGCATCCGAGGCATCGCTTGCCTTCTCGCCCGTCATCAGCAAACGCACGTAATCTTTCGGCAACAGCACAGTTCGCGTTTGTTCGAAGCACGCGGGCTCGTTCTCGCGCACCCACAACAATTTCGGCGCGGTAAAACCCGGCATTGCAATGTTGCCGGTAATCTTGCGGCTGGCAGGTTCGGCACGCTCGAGCGCAGCACATTGCTTCTCACTGCGGCCATCGTTCCAAAGAATGGCTGGACGCAACGGCCGATCTTTCGCATCGAGCAGTGTGGCGCCATGCATTTGTCCGCTGAGACCTACACCGAGTACGGCACGTCGCGCCTTGGCGGGTAACGCCTTGACCGCGGTCTGAGTGGCCGTCCACCAATCGAGCGGATCCTGTTCCGACCAGCCCGGCTGCGGGCGAGAAACAGTGAGTGCTGCCGAGGCCTGTTCAACCACCGCATCGTCGTCATCGACGATGACGGCTTTGACGCTCGACGTTCCAATATCGATCCCTAGGTACATTCGCGCCTCTTTATGAACCGCGTAAATTTATGGGGAGGCACCTGGCGCCTCGATCGTGCGATGCGGCGAACTTGAAGCCCTTCCGTGATCCCGAACCGATCCCCCGGATCCGGATAAGTAGCGAACTGTGCGCCCGAAACGCGGCCTTGCGAAAGAGTGATTTCTGATCACTGCCAGCCTTGACCGGCAGCGGATCACTTTCGTTCACAAGCCTGAATCGGCCCGGCTCCCCATGAATACTTTCGGAGCCCGGAGGCCGCTTAAAACAGTCATGATAACGGTACCATGATTTCTCCGGCCGAGGTACTGCCGACCTCCCGGCAGGAATTTGTTAAGTCGCTTGGTGAGCGCGAAGAACCTTCAACGCCACACGCTCCATTTCACGCGGATTCAAGGAGCGACCTGGCACGAGCCTGTGGATGACCCCGGTACGCCAGGCCGTGAACACGACGGGATTGATGTAAGACTTGCGACACACTGCCGGTGTGTTGCCGAGGGCTGCGGCAACTTCCTTCGCAGTTGCGACCACACATTTGTTGAAGGCCGTGTCGCTGATTTCGGCTGCGCATTCCTGACACGCCAGATGTGCGATGGCTCTGACCGTCGCACCCCAAGTGCGGAAGTCCTTGGCCGTGAAGCCCACTCCGCTCTCATCCATGACT
>JBJMWN010000232.1:0-14886 GCA_045810085.1 Povalibacter sp. | reverse complement strand
CGAGTCGTCGCCTCGAACCATCGCGAGTTCGGATATGCACAAGTCACAGCGTCGTCGCCCTGCCGCTTGCTGGACGGCCTGCGAGATCATTCCGATGATCAGGGCAGGGCGTTGCTGGATGTCTGGATGAGCCATGGTGATCGCGTCGAGGAATTGCCGGATGGCTTCGTCGCGACCGCGTTCACCAGCAGCGTGCCACTTGCAGCGATGGCGGATGAAGAACGACGTTTCTATGGCGTGCAATTTCATCCTGAAGTAACTCATACGCTCCAGGGCACGCAGCTGCTCGAGCGTTTCGTGCGCGAAATCTCGGGCTGTGAAGCCCGTTGGAGCGCTGGAAACATCATTGCCGATTCCATCGCTCGCGTGCGCGAACAAGTCGGTCAGTCGAACGTATTGCTCGGTCTTTCGGGCGGCGTGGACTCAGCTGTTGTCGCGGCACTGCTGCATCGAGCGATCGGGCAGCAGCTCACGTGCGTGTTCGTCGATCACGGTCTGTTGCGCCTGCATGAAGGTGATCAGGTGATGGAGACCCTGGGCAAGCACATGGGCGTGCGAGTGATTCGCGTCGACGCCGAAGACCGCTTCATGAAGGCGCTCAAAGGTGAAGCTGACCCTGAACGCAAGCGCAAGATCATCGGACGTCTGTTCGTCGAAGTCTTCGAAGAGGAAGCTGCGAAATTGCCGGACATTCGCTGGCTGGCGCAGGGAACGATTTATCCAGACGTCATCGAATCGGCCGGTGCAAAGACAGGCAAGGCTCACGTGATCAAGAGTCATCACAACGTCGGCGGCCTGCCCGAGAAGATGAATCTCAAGTTACTCGAGCCGCTGCGCGAGCTGTTCAAAGACGAAGTGCGCAGACTGGGTGTTGAGCTCGGTCTGCCGCGTGAGATGGTCTATCGACATCCATTCCCTGGTCCGGGGTTGGCAGTTCGCATTCTGGGTGAGGTGACGAAGCCTTTCGCCGATCTGCTGCGTCATGCGGACAACATTTTTCTGGAAGAACTGCGCCGTCATGATCTTTACGATCGAACGAGCCAGGCGTTTGCTGTGTTCCTGCCGGTGCGCTCGGTAGCGGTGATGGGAGATGGTCGTCGCTACGACTACGTCATCGCACTTCGATCCGTTGAAACCGTGGACTTCATGACTGCTCGCTGGTCTCGGCTTCCGTATGAATTCCTCGATCTGGTCGCTCGCCGCATCATCAACGAAGTAAACGGCATCTCGCGCGTCACCTACGACATCTCAGGAAAACCGCCCGCCACGATCGAGTGGGAATGAGCAGTGCATGAGTGATGTCAGGCAGGCAGTCGAGGATGCGTCACTTCTGCCAGCATCGCCGGTTGCCGCACCATCCGTATGGAATGCGCAGGACGTCTTCTTCATGACGCGTGCGCTCGAGCTTGCGCGTATGGCGGAAGCGGCAGGCGAAGTGCCTGTGGGTGCAGTGGTTGTGAAGAACGGCGCCATCGTTGGGGAAGGCTGGAATCGCCCCATCAGCATGCGTGATCCAAGCGCGCATGCAGAGATGATTGCAATGCGCTCGGCCGCGACGGTGCTCGATAACTATCGGCTGCTGGATACCACGTTGTATGTGACGCTCGAGCCGTGCTCCATGTGCGCTGGCGCGATGGTGCATGCAAGAGTGAAGCGGCTCGTCTTCGCTGCAACGGACCCGCGTGCGGGAGCGGCGGGCTCAGTCTTCAATATCGTTCAACACTCCGCGCTCAATCATCGAGTCGAGCTGGAAACGGGGCTCATGGCTCAGGAATGCGCGGGTGTACTGAGGCAATTCTTCGCCTCGCGACGCTGAGCTATCAGACACTGACTCCAGGCGCTGAGTATCAGCCTGAGAGACCGTGACCGCCGACCGGTTCGATCGGCTGGCTCAATGCGAAGTTCGCAATCATCGGCTTCGCTTTTGCAATCGCCTGTCGCACTTCGGGCAACGACAGTGAAGCTCGATGGCTCTCTTCGCTATCCCACACTTCGGTGATCCAGATGGCGTCCGTCTCCACAGGATCCTTCGCGACGACGTAGCTCAGACACCCCGGCATCGAATGAATTCCCTCGAGCAGAATCGAGATGAGTACATCGCGCTGCCCCGGCGTCGCGATCATCTTTCCAATCAGTCCGTACATATCTTTCGATCCTGCGACGGCTCGATGAGTTAGCGCGCTAGCGGCGATGACAATGAACGTGCGTCGATCAAGGCCCGCAATGTTCTTCATCAGCTGCCCAACTGATTCGGATCGCGCCAGGTGCGTTCGAACGGTAGACGCCATGCACGTGGCGCAATCAGTTGGTGAATCGCGTTGGGTCCCCACGAGCCGGGTGCGTAGAGGCGCACGGGAGTAGGTGCTTCGAGCAGCGGTGTGGACACTTCCCATAAGCGTTCGATGCCGGCAGCAGTCGTGAACAGCGTGTGATCGCCGCGCATCGCATCGAGAATCAAGCGCTCGTAGGCTTCCAGCACATCACCGATCATTCCTGTATCGCGCATCGCGAACTGCAAGCTGAGTTTGTCGAGGCGCATACCGGGTCCCGGTCGCTTGCCATAAAAGGACAGCGACATCTTCGATTGATCGGCAAGATCGAAAGTCAGGTGATCAGGACCTTGAGAACCGACGCCAGAGTTGGCCGGAAACATGCTCTTGGGCGGCTCGCGAAATGCGATCGAGATGATGCGTTGACCTTCCGCCAGACGCTTGCCCGTACGCAGGAAGAACGGCACACCCGCCCAGCGCCAATTATCGATCGAGCATTTCAGGGCGATGAATGTTTCAGTCTCCGACTCGGGGGCGACGCTATCCTCTGAGCGATAGCCTGTGTACTGACCTCGCACGACGTCGCTCGGTGCAATCGGCAACATCGAACGGAAGACTTTGTTTTTCTCCTCACTGATCGAGCTGGGCTCGAGCGCGGTCGGCGGTTCCATCGCGACGAATGCAAGAATCTGGAACAGGTGAGTCACGACCATGTCGCGGAACGCACCCGTTTGCTCGTAGAAGCCGGAGCGCTTGCCCAAGCCTAATGTTTCGGGAACATCGATCTGAATGTGATCGATGAAGTTGCGATTCCAGATCGGCTCGAATAACCCGTTCGCAAATCGAAAAGCCAGAATGTTCTGCGCAGGTTCTTTGCCCAGAAAATGGTCGATACGGAAGATCTGGTCTTCGCTGAAGACTTCGTGAAGTTCTGAATTGAGCGCCACTGCGCTCGCCAGATCCGTGCCGAACGGTTTCTCCATGATGATGCGAGACCGCTCGACCAGCTTGGCCTCACCGAGCATATGGACCGCAGACAAGGCAGCGCTGGGCGGAACACTCAAGTAATGGAGGCGGCGACTCTCTGTGGCGATCGCTTGCTCAGCGCGCAGTACTGCTTCACGTAGCGCCGCGGGCCCTGCTGAGAGAGGAACGTAGTCGAGGTTGGGAACGAACTCATCCCACTCCGACTGGGAGAATTTGCGCAGCGAAAATTCATCCAGCGCTTCGCGCGAAATTTTTCGGAACGCATCGGAATCGATGTTATCGAGCGAAACGCCGATGATTCTGCAGTTCGGGATGAAACCTGCCGTAGAGAGATGAAACAGGCCTGGCAGCAGCTTGCGACGCGCCAGATCGCCCGTGGCGCCGAACAGAACGACCGTCTGCGGAAACTTGGGGCCGACGCCGGCTGGAACTTTGCTCACCGATAAACTCCTCACGATCTCGTCGCGCCGCTGAGTGCGCGAGCGTGATGAAGAGAATAGTCGGGCGATGTGAGCGTTTCCACCGCCGGGTGCAGAAAAACCTCGTCATCTGCAGAGTTCGTCGCACATTGCACTAAAGCAAGTCATCGATGAGCCGATCCGGTCTCGCGCAGCGCATTTTCACGCATCGCTGGCTGCTATTCTGCGCATCTTCTTGCCGCGGAAGATCGATGAAAGAACCTGATCCCGACGCATCGTTGCGAAATGAACAAGACTTCATTCGCTATCTGGTGGCACGTTGTCTGGGCACTCTGGCCGTTCAGATGCAAACAGTGGCGGTGGGCTGGCAGGTCTATGCAGTCACTCGCGATCCACTGCATCTCGGTCTGATCGGGCTTTCACAATTCCTTCCCTTTATCGTTCTGATTCTGCCCGCAGGTCATGTCGCGGATTTTTACGACCGTCGACGGATCGTTACGGGCTGTTATCTGCTGAACATGGTGTCCGCGTTGAGCCTTCTCTTGCTCTCAGTCAGAGGGCTGCATTCCGTAGGGCCAGTCTTTGCAGTGATGACGCTGCTCGGAGTGACGCGTGCCTTTGCAATGCCAGCGTCGCAAGCGTTGATTCCCAATCTAGTGGGTCCGGACAAGTTCGCGCGCGCAATGGCTGTGAATCAGTCTGTTTTTCAGGTTTCCACCATCGTCGGACCAACGCTCGGTGGCGTGCTGTATCTCGCTGGCGCAGGCGTCGTTTACAGCATCGTCACAGTCCTGCTGCTCACATCGACGGTACTGATGTCACGCCTGCGCGCGGGTGGCAGAACCAAGAGCCAGGCACCGGCCGTATCGCTGCAATCGCTGCTCTCAGGTCTGCGCTTCGTCAAATCGCGACCGATTGTTCTCGGTGCTATCTCTCTCGATCTGTTCGCCGTGCTGTTCGGAGGAGCGACTGCGCTTCTGCCCGTTTACGCGAGAGATATTTTGCATACCAGTTCTGCAGGCCTGGGCCTCCTGCGAACGGCGCCAGCGGTAGGCGCGATGATTTGCGCATTGGTGCTCGCAGCACGACCATTGACTCGACATGTCGGGAGTTGGATGTTCGGTGGCGTATCGGTATTTGGAGTTGCGACCGTGATCTTCGGGTTCTCGACGAATCTGCTGTTGTCGGTTATCGCTCTCGTTGCGCTGGGAGCAGGTGACATGGTGAGCGTCTATCTGCGGCATCTGCTCGTGCAACTCGAGACGCCCGATGAAATTCGTGGCCGCGTCAGCGCTGTGAACGCCGTCTTTATCGGAGCCTCCAATGAGCTCGGCGAGTTCGAATCCGGGGTCACCGCGGCCTGGCTTGGGACCGTCCGCGCCGTCGTCATTGGTGGTCTCGTCACGTTGGCCGTGGCGGGAATCTGGGCGCGATTGTTCCCGCAGCTCCGGACCATGGACGAGTTACCTCGCGCTCAACGCACCGGCGGCTGAATAAACAAGCGAGCCAGGTGCAACCTTTGCCGCAGATGTTGCGTCAGAAGCGGCACTTCAATTTGCAGGGCAGTCACGATGAACACTCGCGCGCTCGTATTTCTGGGCCTCGCCGTCATTGCGCTCGACGCTTCAGCCGCTGAGAAGAGACTGGATAAGTCTTTCGCGGTGAAAGCGGGCGGAACCCTGCATGTAGATGCGGACAGTGCCAGCATCACCGTGAAGGGCGGCAGTACCGATCAGGTGAGGGTGCAGATGCAATTCGAAGGCTCCAGCAGCTCGCTCGACCGGCTGATTCTCTCTGCCGAAGCCAGCTCGGACGGAGTCGAAGTCAAAGCAAAGCGGGACAACGCAGACTGGCACAACTGGTTGAGCTTCGGCAGCGTCCACAAAGCAGAGATCACGATCTCCGTTCCACAGCTGTACAACGTCGATCTGAAGACATCTGGCGGAGGCATCGACATCGATACTCTGTCTGGCCAGGTCAAAGGAGCCACTTCGGGCGGTAGCGTGCGGGTGCATTCCATCTCTGGCCCGGTCCGGATGCACACCTCGGGTGGCAGTGTCTCAGCGACGGACATTCACGGTGAGACGATCGTAGGAACTTCCGGTGGCCGTATCGATGCAGCCCGGATCGTCGGTTCGCTTCGTGCGGAAACCTCAGGCGGCGGGATCGATGTCGTCGATGTTCATGGGCCGGTCACCGCAGAGACTTCGGGTGGCAGTGTCAGCGCACGAGCGGTCGTGGGCGATGTTCACCTCAGTTCTTCCTCCGGCAGCATTCGCGCCGAAGCCGATGGCGAGATCGTCGCTGAGACTTCAGGCGGACGAATCGACGTCGTGCTGCTGGGTGCCAATCGTGGAATCAATGCGTCCACCTCGGGTGGCAGCATCACCATCAATGTGCCGAAGACGGCTGACGCTTCCTTCGATGCATCTACGAGCGGCGGTTCGGTGACCTCCGACTTGCCTATCGCGCGAACCTCAAGCGACAAGAAAAGCCTCAAAGGCACGCTCAATGGGGGCGGTGCGCTGATTACGGCCCGAACTTCGGGCGGTGGTATTCAGCTTCAATCCAGTCGATAACGTCGGAGCGAACTACTGCACGTGAGCAGCAAGAAAGCGCTGCATCAGCACGTAGTAGTCACGAGTCTGATCGATGTCGTTGTGGCCGACACCTTTGAACATCTCGAATTGCTTGGGGCCAGCCCAGGCTTTGAACAATCCTCGAGCGTGTGTGGGCGGCACGACCTCATCGAGTTCTGCGGCCATGATGAGCGCAGGCGCTTGTGTTTTGCGTGCCCACTCCTCGGATGGAAAAGGGTGACGCAGCAACAAACGCACAGGGAAGTAGCGGTAGTGATCAGCGGCAACGGCCGCGAGATTGTCGAAAGGCGTGACCAGAACGACGGCAGCCACAGATCGACTGCCCGCGAGCATCGAGGCAACACCTGATCCCAGACTGCGACCGACCACTGAGATCTGCTTTGGATCTACGCCCCGTGCGATGGCGTACTCGTAAATCGTCAACGCATCCTGATAAAGCGCGTCCTGAGTGGGCTCACCAGTGCTGTGGCCGTAACCGCGGTAGTTCACGACCAGTACGTTTCCGAGATTCAGATTGTAGAGTTCAGCCGCCGAATACAGGACGTCTTCTGCATTGCCTCCGAAATAGAGGATGAGACGTTCTTCACCCTCACTTCTCAGCCACCAACCTTCCAGCGTCTGTCCGTGAGATGGAATCGTGATTCGACGATCCTTGTACTGCGCGCTCAGCATCGGATCGTTCTGCACGGGATAGAAGAGGATGCTTTCCTGCTTGAAGTACAGCAGCAGGCACATGAGCGCATACAAGGCGATGCCGAGCGTGGCAAGGCTGATCAATCCAGTGAACATAGTGCGGATGCGCGGCGACATTTGAAGTAAGTGAGGCGCAATGCGAGCACAAAAAAAGCCGGGCACCAGGCCCGGCTTTTTCATGTGTGGCGGAGAGACAGGGATTCGAACCCTGGAACACCCGTGAAGATGTTACTGGAATTCCAGTCCAGCGCCTTCGACCGCTCGGCCATCTCTCCAAATCGAAACTCGGTGGTGCGGTCTTTCGGCGCTGGATACTCCAGCGCGTTACTGCGCGCATCCATGCGCTCCGCCCCTGTGGGTCGATGCCGAGACTCTCGTCATCGATCAAATTCGCTCCCAGCGAATTAGTCGACCGCTCGGCCATCTCTCCAATTCAAACCTGTGTGGTGCGTTCTTCGGCGCTGGATGCTCCAGCGCGTTACTGCGCGCATCCATGCGCTCCGCCCTGCGGGTCGACGCCGAGACTCTCGTCATCGATCAATTCGCTCCCGGCGAATTAGTCGACCGCTCGGCCATCTCTCCGAAGAAATCGATACTGCCCTCAGTCGGAAGGGCGAAATCCCACTGCGCCTGGCTGAAATCGCAAATGCGCTGGGGCGCGAAGGTTACACGCCGGTCGACCCCTCAGGCAAACGCGATTCCGGCAGTCTGCATGGCGCTCAAAACTTGAGTCTGGAAGCCCTGGGCGAGGGGGGTTAAAGGCAGTCGGATTCCGTCCCCAATCAGGCCCATGCGCGCCAAAGCCCACTTCGCTGGAATGGGGTTCGACTCGAGAAACAGGCCTTTATGCAGGCCGATCAGCTTTTCGTTGATACGCCGGGCCTCGTCTGCATTGCCCTGCAAAGCCGCTGCGATCGCATCGCGCATGGGGCGAGGAGCTACGTTCGCAGTTACCGAGATCACGCCGCGAAAGCCTTCAAGGGTGCTCTCCACTGCGATGTCGTCATCTCCACTCAGCAATGTGAGCTTGTCTCCGACGAGACCCACGAGCTTGCGATTGCGCTCCATCGATCCGCTGGCCTCTTTGAGTCCAACGATGCCTTGCACTTGCGCGAGCCGAGCCACTGTTTCGGGCTGCATGTCGCACGCAGTACGGCCGGGCACGTTGTACAGAATCAACGGAATCTGCACGGCGTCAGCGACGGCTTTGTAATGCCGATACAAACCTTCCTGCGTCGGCTTGTTGTAGTAAGGCGTGACCAGCAGACATGCGTCTGCGCCGACATCCTTGGAGCGCTTTGTGAGTTCGATCGCTTCAGCGGTTGCGTTCGCGCCCGTACCGGCGATTACAGGAATGCGTTTGCTCGCCTTCTGCACGATGCGCCGAACCACTTCGATGTGTTCTTCGACATCCAGGGTTGCTGACTCGCCCGTGGTGCCCACCGCGACGATGCCATCAGTGCGATTGTCAAGATGAAATTGGACCAGGCGATCGAGCGCGCCAAAATCCACTGCGCCGTCTGCCTGCATCGGCGTGACGATCGCGACGATACTGCCGCTGAACATGGGAATCCTAGACGTGTCGGGTGAATAGGGATCGTACTGGCCGCGGTCATCGACGTGCAAGCAGCTTTCGGCGCAGAACCCGTCCTTCGCGCCGCGTGGATCGGGCCATCTACAGGCTGTACACTCGCCTCAAGACTTCTGCCGCAAGGCCTCGCTCAAGGATTCGATTCCTCGGATGCAGTTCATCGTCATCTCCGCCCTCGGCAGCGATCGCACAGGGCTCGTCTACGATCTCACGCGTGTCGTCCTCGACTGCTCGGGCAATATCGTCGAGAGCCGCATGGCTGCGCTCGGCACCGAATTCGCCATGCTGCTGTTGGTGTCAGGAAACTGGCACACCCTGGCCAAGCTTGAATCGGAGCTCAAAAAGCTCGCGGATTCCACCGGCATTACAGTGAGCCTGCGTCGGACCGAGCAGCGTACGCCGCGCAAAGATGTAGTGACCTACTCAGTTGACGTCGTCAGTCTGGATCAGCCGGGTATCGTCTTTAATCTGGCCGGATTCTTCAGCTCGCGCGGCATCGACATCGCGGAACTCACCACGCGCAGCTACGCCGCAGCGCACACCGGCGCACCCATGTTTTCAGTGCAGCTCATCGCACATTTGCCGGCGAAGATTCACATTGCCGCGTTGCGCGAAGAGTTCATGGATTTCTGCGATCAATTCAATCTGGATGCTATTCTCGAACCGCTGAAATCCTGATGACAGCAATGTCCGGACACCTGAGCTGTCGGTCTTAACAAAACTCGAGAAAGGGAGACGCAGCACGCCAATGCCGAAGTCATCCAAGACCGCCTCAGTCGACCGGAAGATTCCCGCTTTTTCGCTGCCCGCCACGGGCGGCAAGAAATTCAAATCATCCGAGGTCGCCGGCAAGAATCTGGTGATCTATTTCTACCCGCGCGACAACACTCCTGGTTGCACCACAGAAGGTGAAGCCTTCCGCGATTTGTTCCCCGCTTTCCGCAAAGCCAACACCGTCATCATCGGTGTTTCACCCGACAGCGTGGACTCGCACGAGAAATTCAAATCGAAAATGAAGTTTCCGTTCGATCTGCTTGCGGACGAGGAGCACAGCGTCTGCGATCTGTTCGAGGTCTACAAAGAGAAAAGCATGTATGGGCGCAAATACATGGGCGTCGAGCGCAGTACTTTTCTCATCGACAGCGCAGGGGTGTTGCGACGCGAGTGGCGCAAGGTGAAAGTTCCCGGGCATGCCGAGCAAGTGCTCGCTGCTATTGCGGAACTCGAGTCCACTTGAGAATTTTTCTGGTCTCCGCCGTCAGCGTTTCGCTGCGAGTTCTCGCTCGCTTCACGCATCGGGTTTCCTATCCTGTTGTTCAGCACATCGACGTGCTCCTGTTCGCCTCCATACCGCCTCTCACCCACGGAGTCATTTGACGAACCATGATCAAGGGCGACACCCCCGTCAGCAATGAGAAAGTACGCCGTGCGCGTGCCACCGGACGCGATACTCGTGAAGAGCATCGGATCTTTGTCCTGGACACGAACGTGCTCATGCACGATCCCACCGCGATTTTCAGGTTCGATGAGCACGATATTTTTATTCCGATGATCGTGCTGGAGGAACTGGACGCAGGCAAGAAAGGCTTGTCCGAAGCAGCGCGTAACGTGCGTCAGGTCAGCCGCTTTCTGGATGAACTCATGGCGAGCTCCAGCAAGTCGCAAATCGATAAAGGATTGCAGCTGCCCAACGCGCAGTATGTGAATGGCCACAAAAAGCGCGCGACGGGTCGATTGTTCTTCCAGACGCGAGTGTTGAGTGGTGGACTGCCAGATACCTTGCCGGGTCACGGCGCAGACAACGCGATCCTCGGCCAGACGCTGGCCTTGCAACGTGAGCACCCCGAGGCACGTGTCACGCTCGTTTCCAAAGATATCAATCTGCGAATCAAGGCGGCGATCATCGGCGTTCAGGCTGAGGACTACTTCAGCGATAAAACGATCGAAGATGCGGATCTGCTTTACACGGGCATGTTCGAGCTGCCTGCCAACTTCTGGGAGAAGCACGGCAAGAACATGCATTCGTGGCAGGAGCACGCACGCACGTTTTATCGAGTGCAGGGCCCGATGGTCCGCGACTGGCACGCGAATCAGTTTTTGTTTCAGAAAGAGGCTGATGGTTTTCAGGCGCTGGTGCGCAAAATCGATGGTAATGGCGCTGTGCTCGAACTCGTACGCGACTATCGCAACGAGCGTCACGGTATCTGGGGCATCACCGCTCGCAATCGCGAACAGAACTTCGCGCTGAACTTGTTACTGGATCCTGATATCGATTTCGTGACTGTGCTCGGGCCTGCTGGCACCGGCAAGACTCTGCTAACGCTTGCGGCGGCGCTTTCGCAAACGCTCGAGAGCAATCGCTACAGCGAAATCATCATGACGCGTGTGACGATTCCTCTGGGCGAGGACATTGGCTTTCTGCCTGGCACGGAAGAGGAAAAGATGGAGCCCTGGATGGGCGCATTGATGGACAACCTCGAAGTGCTCACGCAAAGCCAGGAAGGCGGAAACTGGGGCCGCGCGGCCACGAACGATCTGCTGCGCAACCGGATCAAGATTCGCTCGCTCAACTTCATGCGCGGTCGCACGTTCCTGAATCGGTTTTTGATTCTCGATGAGGCACAGAATCTCACGCCAAAGCAGATGAAGGCTTTGGTGACGCGCGCAGGTCCTGGAACCAAACTCGTCTGTCTCGGCAACATCGCGCAGATCGACACGCCGTATCTGACCGAGACGACCTCGGGACTGACCTACGTGGTCAATCGCTTCAGCGGCTGGCAACACGCGGGACACGTCACGCTCACGCGAGGCGAGCGTTCGCGTCTTGCTGACTACGCATCCGAACATCTCTGAATCATGCCGAAGCGCAAATCCACCAAGCCCGAAGGCGATGTGTCACTGCTGGGACGCGACGTCGCCTGGCCGCAGTCGCCACAGGAAGCGAAGCTCGAACGTGTTCCTAACCCACATCCAGACAAGATCTATCTCGCACGTTTCACGGCACCTGAGTTCACCTCGCTCTGTCCCGTAACAGGTCAGCCCGACTTCGCCCATCTCGTGATCGACTACGTGCCACGGCGATGGCTGGTCGAGAGCAAATCTCTGAAGCTCTATCTGGGCTCGTTTCGAAATCACGGGGCCTTTCACGAGGACTGCACGATTGCAATCGCGGCGCAGCTGGTTGAATTCCTGAGTCCGCGTTGGCTGCGCATTGGCGGCTACTGGTATCCGCGTGGCGGCATTCCGATCGATGTTTTCTGGCAGACCGGACGCCCACCCGCCGATCTCTGGATTCCGGACCAAGGTGTGGCGCCGTATCGAGGTCGTGGCTGAGTGGGTTGCCTGCAACTCGCCATAGGCTTGCTGCTCTTGGTATAGTCGCGCGCCGCTCAAAGACCCGCACGCCAGGCCATCGTTTGATGAACTGTGCTGCTGCTCCCGGTCTCGCCGCCACACGGTTCCAGTTCTATGGCGGCTCGCGTCGGTTTCTCCGCGACGAATAGCCGCGAATCCCGCCAGGCCCGGAAGGGAGCAACGGTAACGGTGATATCGGGCGCCGGAGAGGTGCCGGCGCGGGCCGTCTCCATCTCGAGGCGGACCTGCTGTCTGCAAAAATCATGGGACGCTCAAGCGTCACCTGACGGCCGGTAGAATTCGATGGGACAAATTCTCGAACGGCCGATTGCTGAGTCTGGAGCCGTAGTTCGAGCTGGTCATGACCGCAACCAGATCAGAGGTTCGGCAGAACAAAAATAAAACTCCGCCACGGACTGAGCACCGTGAGCGAACGATGGCTTCCGCCACATGAATCCATAATCATCGTTGCCGATCGCATCAAAGCAATGGCGTGATTGCCTCACTCATGTCGCAGGAACGATGCCGACAGCGATTGCATTCATGACCATTCTCTCCGCTTCGCATGCTCATGAGCAGGTCTGAGTGGACGAATCCTTCCATGCTAGAGGGTGGCGCGAAGGATTTCGGCGAGCAGGGCACACTAAGAACAACATGAATCACCGTGACCGCGAACTCGTCGATCGACTGCTGCGCGCAGACGCGCGCGCCTTCGATGAGTTCTTCAACGAGTACTACCCAAAGCTGTATCGATTCGTGATGCGGCGAAATCCACGCGATATCGCCGCTGCCGAAGACATTGCACAGGGCACCGTCTGTCGCGCACTGGAAAGTCTGAAGAGCTATCGCGGCGAAGCAGCCTTGTTCACGTGGCTATGCACGTTGTGTCGTCGCGAGATGAGCCTTCGCTGGGGCGATTCTTTTGCGCAATGTGGTTCGGAACTCGCTGAGGACGATCCACAAGTACGAGCCGCTCTGGAATCGATGTTCGCATCCGACGAGGCGGATCCGCTGGCTGCCGCAGGCCGCGAACAGATGCGCGACACCGTGCGTGCCACGCTGGATTACCTGCCATCGATCTATGCCGACATTCTGGAATGGAAATACGTCCGCGACGAAAGTGTCGTGGAGATTGCTGCGCGGCTCGGTCGCAGCGCTAAAGCAACGGAGTCGCTCCTGACTCGCGCGCGCCTTGCTTTCCGCGAGGCATTTTCAATTTTGGATTACAACGCGACTGACGGAGTCTCATCGCCATGAGCGACATCAGGAAAGAGGGTGGCGACTCGTCTGTCGCACGACTCATTCGCCTTGCCGGCGCGCGAGATGTGCCTGCAGAAGACGCGACGCAGCGCGCGCGCAATGCCGCTTACGCAGCGTGGCAGAGGGGCTTGGAGACAGCAACGCAGACTCCGAGCCGAAAGCGCCTTCCGTGGTGGCCTCTCGCGTTGGCTGCGAGTTGCGCGTTGGTCGCTGTCCTGCTGATGAATCAGCCGGCAAAGCCTGCATTGCGCGTCGTCGCGAATGTGGTGGCGGTCGATATGCATCCTGTCGTGCACGCTGCAACTCAGGAGTATCTCGCCCCAAAAATGCAGTTGCTCGAGGGCTCGAGGGTTGACACGGGCGATGGTCGTGCGGCGTTCCTGCTTGGAGATTCGCTGTCGTTGCGGGCCGATCGTCATACGCAGATCGAGTTCGAAGCGGTCGATCGAGTACGCGTGCTGAGCGGCAGTGTCTATGTCGATTCAGGCGGCCTGAGTGTTGTATCTCAGTTGCGCATCGAGACACCCGCCGGCGAGGTGCGTCATCTGGGTACGCAATTTCTCGTCGCGGTCAAAGATAACGCCACTCGCATTCAGGTCCGCGAAGGTCGAGTGACACTCACGCGGGCAGGTGAGGCTCCAAGAGCGATTGCTGCGGGCGATGCGCTTGAAGTCGATGGTTCCCACGTGCGGCTGGTCCAGGGATTGACTTCGCACGGTGCGCAGTGGGAATGGGCTGCTGCGACTGCCCCGGCATTCGACATCGAGAATCGACCGCTGGCGGAGTTCCTTGCGTGGGTCGCGCGTGAGCACGGTTGGCAGCTGGTTTATGGCGACGATGCTACGCGGCTGCGTGCCCACGATATTCGCCTGCACGGATCCGTTGCAGATCTGGATGTCATCGCGATGCTCCAACGTGTGGAGTTGATCACTGGCGTATCGCTGCAGGCACATGACGGCACGCTTGCAGTAAGTAGCGAGGCAGGCCTGTGATTCGCGCAAGTCGAGAGAGCTTGGTGCTGGCTTCGGCGCTTTTGGTCTTCGCGCCACTGACCGTGTCGGCGCAAACGCAACAGGAGATCGCATCAGTGGCCTTCCGGCCCGGAATGACGTTGGAAGCGGCATTGGCGACGCTGAATGCGCAAGGCTATCGGATCGTGTACAGCAGCGCACTGGTGCGCGACAACATGAGATTGCAGGAGGCGCCGCAAGCCACGCGCATTGACGATCTCCTTCGCGAAATCCTGACGCCCTGGAACCTTGCAGCGATCAATGACACCAATGGCGACTGGCTCATCGTAAAGAACAAGGCGCCCAATGCTGTGCCTGCCACGACGTGGACTTTGCCCGCTGCTACTGGACTTGAAATCGTCGATGTGACGGCCAGCCGCTTCGGACTCGCGACAACCGCCGGCTCGGCAGTATTTCTCGACCGCAAGGATGTGGATCGCATACCCCATCTCGCTGACGATTCCGTGCGCATGCTCAAGCTGCTGCCAGGCGTTACCGGCGGGGACTATTCCGCACAGTTGAACATTCGCGGCGGTCGTCGCGATGAAACGATGCTGCTGATTGACGGTGCAGAGATTCACAACGGATTTCATTTTCGCGATCTCGACGGTGCGTTGAGCGTGCTCGATACGCATCTGGTACAGGGGATCGATTTCATCACCGGTGGCATGACCGCCGATTACGGCGACTACATGAGCGGCG
>JBJMWN010000231.1:0-2579 GCA_045810085.1 Povalibacter sp. | reverse complement strand
GCTCTCGCTGGCGCCGGTGGACGATTGCGGTGGCCCGCCCATGTCACTCGGTCCCGTCAACGATGCGTCAGGTGCCGGCGCGGCTGTCGGCGCACCGTGACTTTTCGTCGTTCCTTCTGTTTGTTGTGTCGAGGGACGAGGATTGCGCCCCATGTTGACGCTTGGATCAGCGGCAGGATTGCGCTGGCTCGCATCGGACCCTTGTGGCGCAGGATCTTTGGTGGGGTCAGCGGGCGAGGATGGCTGCGCTTGCGCCAAGGCATCCGCGACTGCGAACACCATCAGCATTCCGCAAAGCTTGCAGGTCTTCATCACGCATTCTCCGGCAGGAGGTGTGTCGACTAAATGCCGGGAAAGTTCGCGCGTTCCGTAGCCTGCGGCAGAATTCAGGAACGAAGAATCGACTGACAGATCGAATCACGGGCGCAGAAAGCGCAGCGGGAGAGAGGGTCGGGCTGCTCAGCAGCCCGACCA
The DNA here is from genome assembly GCA_045810085.1 of Povalibacter sp. Taxonomy (GTDB): domain Bacteria; phylum Pseudomonadota; class Gammaproteobacteria; order Steroidobacterales; family Steroidobacteraceae; genus Steroidobacter. The sequence continues at coordinate 2,105 of JBJMWN010000231.1, read as the reverse complement.
GATTCACTCAGCGGATGACGCGGGCACCCTTGCCCTTCATTGCCGCTTCAACTTCTTCGACGCGAACCATCGAGGTGTCGCCAGGAGTGGTCATTGCGAGTGCTCCGTGCGCGGCGCCGTATTCAACCGCGGCCTGCGGGCCTTTGCCTTCCAGGAACGCGTAAGCGAGACCCGACGCAAAGCCGTCGCCCCCGCCCACGCGATCGTAGATCTCGAGGTTGTCGCGCTTCATCGATTCGTAGATCGTGCCGTCATACCAGAGGATGGCGGACCAATCGTTGATGCTTGCAGTCTTCGCATTCCGCAGCGTCGTCGCAGCCACTTTGAAGTTCGGGAATTCCTTGACCGCCGTCGTGATCATGTTCGCGAAGGAAGATGTCTCGATGTTGGTCAGGTGCTCGTCCGCGCCTTCAACATGGAAGCCGAGACAGGCAGTGAAGTCCTCTTCGTTGCCGATCATCACGTCCACGTACTTCGCGATCTCGCGATTGATGCGTTGAGCACCATCCTTGCCACCTTGGCTCTTCCACAACGAGGCGCGATAGTTCAGGTCGTACGCCACGATCGTTCCGTACTTCTTCGCAACCTGCACCGCTTCGATCACGGCCTCAGCGGTGTTCGATGCGAGCGCAGCGAAAATACCGCCGGTGTGAAACCAGCGCACGCCTTCCTCACCGAAGATTTTTTCCCAATTGATCTCACCGGGCTTGATCTGCGATGCGGCTGAATGTCCGCGATCCGAACAGCCGAGCGCGGGACGGACACCGAAACCCTTTTCGGTGAAATTCAAACCGACACGCGTGTTCTTGCCCAACCCATCGAAGTCACGCCAGATCACGTGCGACATGTCGACGCCGCCCTGCATGATCAGATCCTCGACCAGCCAGCCGAGATCGTTCTTCGGCAGCGCAGTCGCGACCATCGCGCGCTTGCCCCAGCACTTACGCATCGCACGCGAGACGTTGTATTCGCCGCCGCCTTCCCAGACCTGGAAGCTGCGCGCGTTGCGCACGCGACCGAAGCCCGGATCGAAACGCAGCATCACTTCGCCGAACGAGGCGCAGTCCCAGCGAGTCTCAGCAGCCGTTTTGACCTTCATTTGAGCCATTTGAGAATTCCCCGTCTTACTTCTTGGCCACTTCGGCCTTGATGCTCTTGATCAACTGCACCGTGTCGCGCACTTTCTTTTCAATGCCGGCGTAGTCCTTGGCCTTGAGTGCATCTTTGGTGATCAGATTGCTGCCGATGCCTGCGGCCACGATGCCTGCACCGAACCATTTGCGCAGCGACTCTTCAGTCGGCTCGACGCCGCCCGTTGGCATGATGCGCGTCCATGGCATCGGGCCCAGTACGTTCTTCACGAACTCAGGACCACCGACAGACGAGCCGGGAAATACTTTCACGATTTCGCAACCGAGTTCCTGTGCATAGCCGATCTCGCTCGCAGATCCGCAGCCCGGGCTGTACGGAATCGCGCGGCGATTGCAGACCTTTGCAACGTCGGCGTTCAGCAGCGGGCCCACCACGAACTTCGCGCCATTCGCGATGTAAATGCCCGCAGTCGGCGCGTCCACGATCGAGCCCACGCCCATGATCACGCTCGGATCGGCCTTGGCGAAGTGACGAGTCACTTCATAGAAAACATGCGAGGCAAAGTCGCCGCGATTGGTGAACTCGATGCACTTGGCGCCGCCATTCGCACAAGCCTGAATCACGCTTTTGCAGACTTCGACATCCGGGTCGTAAAACACCGGAATGACGCCCTGCTCCATCATCGCCGCCAGGACGGTCAAGCGATCCTTGATCATCGAGATTCTCCCGCTACCTTGAGGATTGTTTGGCGGTACAGCGGTCGCTGTCCGCGGGGGGCGCCATTCTCAAGCAATCGCCGCGGCGTTCGCAACGGGCATAAAGCTCAATTTCCCGAAAAAACCAGCACATAGAGCAGCCCCGATAGGCGAATCGCGAATACTTATAGGTGAAACGAGGGCGAAATGACACCGGTGGCTATTTCTCGCATAGCACTGCGCGGACAACGCGGTTCGGAGCTACCGGCTCATCAACTTTGCGATCTCGCTGCCTGCCAACAGGAACGCTCCGACGCC
>JBJMWN010000230.1:0-5415 GCA_045810085.1 Povalibacter sp. | reverse complement strand
CTGTAGTTTTTGAGTCTGACGCAACGACTCTTCGGTCTCTTTGAGCTACGTGACATCGACGAATACACCGACGACGCGCACCACACGCCCTTTCGCGTCCTTCTCCACCCGCCCGCGACTCTGCAGCCATTGCAAACGGCCATCGGCCCGCACGACTCTCAATTCGGCACTATGAAAAACACCGGTGGCCGCAGTGAGTTCAGCAGCGCGAAAAGTCGCCTGTCGATCTTCGGGATGAATGTATTGACGCAAATCTCCGAGATCCGACTCCGGCAAGCTCGCGTTGTCGAGTCCCCACAAGCGTCCACCTGTCGCGTCCCAATAGAATTTCTGGTTACTGGCTTGCCAGATCCACGTACACATCTCGCCCGCATCGAGTGCTGCGAGCAGACGCTCCTGAGCCTCTTTGTGCGCGGCTTCGGCCAGCCGAATGCGAGTCACATCCGCGCACGTTGCAGTCCAGCCGCTGATCTCACCTGCAGCAGTGCGGATCGGCTGACCGTGACAGGCCATCCATCGCCATTCACCTGCGTGATGTCGAACGCGGAATTCAGTATCGAGTGCGTCTCCCGTTTGCCGCGCGTTTTCCAAGGCCGCCATGAAGGACGGTACATCGACACGATGCACAGCGGAGATCCAGCCGGTGTCGCGAACCTGTTCCGCGGTCATTCCAGTGAATGCGGACCAACTGAGATCGGAAATTTCGGAAGGTAGTTCGGCGCTGGCGAGGATCCGGCCACGGACGTCCATGACCCACACGATCTGCACCGCTGTCCGAAGTAAAGCGAGCAGTCGCGATTCCGGGCTCGCCAGCGTCGCCCATACACTGGCGACTTCGCTCTCATCCGTGTCCATGGATTCGATCCTTCTTTCGGGGTGTCGACGGCGATAACAGCTTGATGATCAGCATAGGCGCGCGGTGCAAGAGTGTCGAATGGCCGCATCAATGAATTCATGGCGAGCGTGGCTGCCATTCGCAGGTAAGTTTGATCGCTCGCGCAAGAGTCGCGATCCGCAAGCACCGCAATCCGCTGCAGCAGATAACGCATCCAATTTCATGCGGTGCATCTGCTGGATTTGTGCGCTCGCAACCCACCATTCGTCCGGTCGATCCAGCGCCATCCGTCAACTCTCAGCCTCGCGTCCCCGTTTTCGATCGCCCAAGTGGCGCGACTCGCGCGACCGACGTTGCATCGCCTCAAACGGGTGCGGCGCTCCAGCTCTGATTCGCCCGACCGGCTCACAGTCGCCTTGATATACTTTCGCCCCTCACGACGCGGGTTCCCGCGTCGATTAGTTTCTACATAGCGCTGTTTTCTGAAGGTAATTCCATGAGCGAAGCGAAGATTATTTACACCCTGACCGATGAAGCACCCGCCTTGGCCACCTATTCTCTTTTGCCGATCGTGCAGGCCTTTACCCGAGCAGCGTCGATCGCCGTAGAAACCCGCGACATTTCGTTGGCTGGACGCATCCTGGCCAATTTCCCTGACCAGCTGTCCGCGCAGCAGCGGCAGAACGATGATCTCGCCGAACTCGGTGAACTCGCCAAGACTCCGCAAGCCAACATCATCAAGCTGCCGAATATCAGTGCGTCCGTCCCTCAGCTGAAGGCCGCGATCAAAGAGCTGCAGTCTCAGGGTTATGCCATTCCCGACTATCCGGAAGATCCCAAGACCGATGCGGAAAAGGCCATCAAGACTCGCTACGCGAAAGTGCTGGGCAGCGCTGTGAATCCGGTGCTGCGTGAAGGCAACTCGGATCGCAGAGTCGCGAATGCAGTAAAGCAGTACGCACGCAAACATCCGCATTCGATGGGTGCGTGGTCGAAAGATTCGAAGTCGCATGTATCGAGCATGACCAGCAACGACTTCTATGCGAACGAGCAATCGGCACTCATCGACAAGGCGGGCACCGTCAGGATCGAGTTCACGCCGAAAGGTGGCGCGGCATCAGTGCTCAAAGAAGTGAAAGTGCAAAAGGACGAATTGATCGGCACCTCCTTCTTGAGCGGTTCGACATTACAGTCGTTCTACGAAGCACAGATCGCTGACGCGAAGGCCAAAGGCGTGCTGTTCTCGGTACATCTGAAAGCCACGATGATGAAAGTGTCTGATCCGATCCTGTTCGGATACGCCGTCAGCGCCTATTACAAGTCGGTGTTTGAGAAACATGCTGCCGAACTGAAACAGATCGGCGCCAATCCACGTAACGGCATGGGCGATCTGATGGCGAAGATTCAATCTTTGCCGGCAGATAAGAAAGCTGAAATAGAAGCGGATATCAAAGCCGTGTATGCGGTGAATCCGCCGATGGCAATGGTCGACTCCGATAAGGGCATCACCAATCTGCATGTGCCCAGTGACGTCATCATCGATGCGTCGATGCCTGCTGCGATCCGTACGTCCGGTCGCATGTGGGGTCCTGATGGTAAAGCGCACGACACCAAGTTCGTCATCCCCGATCGCAGCTACTCAGGCGTTTATCAGGCGGTCATCGAGGATTGCAAACAGAATGGCGCTTATAACGTCTCCACGATGGGCAGCGTCAGCAATGTCGGCTTGATGGCGCAAGCGGCTGAAGAATACGGCTCACACGACAAGACATTCGAGATCGCAAGCGAAGGCGTGGTTACAGTTGTCGATGCCGATGGCAAGGTACTGACGCAGCACAACGTCCGACAAGGTGACATCTGGCGCATGTTCCAGACGAAGGATCTGCCTGTCCGTGATTGGGTGAAGCTCGCGGTGAATCGTGCGCGTGCCACTGGCGCGACCACGATTTTCTGGCTGGACGAAAAGCGCGCGTACGATCACAAGTTGATCGGCAAGGTACAAACTTATCTCAAGGATTACGACACGAGTGGTCTCGACATTCGGATCCTGTCACCGGTGGAAGCGACCAAGGTCAGCCTGCAGCGCATTCGCGAAGGCAAAGACAGCATCTCTGTGACGGGCAACGTGCTGCGCGATTACCTCACAGACCTCTTCCCCATCATCGAACTCGGCACCAGCGCGAAAATGTTGTCGATCGTGCCGCTGTTGCAAGGCGGCGGTTTGTACGAGACCGGCGCGGGCGGCTCGGCCCCGAAGCATGTGCAACAGTTTCTCGAAGAGAACTACCTGCGTTGGGATTCGCTGGGAGAATTCCTGGCGCTGCAGGTTTCTGTCGAAGATCTCGCGGCGAAGAGCGGCAACAAGAAAGCTGCAGTGCTCGCGGAAACGCTCGACCAGGCGAATGCCAAGTTTCTCGAGAACGACAAATCGCCAGCGCGCAAAGTCGGCGAGATCGACAATCGGGGCAGCCATTTCTATCTGGCGCTGTATTGGGCGCAGGCGCTTGCAGTGCAGACGAAAAATTCAGAACTGCAGGCGACATTCAAGCCGTTGGCCGAAGTGCTCACTCGTGATGAACAGAAGATCGTGGGTGAACTCATCGGTGCGCAAGGCAGGAAGATGGATGTGGGTGGCTACTATCACCCTGACGCAGCAAAGACCTCCGCTGCGATGCGCCCGAGCCAGACGTTCAACACCGCATTGGCCAGCATTCACTGATGCAATTGCTCCAGGCGCGTCGCCGCGCCTGGAGTTGCCTTGAGTAGTTACGGCACCGTAGTGAACGTGCCGTCGATGGTGTTCCAGGAATCGTTCGAACCGGCGCCCGAAAAGATCACGGTGAAGTCGCGTCCGTTATTGCGAAACCACTTCGGTGCGAAGCTCCATTGAAAGACGGATCGTTCGATCTGCGGAAAGAACAGCTCGTCATACACAATTTTCCAGGGACCCCAGGGCTTTGGCGCTTCCGCGATCGTAAGCAGCGATCTTCTTGCCGCCGCATCGACGCCGTCTCCTCGCTCATTGCTGTAGACGAAACGATTCAGCCCCGGCACGAACACCATTTGTGCAAACGGACCTACGCCGTCCGCATCTTCATAAATCGGAATTGCTGAATGCGCATCTTGAACCCAGCGAGGTTGACCGCTGGCATCCAGTCCCGCAAAAAACTCGTAAGCACTTCGTTGCTCGATCGCGCTGACGGGCACACGTAACAGCATGATCCGCCCGGGTCGTTGCACGATCTCCAGCGATTCAGTATCTGTGACGACAGTCGCAACCGTATAAACGTACGCGTCGATGGCGGCAGTGTTGTCTTTACCGAACTGCACGAATCCACCGAAGCTGATCCCATCGCTCGCCTGCTCGAACACCACCTCTGATGGATACCAGGTGCATGCCTTGTCGCGACTGCTATATAGAGTGAAGGACTGATAACCCTTCTCATCGGATTCAGGCGTGACCCATGCGTACAAAACGCCACCGACACTCAGCGGTGCGCCATGCGACTTGCCATCGATGGTGGAGTTGCACTCGCCTCCTTTGCCACCGTATCGATTCACTCCTTCGTAGTTGTCGTGATCGCCTTCGATACGAGCCACGCCGAAACTGGAGCGTCCCTCCGTGTCGCTTCCACCAAATCCTCCGCCGTCTCCCCAGATCGAATACTGATGATCGTCATCCGACCAGGTCGTCGGCCAGTTGTCGCTGCCAACCGCCGCTTGCCGATGCGAGCTCCAATTGAAGCTCACGCCCGTAATCACAGAGGTTGAGGCTGGCGCGATCGGTGTGGGCTCAGGACTCGGAGTGGGAGTCGGAGGCGGAGTCGGTGAGGGTGTCGGCGTGGGTGTCGGAGTCGGAGTGGGCGTTGGCGTTGGAGTGGGTGTCGGGGCCGGTGTTGGCATCGGGTTGCCACCGACCGGCGATGACGCGCTGCTCGAGTGCCCGCCACCAGAACCACATGCAGCAAGCATGAGGATCAGCGAGGAAAACAGCACGGGAGAAAAACTCGACGACAGGCGCTTCACCGAGTCTCAACGCGACATTGCGGACTGGGTTCCTGATCGCACAACCGCAGATCAGCGACACCCGCGCGTCAAACGGTCGAAGCTTCCGATTCACCTACGCAGAGAAACTGCGCACACGAGTCAGATGCGTCAGCGCGGCACGACTTGCCGAATGCGCAATCTACGCTGCAGCGACTTCAGGTCGCAGAAAGGGTTGCAGTTTTCTGTCCGTTGCAGAGCGCCACAGCCACTCAATCGGTCCCTGACTGAATCGCTGCATCCACCAACGCGCGATAAAGATCTGGCAGATGAAGAATGCGACACCCAACGCCAAACCCGTGGCGACGCCGATCCTCCCGAGCAGACCCAGACCGAAGCCATAGAACACCAGTACGCCAAACACGCTTTGTGTGAGATACGACGTCAATCCCATCTTCCCCATCGGCCCGAGCTGGTGAATCCAGCTTGTGGCATTGCAGCGCCAGTAGATCGAAAGCACTGCCGAAAAATAGAACGCCGCGAGCGTCACCTGTTGCACGCAGCCATTGATGTATGGCCAAAGCTCAGAGGGAGCC
>JBJMWN010000229.1:0-19908 GCA_045810085.1 Povalibacter sp. | reverse complement strand
GGCAGCTCGCCACACTCGTCCGCTCCGGACTGCCGCTCGATGAAGCACTTCAGGCGGTTGCCGAACAGACCGAGAAACCTCGAATCAAAAGCGTCGTACTGGGCGTACGGGCGAAAGTCCTGGAAGGGCATGCACTTGCCGACGGGCTTGGCGATTTTCCGCGTGTGTTTCCAGAGCTTTATCGAGCGACTGTTGCGGCCGGTGAACAATCCGGTCATCTCGATACAGTGCTCGAGCGACTTGCGGACTACACCGAAAGTCGCGAGGTGCTCAGAAGCCGCACGATCAATGCGATGTTGTATCCGGTCATGCTGCTCGTGGTGTGCACGGGCATCGTCTTTCTGCTGCTTGCGTTCGTGGTGCCGAAGATCGTCAAGCAGTTCGAGGCATCCAAGGCTCAATTGCCGATCTTGACCAAGCTGCTCATCATTTTTTCCGACTTTGCTCGCAATTGGGGCTGGCTCGTGATCCTGGTGATTGGTCTTTCGATCTGGTTATTCACACGCTGGTTACGCAATCCAGCTGCACGGCGCCGTTTCCACTCCGCCCTCTTGCACATGCCCTTGATTGGCAAAGTGGTCCGGGGTAACAACACCGCGCGATTTGCGCGAACGTTGGCGACGCTCACTTCGAGCGCGGTGCCAGTGCTCGAGGCGTTGCGAATTTCAGGTGAGGTTGTCACGAATCTTCCGATGCGCGATGCGGTGCAGGAAGCAGCAAGCAAGGTCAGAGAAGGTGCCGCGATCGGTCGTTCGCTGGCCGCCACACGCATGTTTCCGCCGATGATGATTCATCTCATCGCGAGCGGTGAGACGAGCGGCGATCTTGAAACCATGTTGGATCGCGCAGCCACTAACCAGGAGCGCGAAATGGATTCGATCCTGGGTACGTTCGTCGGATTGCTGGGCCCGCTGATGATCCTCGTGATGGGTGGCCTGGTACTTCTGATCGTACTGGCAATGCTGCTCCCCATTTTCCAACTCAATCAACTCATTAAATGAGAGACGCGGCGCGCTGAGCGAACTGCTCTCGGCCTGATAGTCCTGTGGCGCTCGCGCATCTTGCGTCAGGATCGCGCGACGAAATGCTTCGCCGGGTTCACTCCTGCAAACTCAGCTATTGCAGGGATGACACAATCCCCTTATATATTTCCGCACTCAGTCAAGCTGCCTGTTCTGCTGTTGTTGATCACATCGAACATCGGTGCCGGGAATGAGCGAAAAACCGGAATCAGAAGACTTCGACGACGAGGAAGACGACGTCGCAGCAGATGCTGATGATCCTGTACTGGATCATCTCCTCAGCGACTTCGAGAAGCGTAGGAAAGGCGCGCCCAAACCGGGCGAGCCTGCCTGGCGCAGACTCGAGCGACGTCGTGAGGAACGCGAAACCGCGGCCCAGCTTTCAGATCTCGATGACTACGACATCGATGAGCCTGGGGCCGCGCGTCATCGCCGCAAGTAGGCGCGCGCTCGCTGCCCGTCGGGCCGACGCCCGACGCGGTGCGTGATGCACTTCTTCGAACCTACGCGCTTACTTCCGCTGCGCTCGCGCGAACGCCTCAGCCATCAGATTGCTGCCGACTGATTCGGGTTCGCGTGCTGGCGATTTGGTCGGCGCAGGTGGACGACGATTGCGATCGCGATCATTGTTCTGCTCAGTGGGACTGCGAGGTCTTGCAGCAGCTTCCTCCAGCCGCATGGTCAAGGCGACGCGTTTGCGAGCGACATCCACCTCGAGCACTTTGACCTTCACGACATCACCGGCCTTGACCACTTCCCTGGGGTCTTTGACGAACTTGTTGGCCATCAGCGAGATGTGCACCAGCCCGTCCTGATGCACACCGATGTCGACGAACGCACCGAAGTTGGTGACGTTCGTCACGACACCCTCCAGCACCATTCCTGGCTGCAGGTCTTTCAAATCCTCCACGCCTTCTTTGAAGGTCGCAGTCTTGAACTCTGGCCGTGGATCGCGACCCGGTTTCTCGAGCTCTCGCACGATGTCCTTTACTGTCGGCAATCCGAAACGTTCATCCGCATATTTCGTCGCTTCGATTCGTTTCAGCGAAGCGACATCGCCGAGCACCTCGCCGATGGGACGACGCAGATCAGCCAGGATTCTCTGAACGACCGGATAAGCTTCTGGGTGCACCGCTGAACTATCGAGAGGATTTGCGCCATCCACGATTCGCAGAAAGCCTGCGGCCTGCTCGAATGCCTTCGGGCCCAGCCTGCTGACCTTTTTCAAAGCGGTCCTCTCTGGAAAAGCACCGTTGTCATTGCGATGCTTGACGATGTTCTCGGCGAGCGAAGTGCTCAGACCAGAGACTCGCGCGAGCAATGCCGGTGAAGCTGTATTCACATCGACGCCGACTGCATTCACACAATCCTCGACCACTGCATCGAGCGATCGAGCCAGTCGCGACTGATTCACGTCGTGCTGATACTGACCGACTCCGATCGACTTCGGATCGATCTTCACGAGTTCAGCCAGTGGATCCTGCAATCGCCTCGCAATCGAAACTGCGCCTCGCAGACTGACATCCAGCTCCGGCAATTCCTTAGATGCCAGCTCAGAGGCGGAGTACACCGACGCGCCAGCTTCCGAGACCACCACCTTGGTCAGCGTCGGCACGTTCAAGCGCTTGATCAACTCGGCGGTAAGGCGATCGGTCTCGCGCGAGGCTGTGCCATTGCCGATTCCGATCAACTCGACCTGATGCTTCTTCACTAGCACGGCGAGTGAGTGCAATGAGCCTTCGAGATCATTCCGAGGCGGAAACGGATACACCGTCGAGGTTTCGAGCACTTTGCCCGTCCGATCCACGACCGCAACCTTCACACCTGTACGGATGCCGGGATCGAGTCCCATCGTGACTCGTGCACCCGCGGGCGCAGCGAGGAGCAGATCTTTCAGATTGCTGCCGAAGACGCGAATGGCTTCTTGTTCCGCCTGCTCACGTAGTGTGCTGAACAACTCAGCTTCCATTTGCCACGCAAGCTTCACTTGCCAGGTCCAGCGAACGGTTTCTCTGAGCCATGCATCGCCCGGCCGACCTTGCTCCGCGATTCGGTAGTGCGCTGCGATCTTGAGTTCACAGCTGTTCAGCGCGGGCACTGTTTGTGGTTCACCTAATTCCTCAGGCAACTTCAGTGCGAGACGCAACACTTCTTCGGTGCGACCACGAAACAAAGCCAGTGCCCGATGCGAAGGAATGCTCTTGATGGTTTCGCTGTATTGGAAGTAGTCGCGGAATTTGGCTCCTGCTTCTTGCTTGCCCTCGACCAGGGCAGACACAACAACTCCGTGCTCCTGCAGATGCGAGCGCAGATGACCGATGAGCTCAGCGTCTTCCGCAAACTTTTCGGTGAGGATCTGGCGTGCACCGTCCAACGCCGACTTCACATCCGGCACGCCTGGATTGTCGCCATGCTCGGATTTGAAAGGCTCACGCAGATACTTCGCAGCTTCGATCGCTGGCGTAAGCGTTGGATTTCCCAGCAGCGCTTCGGCCAGCGGCTCGAGCCCAGCTTCCTTCGCGATCTGCGCCTTGGTGCGTCGCTTAGGCTTATACGGCGCATACAAATCTTCCAATCGCTGTTTGCTGTCCGCGGACTCGATGCTCGCCTTGAGCTCAGGTGTGAGTTTCTGCTGTTCTTCTATGCTCTTCAGGATCGTTGTGCGCCGCTCCTCGAGCTCACGCAGATAGATGAGCCGCTCGCTCAACGTGCGCAGCTGCGTGTCGTCAAGACCGCCCGTGACCTCTTTGCGATAGCGCGCTATGAACGGCACGGTGGCGCCTTCATCGATCAGCGCCACAGTGGCAATAACCTGAGCAGGCTTCACCGCCAGTTCGGCGGCAATGCGCGATTCGATCGATGGGAGCATTCGATGACCAGACAGACAAAAGGGGACGCGAACTATGCAGGGCACCCAGACCATCAACAAGTCTTGTTAAATCACCCGGGCTGATGTTGGACAGCACCCCTCCTGGCCTGAATCCAGACGGGCCAGGAACACGATCACGGAAGGCTCCGGCTTTCCCTGAATCACCTCATACTACGCACGCCAGGATCCCCAAGCCCGTCCGTTTCATACGCCTGCAGCATTTCTGTAACTTTGGGTTCTGGTGCGGGTTATAGCCATAAACGACGACCAATACCGTGGCAAAACCAACCTGGGATCCGGAGCGATCCGGAGAATTTTCGGACTTCATGCGTGCATATCAGGACATGGTCTTTTCGACGACGTCGCGCATTCTCGGGAATGACGCGCGAGCGGAAGACATCGCGCAGGAAGTGTTCCTCAAGGCGTTCGAGAACTTCGAACACTTGAAGACCAGCCTCACAGCCGGCGGCTGGCTCAAGACGGTGGCCACACGCCTTTCACTGAATCATCTGTCCCGATATCGCAGACGCTGGCAGTTCTTTTCGGAGATGCGGCGCGACGACGATGAAGAGGACTCACCCGAGATCGAGTTTGCCGCACCCGAAACGATGGTGTCCGGCCTCGATACCGAGAAGCGACGCGAACTCATCGAGGAGGCGCTGAGCAAACTGCCCGAGCATCAGCGCGTACCTCTGGTTCTCTACCACTTCGAAGAAATGCCTTACGAAGAGATCGCGCAAACACTCCGCATCTCACTCGGCAAGGTCAAGATCGACATCCTTCGTGGCCGACGAGCCCTCGCCAAAACCTTGGGCGGCGGCGAGCTGCAGACGACACTATGAACACATCGTCAAATCCCAATGATCCTCTCGAGCGGTTCGTCGATGCGGCGCTCCGTGATCTTCCACCTCGTCGCGCACCGAGCACGCTCGAGATGCGAGTGTTCGCTGAACTGCAACGTCGTGCCGAGCTCAAGTGGTGGCAGCGCAGCTATGCTGAATGGCCTGCTCTCGCGCGCATTCTTTTCGTGATCGCGTGCATTGCAGTCGGCTCAGCACTCGTTCGCGGCTTCAGCTGGTTCTTCGGTGGCGTCGAATCTTCAGCCGCCTGGTCCGGCGTTGCCTCTGAGATCACACCCGCCGCTGCGTCGGTCAAAGCGACCGCAAGCGCACTGAGCTTCATCGCTCACAGCATTCCTTCCTTATGGGTTTACGGCGCGGTCGCTGTCATCGCCGTGCTCTACGCAACTTTGTTCGGCATCGGTGCAGCCGCCTATCGCACCCTTTACGCGAGCCGCTGATGAGTATCGCCGCTGACTATCCTTTGTTCCCGAGTCTGCCTCGTGCATGGCATGTGCTGATCGTTGCCATGCTGACGCTCCTGCTCGCACATGCGCTTCCTGCATTCGCTCAGGACGTCGAGCAACCAGCGACTCCACCGCAATCCGCGCCGGCTGCAGAGCCATCGGCACAACCCGATGTCGAAGCCACGGATACATCTGACGATGACGACGATGATGACAATGGTCATCACCACAATGTGATCATGAGGTTCAGCAAGGACACGTTTGTTCCCGCGCAAGACACTGTCGATGCCGTCGTGACGGTCTCGGGTTCATCGACCACCGAGGGCCACGTTCGTGAAGGTGTCGTATCCGTATTCGGCAATACGCGCGCAACCGGTGAAGTCGATGAAGACGCAGTCGCGCTCTTCGGCAATGTGTACGTGAACAATCATGTGGGCGGGGATGTTTTCGCGCTCTTCGGCAATGTCGAGCTCGGCCCTCAAGCCCGCGTGGACGGCGAAGTCGTAGTGATCAGCGGCGAGTTGATTCGCGATCCGGCGGCGAAGATTCGTGGCGACATCAATGAGGTCACGCTGCCTTTCGAATTCGGACGTTTCGAATGGCTGCGACCGTGGGTGAAGCACTGTCTGCTGCTCGGTCGTCCATTGGCGATGGAGCAAGGACTGGGTTGGGCGTGGAGTCTTGCGATCGGCTTTCTGGCGCTTTATCTGGTGCTCGCGCTCATGTTTTCTCAAAGCGTCGAGAACTGCGTCAAGACACTTGAGCAGCGGCCGGGCCGCACTCTCGTTGCCTCAGTGCTTACCCTCCTCCTCACGCCCATTCTGACAGTCCTATTGATGATCACGGTCGTCGGCTTCGCAGTCGTTCCGTTCTTGTGGATTGCCTTGTTCCTGGCCGGCCTCTTCGGCAAGACCGTGATCCTCGCGGCACTGGGCCGTCGAATCACTCGCTTCACAGGCAGCGGTCCTCTGAGCGATGTGGCGATCGCCGTACTGATCGGCGGCATTCTCGTGCTCGGCCTTTATCTGATCCCGGTATTGGGTTTCATCATCTACAAGGTGCTTGGGATTCTGAGTCTCGGCGTCGTCGTGTACACGTTGCTGATTGAGATCCAGGCAAAGCGTGAGATCACCTCGAAGGCTGCGGCTGCAGCTGCAGGACCAGGAGTTACTCCAACCGTCGAGACAATGGCTGAGTCCAGTGCGGCGTTCGATGCATCGGCGAGCACTGCGGATGCAACTTCGGCTCAGGCTGCTGCTGCCGCGACGGTGGCGGCGAGCACGATTCCCGAATTGAGCCTGCCACGTGCGGGCTTCTGGATCCGCATGGGTGCGTTGTTCATCGACATGGTGCTGATCGGGGTCGCGCTGAGCGTTCTGCGATCAGATGGTGTGTTCCTGCTCGCTCTCGCGATCTATGGCGCCGTAATGTGGAAGATGAAAGGCACTACGGTGGGCGGCGTTGTCTGCCACCTGAAGGTGATCCGCGTTGACGGTCGGGAGATTGACTGGAGTGCCGCGGCAATTCGTGCACTGAGCTGTTTCCTTTCATTGGCTCTGGCTGGACTCGGTTTTCTGTGGATTGCATTTGATCCGAGTCGCCAGGCCTGGCACGACAAAATCGCCGGCACCGTGGTCGTTCGCGTGCCGCAAGGCATCCCACTGGTGTGATGTACACTCCGGCGCCGAGCGACCGGAGTGACGATGATCAGCGAAGCGAGCCAGCAGGCGCATCGATCCAGAATTCGAGCTCACCTCGAGCGTGAGCTTGGAACCGTAAAGAATGTCTTCCAGGCACCGTCAGTCGATGTGCTGCACGTGCCCTCGAGCGATGAGCGGCCCGTCCATACGCTGGTCACAGCAGGAATGAGCGATGCGCCGATGAACACCGGCGGCGTAGCAAATGTCCCGCAGTATCTGGAAGTCATGATGACGCTGCCACGGCAATGGAAGCTGGACGGCATTTCGGATCAGGATCCAGCGTACTGGCCGATCCGCACACTTATGAATCTGGCGCGATTCCCTCAGCAGCATGACACGTCACTGAAGTGGGGAGATGTTGTGCCGAACGGCGAGCCACCCGTGCCATACGCTTCTGACACGAAGTTGTCCGCGGTGATCCTCGCTCCATCACTCCTCGTGCCCAAAGAATTCTATGCACTCGATAGCGGCGATCGTCATGTCGAGTTCTACGCTGCGATTCCGCTCTACCCCGAGGAACTCGCCTTGCATCGTGAGCACGGCATGAAGCATGTGCTTACCCTGCTCATCGATAACAACATCAACGATCTGGTCGACGTCAAACGGCGCAATGTGGCTCGCAAACGTTTCGGATTCTTTTGAGGCGGAGCACCGATGCTACTTCATGGGAAGTGGCACATCTTTCGGCCAGAGCAACCACATTCGCCCTTGCTGCTTCATTCGACCTGCCGCTTCGCCAGCGACATTCCCGGTACCCCAGAAGAGATCGCCACGATTGATGCCGCGGATCGCACCGCCGGTGTCCTGAGCCATGACAAGTCTCTCCAAAGGCACCGCCGAATTCGGCTCAGTGGTTGACAGAAATACGGGCGCCCCGAGCGGCACGAACTGAGGATCGACCGCCAGCGATCGCCCACCCGTCAGTGGCACACCGAGCGCGCCTTTCGGCCCGATCCGTGGATCATCGATCCGCTCTTCGCGAAAGAAGACCACACTCGGATTCACGTTCAACACTTCCTGCTTGCGTGCGGGATGCCCCGCGATCCAGCGTCGGATCTCTTGAGCGGATGCCTGATCGAGTGTCATCTCCCCGAGATCCACCAGATATCGTCCGACCGAGCGATACGGCTGACCGTTCTGATCCGCATACGCGAGACGTATCGTCGAGCCATCGGTGAGTTGCACGCGTCCCGAGCCTTGCACCTCGAGAAAAAAAGCATCGACTGCGTTATCGATCCAGACGATCTCTTTGCCTTTCAGCACAGGCTGACTCGCCAACTCTGCGCGCGTGAAATACGGAACCACTTTCCTGCCCTGCAATCGCCCCCGAACCCGTTTGCCTTTCAGCTCCGGATAGAGCTCAGTCAGATCGATCGTGAGAAGGTCATCGGGCGGTGCGAACACCGGAACCGAGTAGGTCGATGAAGATTGCCGCGCACCGCGGAGCACAGGCTCGTAATAACCCGTAATCAGCCCGCTATCGACAACTCGATGGGGTCCCTCCGTCTGAAGGACTCGATAGGCCGTGAACCGCGTTTCGAAGAACGTTCGCGCGGAGATTGCACTCGCCGCGTCGATGCACACTGCCATCCATTCCGGTCGCTGACCCAGTGCGCGACAGGAATTCAGAAAGGCCGACCAGGCCTCCTGCGGGTCATCGTGTTGCCATCCATCGATCTGATTCCAGCTCACAGGTTCGTATCTGACCTGCGGTACAACGGGCGCGGTGGGTTGAGGATGCCGTGGTGTCACGCAGCCATTGAGCAGCGCGGCCGCGATCGAGAGGACGATGCATCGAAAGAGAATCTTGAGCATTGGCGAACCGCTGACCAAAGTCGCGAAGCGTACGACGGTCGGGCCGCTCAAGAGAAGGCGATTGTTGCCGGCTACTGGCATGTAACAGCTGCTTGTGAACCGCAGCTGTTAGGAGCGACGACTCGGACGTCCTGTCACGAGCGTCTTTGCTCGGGTCAAAAGGCGCGGCTTTTGCCCCTCGCTCGCCACCTGCGGCGGCGGGCACATCCATGTGCCGACTACGCGGCCTGGTACAACCAGTTGTTGCAGGCCACTAGTGGGTACGGAAATCGATGCGGTGCTCGGAGGGCACGCAAAAGATATCGATCGGTGTACTACGCCCGCGAAGAACGATGGGTGGCAAGGCCATCGCGCTAACATCAACACCCGTGCTGTCGAGCGCTCGTTTGACCGCATCAGAGAACAGCATCTCCCCTGCTCTCGCGCGCTGCGCCAATCGAGAGGCGACGTTCACCGTGTCGCCGATGATCGTGTAGTTCATGTAGGACGGTGATCCGATGTTGCCCGCGATCACTTCGCCCACATTGATGCCGATCCCGAGCCCGATCTCGATATCCTGACGCAGTCTCCAGCGGTCAGCGAGTACGCCGAAGCGCAGCAGCATCTGGCGTGCGGCGGCGATCGAACGCGCGGCGGCGTCCAACTGCTCGACAGGCACGCCGAAGCCAATGAGCAGGCTGTCTCCCGCCATATTGAAGATCGTGCCGTCGTACTCGAACGCGACATCCGTGAGCAGACCGAAGAACTCATTCAGTAACTCGACCACTTCGATCGGCTGCAGACGTTCGGAAATCGCCGTGAATCCACGCATGTCTGCGAACATGACCGCGGCCTGGGTCCGGGCATTGGATCCACCCAGCACCGAATCGCGGAGCTCCGGATCATCGAGAATGCGATCCGCAACCTTGGGAGAGATATAACGGCGGAAAGCCATGCGAACCGCTTCGCGACGCTTCACTTCCTGGGCCATCTGTTCCGCGGCAAGATGACGCCGCGCGGCTGCAGAGCGCAGCAGTCCTTTGACTCGAACCAGAAACTCGTCACGACGAATCTGGTGAGTGAGAAAGTCATCGATACCCGCATCGAATGCAGCCAGACGCGAGCGTGAGCTTCTGGCCAGTGCGAGCAGTGGAACGGTCGAGGTGACCGGATTGGCGCGAAGCGCGCGGCAGATCTCAGACAGCGCTCGCGCTTCGAGATCGAAGGCAAACACGATCAGATCGGGCGCCCGCTGGGCAACGCTGGCCACGACTTCGGCAGGCAGCACGGCGTTATCGATGACGATGTCGGATCCTTCCAGCATCCTCGTCAACAGCGCATAACTTTCCATCCGATCGCCAACGAACAGCGCTCTGTAGGCTGCGCTCATCCAATCTCCTGAAGTCGCGTGTCCGGTTCTGCGTAGGGCTTCGCGCGACGTCACCGGCAGCTTAATTCTTTACGAGGCTCGCGACAAACTCGTGAACCGGCAAACGTTCGAGCTTTGCCCGATCCGCAAACATTGTCTTGATCGCTTCTGCCTGCTTGAGATTGAAATGCAAGTTCACCGAGCTCTCGAACTTCTTCTTGAGGACAGGGATTCCCTCAGCACGGCGCTTGCGATGCCCGATCGGATAGTCGACCGAAACGCGAGCCGTCGCAGTCCCGTCCTTGAAGAACACCTGCACCGCGTTGCCGATGTAGCGTTTGTCGGCAGCGTAGTAGTCCTGCGTGAACGCGGCGTTCTCCTTGACGCGCATCTTGCCTCGCAAGGCGTCGACGCGAGCATCGTGAGCGATCGTGTCTTCGTAGTCCTCGGCGCCCAAGCGTCCGAAGATGAGCGGAATGGCCACCATGTACTGAATGCAGTGATCGCGATCGGCCGGATTCGCGAGTGGACCGGTCTTGTCGATGATGCGTACGCCTGGTTCCTGCGTTTCGATCACAACGTGGTCGATCTCATCAAGTCGATTGCTCACTTCCGGATAAAGCGTGACGGCCGCTTCGACTGCCGTCTGTGCATGGAATTCCGCCGGATACGAAATCTTGAACAGGACGTTCTCCATCACATAGCTGCCGAATTTCTGCGGGAATGAAAGCGGACGACCTTTGAAAAGCACATCCTGAAAGCCCCACGTCTTTGCCGAAAGCGCGGATGGATAGCCCATCTCTCCGGTGAGCGCGATCAATGCATGTCGCACGGCCCGACTGGTCGCATCGCCTGCCGCCCAGCTCTTGCGTGAGCCCGTGTTCGGCGCATGACGATAGGTACGCAACGCGCCTCCATCGATCCACGCATTGGACACAGCGTTGATGACCTGCTCACGCGTGCCACCCAGCATGACTGTCGCAACGGCGGTGGAAGCAATGCGAACCAGCAGCACATGATCGAGGCCGACACGATTGAAACTATTCTCAAGTGCCGTGACGCCCTGGATCTCATGCGCTTTGATCATGGACGTGAGAACGTCGCGCACAGTGAAGGTAGGTTGGCCTCGCAACGCCCTCTGCCGCGACAAATAGTCCGCGACCGCGAGAATGCTTCCGAGATTATCGGATGGATGCCCCCACTCTGCCGCGAGCCAGGTGTCGTTGAAATCGAGCCACCGAATCATCGTGCCGATGTTGAATGCCGCTTGCACTGGATCGAGCTCGAATGAAGTTCCGGGAACTCGCGCACCACCGGGCATCGTCGCTCCTGGCACTACGGGTCCCATGAGCTTGGTGCACGCCGGATACTTCAGTGCCTGAAATCCACAGGCCAGTGTGTCCATCAGGCAATAGAAAGCAGTCTCGTAGGCGTCCTCACTCTTGATCGCGTATGACAACGCATAGTCGGCAATGTCGAGGAGAACCTGATCGGGATCAGGACGCTGGGCAGATTTGAAATCGTGCGAGGACATGGCTACTCGGGTCTATGGATGAATTCGGCGGTGCTGAAAATCAAACGATCAGCCACGCTGATCCAGAGGCACGAACTTCTGGTTCTCAGGACCGACGTAATGGGCGCTCGGGCGAATGATCTTGCCGTCGACTCGTTGCTCTATTGCATGCGCGGCCCAGCCGGTCGTGCGTGCAATGACAAAGAGCGGCGTAAACATCGCAGTCGGTATTCCCATCAAGTGATACGACACGGCGGAATACCAATCGAGGTTGGGAAACATGTTCTTCGCATCTTTCATCACGCGCTCGAGCCGCTCGGCAATATGGAACATCTTCATATCGGCTGCTTCCTGTGCCAGTGCGCGCGCAACTTCCCGAATGATCTGATTGCGAGGATCGGCAATGGTGTAGACGGGGTGGCCGAAACCAATCACCACTTCGTTATTGGCAACGCGCGCGCGGATATCTTTTTCGGCCTCTTCCGGCGTGTCATAGCGCTTTTGAATCTCGAAAGCGACTTCGTTCGCTCCGCCATGTTTGGGGCCACGCAAGGCGCCAATCGCTCCAGTGATGGCGGAGTACATGTCCGCGCCCGTGCCGGCGATGACTCGAGCCGCAAATGTCGAAGCATTGAACTCGTGCTCGGCGTACAGGATGAGCGACTTGTGCATCGCATGAACCCATTCCATCGAAGGTCGTCGCTGATGCAGAAGATGTAGGAAGTGCCCACCCACCGAGTCATCGTCTGTTTCTACCTCGATGCGCCGACCTGCATGACTGTAGTGATACCAGTACGTCAGCATCGAGCCGAGCGATGCAATCAAACGATCTCCGATGTCGCGCGCGCCTGTCGCGTTGTGATCTTCGCGCTCGGGCAAAATGCAACCCAGCGCAGAGACGCCCGTGCGCATGATGTCCATCGGATGACTCGCCGCGGGCAACTGCTCCAACGCCGCTTTAACGCTGGCAGGCAGCGAGCGCAGGTCCTTCAGTTTGCCTTTGTAGCTCGCGAGCTCGGCGCGATTCGGGAGCTTGCCGTAGATCAGCAGATAGGCAACTTCTTCGAACTCACAGTGCGCGGCAATGTCGAGAATGTCGTATCCGCGATAGTGCAGATCGTTCCCAGTGCGTCCGACACTCGAAAGTGCGGTGTTACCTGCTTCGATACCGGACAACGCAACCGACTTCTTCGGCTTGAAGTTGCTGGATGCATCGCTCATCTCGGATCCCCTTTACCAAACAGCTCATCCAGCTTGCGTTCGTAATCGTGATAGCCCAGCACTTCGTAGAGTTCCGTGCGCGTCTGCATGCGATCGATGACACGCTGCTGAGTCCCGTCTTTGCGTATAGCGCCGTAGACCTCTTCTGCAGCTCGACTCATCGCTCGGAATGCGGAGAGCGGATACAACACCAGTCCAACGCCGGCCTGGGCCAGCTCTTGAACCGAGAACAAGGGCGTCTGGCCGAACTCGGTGATGTTCGCCAGCACCGGGACGCGGACCAGGCGACTGAACTCGCGGTACTCATCAAGCGTCGTCAGAGCTTCTGCGAAAATCATATCGGCGCCCGCCTCGACGTAGCGTTGAGCGCGTTCGATCGCTGCGCTCTGTCCTTCAACGGCGTGCGCATCGGTTCGTGCCATCAGAACAAAAGCGTCATCGATGCGGCCATCGACGGCGGCTTTGATCCGATCCGACATTTCGCTTGCTGAGACGAGCGCCTTGCCGGGACGATGGCCACAACGCTTCGCTTGAACCTGGTCTTCAAGATGCAAGGCACCGGCACCTGCTCGGATGAGCTCAGTCACCGTGCGTGAAATGTTGAAGGCTGAACCCCATCCGGTATCAGCGTCGACCAGCAACGGCAATTGCGTCGCAGAGCTGATGCGTCGCACGTCCTCGCAGACATCGTTGAGACTTGTCATGCCCAGATCGGGCAGTCCGAATGACGCGTTCGCAACGCCTGCGCCCGATACGTAAAGCGCGCGAAATCCCGCGCGCTCGGCAAGCAATGCAGAGTACGCGTTGATGGCGCCAACGACTTGCAGGGGTTTCTCCTGCGCTACGGCGGCCCGAAAGCGGGCGCCTGGAGTGGAGGTCATCACAGTCTCCGGCGAGGATGCCAGACCGGCAGCGCGGCGCATCGTACCGGGATTGCCCTGGCAATTCTACGAACGCCCGGGGACGGCAAATCCTGCATACAAAAAAGCGGACTGCAGCACGATGTCTGCAGTCCGCTCGTTCCGATCGACCAAAAGAAAAACTTTAGGCGCTTGCGACTTCGATGCGACGTGGTTGTGCCTTCGCCTGCTTCGGAATCGTCACCTCGAGCACGCCGTCGCGACCCGTTGCATGCACAGCAGCTGTATCCACGGTGTCGGGAAGCGTAAAGCGACGATGGAAACGACCTCGCGGACGTTCGCGTCGGCTGCGTTCGACGTCATCGCTCGCCTCTGCAGGACGCTCACCGCTGACGCTCAGCACACCTTGATCCAGGGTGATCTCGATGTTGTTGGCGTTCACGCCTGGAACATCGAATCTGAGAACGAACTTGTCCGTGTACTCGAGAACGTCCGCTGTGGGAATCCAGTCCGCGAGTGCACTCTCGGCCGTGTTAGCGGCAGTCTGCTTGTCGAAGATGCGGTTGATCTGACGATGCAACTGATTCACAGCATCCCAAGGTTCATAACGAGCGAGCAACATATTTGATCTCCAGTAAAAAGTGGTTCGAGCAAAAGGTTCAAACCCTGTTGCTGGCTGAAATGCGGACCTGCTGAATGATTTCAAGAGTGTCACTGAAAGACTTTGGAGTTCGTCTACACTGGAGCCAGCATCCCTGGCAGCCGCAACCATGCCTTTACCGTCCGGTTACATTGGAAGCTTCGCCGCATTGATCGTGTCGTGCGGATCCGCTCTCGGTGCCACTGCACCCGTGACGTACGAGACTCACTATCGTGCCGAGGCTCGTCCGGCAGAGAAAACTATTCACGTGGAGCTGAAGCTTTCTGGCGATGAACTGCCACGCAAGCTCGTGTTCAGCATCGATCCTCAGCGTCACCGTGCATTCACATCGACGGATAAGCTGGAGCAGAGCGGCAAGACGGTGACCTGGTATCCGCACGGACGCTTTTCGCGATTGAATTACGATTTCTATGTCGACCACGAACGCAGCAAAGGACATTTCGATTCGCTGATCACGCCCGAGTGGGCACTGTTTCGCGCCGACAAAATGGTGCCTCGCGTTCAGGTGACTGCGAAACGCAAACTCCATGCGCATGCGATTCTCGAGTTCGTTCTGCCGCCCGAGTGGACGGCGGTGACTGCATACCCGAACACAACGGCAGGTCACTCGCTCATCGAAGATCCCAAGCGTCGCTTCGATCGACCCGCCGGATGGATGCTGATCGGAAAGATAGGCAAGCGCAGCGAGATCATCGCAGGTGTGCAAACGATCGTTGCCGCTCCAGCGGGCAACAATGCGCGCCGGCAGGACGTGCTCGCGTTCCTGAACTGGAATCTGCCGCACCTGCTGGAAGTGTTTCCCAACTTCCCTCGCCGGTTGCTCGTGACGAGTGCTGGCGATCCGATGTGGCGTGGTGGGCTCTCCGGACCGTCTTCCTTGTTCGTGCACGCGGACCGGCCGCTGGTCAGCGAGAATCGCACCAGCACATTGCTACACGAGTTGGTCCACGTCGGCATGGGCATTCGCGGCGATGAAGAAAGCGACTGGATCGTGGAGGGTTTCGCGGAGTACTACTCCGTAGAGACGTTGCGTCGATCGGGAGGCATTGGCAAGCAACGCTACGACGAAGCGCTCCGACGATTGCGGGAATGGGCACAGCGCACGCCCAGCCTGTTCGAACAAAGCTCTTCCGGAGCGACCACTGCCCGGGCAGTCATTGCGTTGAAGTCAGCGGATGATGAGATTCGCAGAGTTTCGGCCGGAAAGGCGAGCCTCGATAATGTCGCGCGAGAACTTGCAACGAAGGGCGGTGAGGTTAGTCTCGAGCGTCTGCAATCGGTCGCGGCGAAAGTGGCGGGCCGTCCCGTCACATCACTGGATCGCGCAGTGCTATCGCAGCCTCTGAAATAATTCAGACCGAACTCTTCTGCACGAGACCCGCAATCTTGATCGCAGTCTCGAGCGCTCGCATACCGTCTTCACCTGTAACGACGGGAGCCGATTTTTCGCGAATCGCCTTGAGAAACGCGGCGATCTCATCGCGCAACGCATCTCCCTGATCGAAAGATTCTTCTTCGATTGCGACCTGTGCGGGCGATTCGACAGGAGCAGCATCCTTCTTCCGAATGACCGTGAGAATTTTCTGCTGCATGTCGATCGACATGTACGCGTCGTCCTGGAACAGCCTGATCTTGCGTTCCTGCTTCATACTCACCCGGCTTGCCGTTGTGTTCGCAACGCATCCTCCACGAAACCGAATGCGCGCATTGACGATATCGATCTCGCCAGAAAAAACCTGCGCACCCACCGCATCTATACTTTCGATAGGCTCGCCGACGAGTTCCTGAATTAGATCGATGTCGTGGATCATCAGATCCAACACCACACTGACATCCGTGCCACGCTGCTTGAAGGGCGCGAGGCGATGTGACTCAACGAAGCGAGGTGTTCCCATGCGCTGCACCGCCGCGACGATCGCAGGATTGAAACGCTCCAGATGGCCGACCTGCAGCACGCAATGGTGTCGTCGCGCGGTTTCGACCATCTCGCGAGCTTCGGCCACCGTTGTCGCAATCGGCTTTTCTACCAGCACATGAATCCCCCGCTCGAGCGCCGCACAGGCAACATCGAAATGCAGTGGCGTGGGCACTGCGATGCTGATCGCATCGACTCGCCCGAACAGCTCGCGATAGTCGGTCACTGATTCCACATTGAGCTCTTTGGCCACACGCCCCGCCGATTCGGCATTCGCGTCCACCACGGCTATCAATTGAGAGCCCTCGAGCTGCGCATACTTCTGTGCGTGAAAGCGCCCGAGGTAGCCGACGCCGACGACCGCTGTTCGCAATGCGGATCCCTGTGGTTGTGTCTGGTTCATCGAGAACTCCGCAAATTGGCCAGGCTATGCAAGTGAGCCTGAGATTGTCGGCGACGTGCGCCTTGTACGCGTGGGTAACGCGAACAGTGAACGAGAAGGCACACGATCGATCCTTCCCGGTGCGCTGCATGATAACTGTTGCGGCGGTTCGGCTGAGCGGCCAAGATGCGCGCGCGCTGCCAGACACCGAACTATGCCGCCAGAAGTTGCCGACTCTACTGCCCCGCGACACCCCAGGTTGCGCTTCGAGATGATTCTCGCAAGCTTGCTCCTGGCTCTGGGACTGTTCGTGCTACCAGCGGTGATCTTCTGGATTGGCGCCTCGATGCTCGGTCCGTATGGCACAGGCCAGAGCGGCAATCTCGGGACGTTTTATGGCGACTTCTTTGGTGACATGGCCTCGGGCTCCGTGCGTACCTGGTGCCTGGCTCTCGGCCCACTGGTCGTTGTGTCTCTTGTGCGCCTGATATTTTTACGCAGACCTGAAGAGCCGACCGAGACTTCAGAGGCGTCGCCCCCGAGAACTGTCACACCCAAAAGTTCTGCCGGCCGCCGGGTCGAACCTCGGATCAGTCTGGATTAAGTTGCCTACAGAATCGGCACGCACAAAAGTCCCCGTTCGCATCGTGATCTTGATCACAGTTCCGCGATTCCGGACTTCGCCCATCCCAACCAAGCTGTAAGCTCCCAGCGACAAGGTCTGATTCTGCTGGAAGTTCTTACTTAGAAGTCGATTCGGAAGAAAGCTATGTGGTTCGCCAAATTGTTCGGCGGACGCGATGAACACGAAGGGTACGAGGAGCCTACTGCGGCGCCCACCATCAGGGCGGGTTCACAGACCTCGACCACCGTGACAAAGCGCCCCGCTGTTACGACCTCTCCTACAAACGCTCCGAAGCGCAAGGGCTTCGATCCCTATAACTCCGGCTCCTTCGAGCGTCGTAACGCTTGGGAACGCATCGGCCGTCGTTGATCGGCCGATGGCGGCCAGTCCTGGCCTAGACGTTTCCCCTACGTTGATCAGTTCCAGCGGCCATCCCAGCCTGTTTTGGGGCTTTCCCCCATGTCCCTGAGATCACCGGGGCCAGTACAACGCTATTGTCAGCATGAACGTCAGCCACATCGCGCTCTGGGCGAGTCGACGCCACTGCAAAGATTTGAGTGTGCTGTAGAGGCTGAGGCCTGAGGCCACGGACAGAGCAGCGAAGAGACCCCCACTTCGCATCAAGGGTCCGAACTCGGCAGCCAGTTGCGGATGACGCCCCTGCAGCACGAGATAGATGATCAGGACCGCGCAAAGCCCGAACGTGATTGCGGCCGCTGAGCCGAAGAGAATGGCGTTCAGTACGGCAAATGGACGCATCAACGAGCTCCCGCGACTGATAGAGTGAATCTCTCGCCGCGGTAATGGTCAGGACAGGGGTACATGGGTTGGGCGGAGTTTCGAGGCCTGGATTTTTTTGAGTTCATGAAGCTTGAGCTACCCTTGATCACCGCCTGGAGAAACACCATTGCCTGCTATCGATGTGTCAGTTTTTTGTGGGACAGGGGAACGTATTGGCCAGCTCATCTGAGCCTGATTCCCAAGCGCCCACTCCGAGCTCATCGACTTGAGTTGCGGCAGAACCGAGCCGTAACGTAACGTTCCAGAAACACCGGTGCCGGCACGTGCGTTGGCCCCATATGATGAGGATGTGAAACAGTGTATCAGCCCTCGCGCGACATCCGTCCCAGTGATCCGGCTTCACCGCCGCGCCGCTTCAGCCTTTTCGTCAGCCTGCCCGCACTCGTTGTCGCTTGTGCATTGCTCGCGGGCACAGCTCAGACACCCGTTGCGAACGCGGTCGCGACGGCATCAACTCAGGACCTAACCCCGACCGAACGTCAGCGTCGAGTGAGCAAGCTCGTCAGCAATGTGATCGAGCGCTCTCACTACCGCCAATCCCCTATCAACGATCCGGTTTCCTCCCTGGTGCTCGATCGCTTCGTCGAACAACTCGACGGTGGCCGCAGCTATTTCCTGGCGAGCGACATTGCGGAGTTCGAGCGCTATCGTTATCAGCTCGATGACGCAGTCGTCTCTGGCAAGCTCGAACCCGTCTTTGCGATCTTCAATCGATTTCAGCAGCGCAACCGCGAACGTATCGCTTATGCCCTGACGCTGCTGAAGACTGAGCCTGATTTCACCAAGGACGAATATTTCGAATTCGATCGTGCGAAGGCGCCGTGGGCCAAGACCGACGTCGAGCTCAATGAGATCTGGCGGCAGCGCGTGAAGAACGACGCGGTATCGCTCATGCTCACTGAAAAGCCGTGGAATGAGAGCCGGGAAGTTCTGCAGAAGCGCTATGAGCGCGTACTCAAGCGCACCGAGCAAGTCACGAGCGACGACATTTTCGAAGTCTTCATGAATGCGTTCGCACACGTGTTCGATCCGCATTCGAGCTACTTCTCACCGCGGAACTCCGAGGAATACAAAATTCAGATGAGCCTGTCGTATGAAGGCATCGGTGCCTCACTGCAACTCATCGACGATTACGTCACTGTTCTGAATGTGCTGCCCGGTGGACCTGCCGCGGCGAGCGGCCAGATCAACGCCAATGACCGCATCGTCGGCGTGGGCGAAGGCAAGAACGGCAAGCTCCAGGATGTCGTGGGCTGGCGTCTCGACGACGTGGTCCAGCTGATTCGCGGCAAAGTAAACACAGTGGTGCATCTTCAGATGCTTCCAGCGGGCGCTGCTCCGGGCTCACCCGAGAAACATCTCTACCTCACGCGTAACAAAGTGACTCTCGAGGCTCAGGCTTCGAAGAAAGAAGTTCGCAAGGTGAAGCGTGGTGACCACGAGCTCACTGTCGGCGTCATCAATGTGCCGAGCTTCTATCAGGATTTCGAGGCGAAGGCCGCCGGCGAGAAAGACTATCGCAGCACGACGCGCGATGTACGCAAGCTCATCGACGAGCTCAAGGCCGAGCACATGGATACGCTCGTGATGGATCTTCGTGGCAACGGTGGCGGTCACCTGACTGAAGCGACTGCGCTGTCGGGGCTGTTCATTCCAGGCGGACCTATCGTGCAGTTGCGCGAGACGGGTGGTCGCGTCGAAGTGCTGGATGATCCGGAGCCAACGATTGCTTGGGACGGTCCAATGATCATTCTGGTGGATCGCTTCAGCGCGTCCGCTTCAGAGATATTCGCTGCAGCCATTCAGGACTATGGTCGCGGCCTGGTTGTCGGTCAGCAGACCTATGGCAAAGGCTCGGTCCAGAACCTTT
>JBJMWN010000228.1:0-12439 GCA_045810085.1 Povalibacter sp. | reverse complement strand
TTCACAGGTGAGGTCGTGTTCTCGCGCGTGCATGCGATCAGCAAGACGCCGCAAAGAAAAAAACAGGCGAACGAAAATTGCCGGTGCATGCTCGAACTCCGCAGGAGCGACGAATGCCCGCGGAACTCATCTTGGTAGGCTTTGTTCCAGTTCGGAAGTGCTGCCGACAGAGTGAAGGCGGACCGCCTTCAGGCGCTCGAAGCCTGGTCGCGCGAAGCTCAGTGGAATTGTCAGTCGAGAGCGCCGGGTTGATCCCAGCGACGCGCTCGTGTCGACATCATTCGAGCGAGTCGGCGCGCCTCTTCGGTGGCCTCACGCTCTGTGTTGAACGAGTCCAGCGTCGCAATGTCTTCACCATCCTCGTTCTGCCATTCCAGCAGCAGCGCGCAGCCCTCTTGCTGGAGCGATTCGGTTTGCTCTGGGCGAACGACGCGAGGTTTGATCACGAGGCCCGTGACGCGATCGAAGCCAATGGTTTCACATCCAGTGCGACGACCCAGAAACAGACTCACGCGAGTGATCGTACGGTCGGATTCGCGGATCACCATGCGCTGGCCAAATGCGCCGATCAGAAATCCGAACGCACCCAGCAGAGTCACGACCGCATAGAGCAGCCACGGATCTTCCTCGAAAAAGAATCCAATGCCGTACCCGACCGGGATCAGGAGCAGATACCACAATCCGAAAGGAACACCACCCTGGTAGGTGATCGCGCCGTCCCCATCAGCCACCTTGTACATGTTTTATCTTTCCGGTGAGTTGTCAATCGCGCGCACGGATTCTGAATCGATGCGAGCAGTGAGTAAACACCCGCTGTTGTAATTGCAGCTGGATGACATAACAACGGAGATCTTAATGAGTGGCTACGGCACGGCTGTGATGCGGTTCGCGTTGCTCTCAAGACGCGATGGCGTGAATACGCGTAAACAAAATCGGCAATGCCGTGCACTCTGACCGATGTAGTGGGTCATCCAGAGCGTGTCTGAAGAATTGCTACACGCACGAAGGCCTGAAATCTTTTTCGGCTGCTACTCGGTGGAGAGTAACGCGCCCAACCAGCGAATCACTTCCTGGACGTTCGGCAGTCGGTAACGAGCTGCCGTGCTGCTGAAGTCACCGACCCTGACTGAAATGCCCTGAAGCAGGTTTACCGATTCAAATCCGGCTTCATCAGTGACGTCATCACCAATGAATAAGGGCTGGCGTCCGCGAAATGGCTGTTCGCGCATGAAGGCCTCGATGGCGCCGCCTTTCGAGTAGCCGGACGGACGTATTTCGAAGACGAATTTTCCTCGTTGCAACTCGTGAGTCGCCAGTACGCCGAGTGCGGATTCAGCTTCGCTCAGCGCGGCGACTTCGAATTCAGGCGCGAGACGGTAATGAAGAGCAAGCGCGTAGCCCTTGTCCTCCAGGAGTGTTCCCGGATGACGCAACGTCCACGCGGTCAGCTCATCGCGAACTGCTGCGACTCGCGCAACATCAACTTCGGGCCGCAGGATGCAGCCGCTCGCTTCACGTCTTTCACATCCATGAATACCTGCGGCCGCAAAGCGGAGAGGATCGAAAAGCGTATCGAGGGTGCGAATGCTGCGCCCACTCACCAGTGCGAGAGCCCCATCCAGGCGCGAGCACAGCGCATCGAGCAGGTGCTTGATCTGTTCGGAGACGACCACCGATTCCGGCGTCGGAGCGATGTCGAGCAACGTCCCGTCGACATCGAGGAAGAGGGCGAGATTTGAAACTGAAGGTAAGGGGGGCGGAGGCAAGGCAGTCATCGCTGGATCAAAGTACGTGGTTGGAGTTACGGAAGCAATCAGGCCGCCTGCAGTACTGTTCCCAACGGAAGCTTCGCCGCACATGTAATGAGGACAGACTGGCCCTAGAATGCCGGAACAGAAATAAGGCACGGCCGACAGCACGTCGCCAGTGGAGAAATTGATGCAGCACACGGATCGCCCGCGACGTGACACTCATGGGGCTCACGGCGGAAGCCTGGCCGGTACCAATCTCGAACGCGCGGGCGACTACAACCAGCGAGTCACCCTGCAGGCGATACGTGTAAACGGACCGATTACTCGAGTCGATCTGGCGCAGATCACGGGATTGACGACGCCTGCCATCGCGAACATCACGAATCGGCTGCTCAATGAGAACCTGATTCTCGAAGTCGGCAAGCTGCATGGCCGTCGCGGCCAGCCCGCGATGCGTCTGGCCATTAATCCTGACGGTAGCTTTTCGATCGGCATCAACATCGATCGCGACCATGTGACCATCGTTGCACTCGACTTCCTGGGTAACGTGCGTGCGCGGGCCTCCACAGAAATCGAATTCGCCTTGCCCAACGATGTCGCGACATTTGCCCGTAAGGCGATCGATGGGATGCTGAAGAACAAGGCCATCCCGCGCGATCGCATCATCGGAACAGGCGTTGCCTTGCCCGATGACCTGGGCCGGATCAATCTGCCGCATCGACCTTCGACTTATGGCGTGTGGACCACCGTCGATGTCCCGCGATTGTTTGCTGAGATCCTGCCGCAACCGATCCTGGTCGAAAACGACGCGGCGGCGGCGGCTATCGGCGAGCTGCAGTTCGGTCATGGGCTGCGCAGCCCCAGCTTCTTCTACATTCTTATTAGTGCTGCACTTGGCGGCGGGCTGGTGATCGATGGTCACTATTTCCGTGGCGCCGATGGACGTAGCGGCGAGATCGGGTTTCTACCGCTGCGATCGCGACGCACGGAAGCGCGATCGCTCCAGGAGGCGGTGTCGTTGTCGGCGTTGTACGAGCAGCTCGCGGCCAAAAGCCAGAAGATTTCCCGGCCCGAACAACTGAGCTCGCTCAATGCGACTGGGAAGCAGGTGGTATCCGACTGGGTTGGTGATGCAGCTGTGTTTCTCACTGATCCTCTCATCGCAGTCAGTTGCCTGGTCAATCCCAAGGCGATCTTCATCGGTGGCCGACTGCCGTCAGACCTGGTGGATCGATTGGCAGATCAACTGAATCAGCGTCTCAAGCGTCGGTCAGGTGATGTGCCCGCAGTGGCTCCCGTTCTGCGTGCGGCGATGGCCGCCGATGCGCCCGCGGTGGGGGCTGCTATTCTTCCGTTTAGTGAGCGCCTGCTACCCTCGCGCACTGCGCTGATGAAGGTCTCGAGCGAGTGATGCCAAGCCGCGCAGGCCGGATAAACAAATTTACTTTTATTATTTAGGCACGTAGCCTACGCCAGCTTTGCAGCCGGCCGGTGCCATCGCTGGCTCACAACATAATCGTGGGTATGTCGCGCGTCTCTACATCAACAGTTCACCCGAATAGGCAGCCCGACCTGACCGGCGAGGCAGCACCCGCGGGCACGCGATTGGTTCAGGTGGGCGTCGATTTCGGCGGCACCAAAATCGAAGCGGCAGCACTCGATGCCGAAGGCAATTTTCTCGCACGTGTTCGTGCTCCCAACCCTGGCAACTACGATGCTGCGATCAGCACAGTCTGTGAGTTGATCAGCGCAGTGGAATCGCAAGCAGGAGGCCGCGGCACGATTGGCGTCGGCGCGCCTGGCTCGATCTCGCCGCGCACTGGTGTCATGAGGAACGCCAACTCGACTTATCTCAACGGTCGACGCTTCCGTGAAGATCTGGCAACTGCGCTTGGACGAGATATCAGACTCGCGAACGATGCCAACTGTCTGGCTTTGTCCGAAGTGGTCGATGGCGCAGCCGCGGGATCACAAGTGGCCTTCGCGGTGATTCTCGGAACAGGCTGCGGTGGCGGCCTCGTCGTAAACGGCCATTTGATCGAAGGTGCGAATGGCGTAGGCGGTGAGTGGGGGCACATGCCATTGCCGTGGCCGACGCCAGCTGAGCTCGACGCGACGCAATGTTGGTGTGGACAGAAGGGCTGTCTTGAAACCTGGGTCTCTGGCAGTGGACTGCAACGTGACTACCTTCGTTCCACCGGTCAGGAACTTGATGGGCCCAGCATCATTCAAGCTTCTCGGGGCGGAGATTTGCAGGCGCGAGCAGCTTTCGATCACTATGTGAGTCGACTGGGGCGAGCGTTGGCTGTGATCGTCAATATTCTCGACCCCGACACTTTTGTGCTGGGTGGTGGCATGTCGAATGTCGCTGAACTCTACGAGCGTTTGCCCTCCGCGGTGCGTTCGTATGTGTTCTCGGACAGCTGGGAAGCGAAGATCCTGCCGGCACAGTGGGGAGATTCATCGGGCGTGCGGGGTGCCGCGCGTCTATGGCTGATGTAACTGCGTCAGTGCTCGAATAAGAGCACCTTCGATGATGCGCCCGGACGGACGGAAACGCGCGGCGAGTCTTTGTAGAATGGCGCGCTGAAAATTCAGGAGCGCTCCGAATGGCCGATGCTTTGCGCGAATCCCGCGATCTCTGCGCCGCACTTAAAACCTGGCTCATCGACGATGCTTTCACGCTGTGGTGGGAGCACGGGGCCGATCATGAACTCGGCGGATTTCACGAACGTCTGAAACTGGATGGCAGTGCGACTGGCGAGCCGCGTCGTGCACGACTGCATCCTCGTCAGATCTATTCGTTCAGCGTCGCTGACGAACTCGGATGGGAAGGTCCTTCCGAAAAAGCCGTTCAACACGCGCTGGACTTCTACCTGCCGAACTATCGTCGTGACGATCATCTGATGCGCACGCTGGTCGATGCTTCCGGCAAGGCGCTCGACGACCGCGTCGTTTTGTACGATCAGGCATTCGCGTTGCTCGGCTATGCCTCGGCGTACGACACGCTGGCCGATGACACCTTGCGTGATGACGCACGCGATCTTCACGATCAATTGCGCGCCAGGATGTCGAATCCGCTTCTCGGTTTCGAGGAATCGACACCGCGCGCGTTGCCCTTGCTCTCCAATTCGCACATGCATCTGTTCGAGGCGAGCCTTGCATGGATGGATCTCGATCATGACGGACGCTGGCAAACGCTCGCCTCGCAAATCGTCCAGTTGGCGTTGACGCGTTTTATCGATCCCGCAACGGGTTTTTTGCGAGAGTTCTTCGATGAGAACTGGCAGCCGGTTCCAGGCAATGAAGGCCGCATCACCGAGCCAGGCCATCAGTTCGAATGGGCTTGGCTTCTGCTGCGTTGGGTTGAGCGCACGGGCGATGTCAGTGCCAGAGACGTTGCTCTGCGCCTGATCGATCTCGGCGAGAAGCACGGTTTCGACTCGCAGCGCGGTGTGGCAATCACTTCGCTGCTGACTGATCGAAGCGTTCGCGATCCAATTGCGCGTTTGTGGCCGCAGACTGAGCGCTTAAAGGCGGCGTGCATCGCGGCCGAACGGACGAACGATCCTCAGTACTGGGCGATGGCAGCTTCGGCAGCGCGAGGTCTGATGAAATATCTGGACACGCCAGTGCGAGGTCTGTGGCGCGACAAAATGTTGCCGGATGGCACGCTGGTCGAAGAGCCCGCGCCTGCGAGTTCGTTCTATCACATCGTCTGCGCGATCGCGGAAATGGAACACACGTTACAGCGCTTCGCGCCGTAACGAATGCGGCCTCTGCTGTTTCGAACCGGACTGGCGACGCTCGCAACCAGTGTCGCTCTCCTGCTGATGCTCTTTGTACGAGAGCGTCCCATCGTTCAGGTCACCGGTGGTCTAGTTCGCGGTGTAAGCAGCGTCGAGGGCACGAAGCTATTTCGTTCCATTCCGTTTGCGCAGCCGCCTCTCGATGAGCTTCGATGGAAACCGCCGATGTCACCCTTGCCATGGAGTGGCGTGCGAGATGTCGCCGGCAATGCGCCTCCATGTTTGCAAGCGCGATTCGGATGGAACGATTCACTTGCTGACGAAAGCAGCGAAGACTGCTTGTACTTGCAAGTGAGGACACCTCGCCTCGATCCATCTGCGAAATTGCCTGTGATGGTGTGGATTCATGGCGGAGGTAATCAGGCGGGTGCTGGCCGTGGATATGCGCGCTCGCACATCGCCAGGCGTGGAGTCGTGCTCGTGATGCTGCAATATCGGCTTGGAGTGTTTGGCTTCATTTCACATCCTGAACTCACGGCGGAATCTCCAGATGCCGCGTCGGGAAACTACGCTTTGCAGGACCAGATCGCCGCGCTCGAATGGGTGCGCGACAACATTGCGGCATTTGGGGGAGATCCGGCGAATGTGACTGTGTTCGGCCAGTCCGCGGGCGCTCAAGACGTCGGATTGTTGTTGGTGTCGCCGCTCAGCAAAGATCTCTTCAGCAAGGCCATCGCACAAAGCGGAACTGCGACATTCGGGACGATGCCTCGCACACTCGAAGAGAATGAGAACATCGGAAAAGAACTGGCTCGCCTTGCAGGGGCAGCCGGGATTGCGGAACTCCGCAGAAAAAGTGGGGCGGAGATATTGAGAGCAGCTCAGTCGCTTGCGGAGCCTGGTGCGCACGATCCGAGTTCACTGTGGCTGCGTGCAGTGATCGATGGGTGGGTGATTCGAGAGTCTCCATCCGCCACGCTCGCTTCATCCAAGCAACGTCGCGTTCCTCTCATCACCGGCAACAACAGCAGGGAGCTTCCGTTGCGGGGAGGCGCTTCTCAAGCCCAGTCCGCGATCGAAGCGGCTTTCGGGGAAAAGGCGCCCCAAGCGATGAAGTTGTATGGGCTCGAACCGGGTGCAATGGTTTCGGACGATCAGATCATGCAGATCGCGACTGACATTACGTTTCGATGTCCTGCACTGCATATGGCCGAGATGTACGCGGCCGCCGGCGTGCCGGTCTGGCATTACGAGTTTGCGATGACCAGCGACGCCAACGGCGTGCATCACAGTTCAGAACTCCCATTTGTCTTTTACGACACGCCGATCAATGTACCGGCTCAGCCCGCTGTTTCTCTGCAGGACTATTGGACGCAGTTCGCTCGAAGTGGCGATCCGAACTCAGCGGAATTGCCCGATTGGCCGACGTTTGATGCTCAGCACCGTTCGCTCTACGTCGGAACGTCAGGTCCTCGCGTCGTGCCTGACTTGAGGCATGAAATCTGCTCGTTGCTGCCGCGGTCCTGATCAGGAGCGGCGTATCACCTGATCGACTTCCTCGAGCGGCACTCCTTTGGTCTCCGGAAAGAACCAGAGCACGACCACAAACTGCAGCAGCATCATCGCGGCGAAGAACACAAAAGGCAGTGCCTTCGAATGCGCGGCGATCAATGGAAAAGCAAATGCGATCAGTGCATTCATGAGCCAGTGAGTCGAACTGCCGATGGATTGACCTCGTGCACGCACCGGAGTCGGAAATATTTCGCTGATGTAGACCCAGATGACGGCGCCTTGCGAAAACGCAAAGAAAGCTATGAATCCAACGAGCGACCAGATCAGCAGTTCATGCCAGCGATCCGCAGCCATGATCATCGCGACGCTCGAGAGGCATACCGTCATTCCGAGCGCACCAATCAGCAGCAAGCGTTTGCGGCCGATGCGGTCGATGAACATCATCGCGATGACTGTGAACAGAAGATTGGTTGCACCAATGGCGACAGCCTGTATGTCGCTCGAGAGCTTGCCGAATCCCGCGGCAGCGAAGATGTCATTGAGGTAGTAGAGAATCGCGTTGATACCTGCGAGCTGATTGAACATTGCAATGCCGACTGCTAACAGCAGTGGCTTGCGATGTTCCGTCCAAGACAATCTGGCCTGGGTGGTTGAGCTCGGTTCGGCTGTGCGCATCGCGCTCAACATTTCCTGTTCGTCTGATACACCGATTCGCTGCAAAGCTTGTAGTGCTTCGTCAGTGCGGCCCTTCGCGGTCAGCCAGCGCGGGCTGTTGGGAATGTAAGCCAGCATCGCAAACAGCAAGGCAGCAGGCCCCGCTGTGATCGCCAGCTTCCAGCGCCACTCTTGCGAACCGAGATCCAGCTGACCGATGAGAAAGTTGCTGAGATAGGCAACCAGGATTCCGATCACGATGTTGAGCTGGAACAGTCCAACCAACATGCCACGACGCTGCGAAGGAGCGATCTCGGAGATGTAAACCGGAGCGAGCACGGATGATCCACCGATCGCGAGGCCACCAACGAAGCGCAAAGCAACGAGAGACGTCCAGTTCCACGCGAGCGCGCAACCGAGTCCGGAGATGAAATAGAACACGGCCATGACTCGCAACGAGTCGCGGCTTCCGTACCGATCCCCGAGCATGCCCGCCGTCATCGCGCCGATGAGCGTGCCGACCAGAGCGCTCGAGACCGTGATGCCTAATGAGGTCGGCGACAGTGCGAAGATCGTTCGCAAGTCGCTGGTGACTCCCGAGATCACTGCGGTATCGAAGCCGAAAAGAAGACCCGCCAGCGCAGCACTCGCGACACTCGCTACGAACAATGATCGCCGCATCGTTTCTACCCCCCCTGTTGACGAGTCTTGTTGTTTGACGATTAAATAAAATCGATTTATTAATGTACCGCGAATCGATTCGCGACAACACGACAAATGTGCGACGCGCCGACGCGTCCAGCTGGGGGATTCCGATGATCAGCCTTGTGCGTCAGCTCGCCATGCATCTGTGGTGGTCCGCGGTTTTGCTCGCAGTGACAGCCCATGCTGAACCTGCCTTCGGGCCCTATCACGCGCGATTTCTGGCAGGGGGCGAAGGCGTAGTCGATCCTATCGACGCGGCTGCACCGATTCTCGATGCAAACGCTGCCTGGACGATTCACGCATGGATCAGAAGTCTCGATGTCCCGCCAGGTCCTCTGCTTTTGGGTGGTTTTGGCGATCCGCAATCTGCGAACGGTCGTTACCTGGGCCTGCGCGATGGCAAGCCGATCCTGAGAGTTGCGGGTCGTGAACTGGCTGGCAAGGCAAAGATCGCGGCAGGTGAATGGCACTTCCTCGCAGCCACTTACGATGGAAAGGAAGCCAAGCTCTATGTTGACGGATCGCGAGTCGCAAAGTCGGCGGCAACGCTGGAGCGTGCATCGAACAGCTTACAGATTGCACCTGATGTATGGCCATGGACTGGTGCGGCACATTTCGGCGGCGAGATTGCTGGGTTCTCGATCTTCGCGCAGAGCATGTCTGAACATGATCTCTTAGCAGCCTACCAACAGCGTCCGAACTTCGAGTTGATCAATTTCGCCGATGTGTCGGTGGGCTGGCCCTGGCAGGTTCGCCAGCAGGCGGGTCTCGCACTTCCTCAGCCTGCCTCCACGCTCCCGCGCAGCAACGCTTCTTTCTCGCCACCGCGCGCGGTCAACGAGCCTGCACCGATCGCTTTACGACCATTGACCGATAGCACCTGGCAGCTTGCGGATTGGCGGCTCATCGAAGAACCGCGTCTGCATCAATCAGCAGCGAAGGTTTCGATGCCAGAGTTCGATGCCTCGCAGTGGTACCAAGCAACCGTTCCTGGAACTGTCCTTACGACGCTCGTCAATCGCGGCGTGTATCCCGATCCGGACTACGGCCTGAACAACATGGCCATTCCGGAAAGCCTGGCGCGCCAGAGCTATTGGTATCGCACGCAGTTATCCGTGCCGCAGGACATTGCTTCGCGACGGCTGACATTGACGTTCAACGGCATCAACTACAGCGCGGAAGTCTGGTTGAACGGCGAGCAGCTCGGATCGATCAAGGGCGCGTTCATTCGAGGCGTGTTCGATGTAAGCGGAAAGTTGCATCCGGGCGCGAATGCGCTAGCGGTGCGAGTCTCACCGCCGCCGCATCCCGGAATTCCGCACGAGGAATCCGTCAAAGCCGGGCCGGGTGAAAACGGCGGTGCGATGGCATTGGACGGGCCGACATTCCTCGCGACCGAAGGTTGGGATTGGATTCCTGGCATTCGAGATCGCAATACAGGTCTGTGGCAGGACGTCGTGCTGAGTGCGACAGATGGAGTGCTGATCCGGGATCCCCAAGTCATTACACATCTGCCTCTGCCCGATACAAGTCGCGCGGAAATCACGATCAAGGTGCCGCTCCAGAATCGCTCCACGAACTCGGTGCAGGGGACACTGATCGCAGCTTTTGAGAACGTCACCATCAGCAAGGACGTGACTGTCCCGCCAGGAGAGACGACGGTGAGTCTGGCTCCTCAGGAATTCAAACAGCTGTTGATTACACAGCCGCGCTTGTGGTGGCCGAATGGCTATGGCACCCAGGAACTCTATCAACTGAAGCTGCAATTCCAGGCTGGACAAAAAATCTCCGATACCAGGGCACTGCGGTTCGGCATTCGCGAGATCACCTATGAGCTCTCATTGTTCGATGAACGAGGACAGCTCAGACGCGTTGATGTGAGTCCCACGGTCGGTAGCGCTCGAGGTGAGCGTCTGATCGATGTTCGTCATGAAGCAATCAAGAAGAGTCCGAAAGGATGGGCCGCTTCACTTTATCCGGGCGCGCTGAAATCACCCGGCGTCACGCCGGTCAATGATGATGCGTTGACACCTTATCTTGCGTTGAAGGTCAACGGCGTTCGCATCGCATCGCGTGGCGGCAACTGGGGTATGGACGATGCTCGCAAGCGGATTTCGCGTGAACGACTCGAGCCCTACTTTCGTCTGCATCGCGAAGCGAATCTGAACACGATTCGCAACTGGGTCGGCTTGAACTATGAGGATGAGTTCTTCGATCTGGCCGACGAATACGGGATGCTGGTGCTCAGCGATTTCTGGGCCTCGACGCAAGACTTCCAGGTCGAACCCGAAGATCCGCAGCTGTTCCTTGCCAACGCGCGCGATACGATCAAGCGATATCGCAATCATCCGTCCATCGCGCTTTGGTTTGGTCGCAATGAAGGTGTGCCGCAGCCGATTCTCAATAGCGGACTCGCCGATCTGGTTGCGGAGCTGGATGGCACTCGTCATTTCACCGGAAGTTCGAACCGCGTAAATCTGCAAGGCAGCGGCCCGTACAACTATCGGCCGCCCGCTCAGTACTTCACTGATCTGGCACAAGGCTACTCGGTCGAAGTGGGTACGCCTTCGCTCGCGACACTTGAGTCCATCAAAGCCTGGATTCCCGCTCAAGATCTCTGGCCACTAGGGGATGCGATTGCCTATCACGACTGGCACTTTGGCGGTAACGGCGATGTAGCAAGCTTCATGCGTACGCTCGACACGCAATTCGGCGCACCGAAAGACCTCGAGGATTTCGAGCGCAAAGCGCAAATGATGAATTACGTGACCTACCGAGCTGTGTTCGAGGGATTTCATTCGCAGCTGTGGACGCGCAACAGCGGGCGATTGCTGTGGATGACTCATCCCGCCTGGCCAAGCAATCACTGGCAGATCTATAGCTCGGACTACGACACGCACGCTTCCTTCTATGGAGTCAAGAAGGCGTGCGAGCCGATCCATGTTCAGATGAATCTTCCGGACTACGCCCTTGCCGTCGTCAATACCACGAGGAACTCGGCTGAGGGACTGTCGCTGCGCGCAAGGATTCTGTCGCTCGATAACCAGCAGCTAGACGAAAGGCGCGAACATATCAACGCGCCAGCAAACTCGGTCACCACACTCTCCAAGCTCGATGTTGCTACCCACCTGGCCGCGCAAGGCCTGGTCATCGTCAAGCTCGAGCTGACAGATGCCAGCGGTCGGCTGATCTCAGAAAATCTCTACTGGCAGGGGGCTGACGAAAACGCCTACCGGAAACTTAATCAATTGCCCCAACAGGAGCTTAAGGGCTCTGCGGTCGCCACCGCGTCAGGTCAGGAACTCAAGATTCAGGTTCGGGTGACAAATCAAGGGACCAAGCCCGCTTTGGCCAACAAGCTCACATTAATAGGAGCGAACGGCGAGCGAATCCTTCCTGCCTTCTACTCGGATAACTACTTGTCCCTGCTGCCTGGAGAGTCGCGCGAAGTCATGATTTCGTACCCCGCAAGTAGTGGGGACAAAGCCACGGTTCATTTGCGTGGCTGGAATACGTCAGACGTTTCTTTCGCAGTGCGGAGCCCTCTTTAGACCCCCTGGTGACAACTCATCGAGTTGACTAAACAAGCAAACCAGACGAAAAAGTAGTGGACAGCGATGGACATTAGGTCGCAAGATCCCGCGCCGGGTCGAGGCGTGGCGTCGTTGGGGCGACGACATGGGGGTCGACCGTGGCAAACAAGCCACAGCAACACGTTGGTGTATTCGCGTCGGATGTGACCGGATCGAAAGCAGCAACGTAACTGTGCATAGAGAATTCAGGTAGGGGGAATCAAATGACGAGACCTTCTCTCATTCGCTGAACCTTCGTGGGGACGGCTACTTCCTGATTTTCGAACTGAATGAAGACAAATCCGCAGTGGAGGACAACTCTGATGAAATCCAAACCCAAGGCCGCTCGCTTTAAGTACAAAGCACTCTTCACCATCGTTGGTGGCGCAGTGCTGATCAACCCTGCGTTCGCGCAGGAAGCAGCGCAAAGTGACACGCTCGAAGAAATCGTAGTCACCGGCTTGCGAGGCAGCTTGAAAGCCTCGATGGAAACGAA
>JBJMWN010000227.1:0-10943 GCA_045810085.1 Povalibacter sp. | reverse complement strand
TACCCACGCAGGGGCCGATACGTACACCACCTGCTACAGCAGGCAAATTCGAATGATCGATGCTCGCGATGCGCCGGAGGCTATCAGGTGCGAGTGCTTCTCCGCCGATATCCCTCACCACCTCACTCAAGTCTCGAAGGGTGCCGGATGAATCCAGCAGAGCTGGCCTTTCACGACCGACCGGGCCATACCGCAACAACTTCATGCTTTCTCACTCATACGAAGACACAGCTCAGGGCTGTGCGGCCAAACTATAGATACGTTCCATGCACCGCCACTTTCCGGAAGCGACATCCGGATTCGAAAAAGGTAACTCCTGCTGCAGCGTCTCCATCAGCGCATTCCATGTTCGAACTTCGGGAATGTGTGCGTCAACTCGCGACTTCTCGTTCGCCGAGTAGCGCTCGTCCACTTCCATGATCATGAAGAGGCGGTTTGCGATCAGATAGATTTCGAGTTCCGATATTCCGGCGTCACGCAGTGATCTCGTCACAGCAGCCGGAGGTCCGCCCGGCATGTGCAACTCTTTGTAGCGCTCGATGATGTCTTTGTCGTCCCTGAGATCAACAGCAAAGCACATTCGGCGTTTATTCATGCAGTCCAGCCACCATCGAGCAAGTGCAATTGCCCCGTCATGAATTTCGATTCGTCGCTTGCGAGGTACAACGCGAGCGATGCGACCTCTTCAGGAGTGCCGAGCCGCCCCATCGGCTGGCGCCCGATGAAAGCCGCCCTCGCTGCATGAAAGTCACCCGTCGCAGACATGCGCTCGTGGAGCGAGGGAGTCTCCACGGTACCCGGGCAAATGGCGTTGCAGCGAATTCCCTGGCCAACGAAGTCCACCGCAACGGATTTCGTAATACCAGTCACGGCCGCCTTCGTTGCCATGTAAGCGAAGCGGCTCGGCACACCTTTGACGGCTGCAACGGATGCGACGTTGACGATCGATCCGCCGCCGACCGACAACATGCCGGGCAGGAACGCCTGGATGAAGCGGAACATCGGCGTGATGTTCAAATCGATTGATCTACGCCACGCGGTCTCGTCACATTCGAGAATGTTTCCCATGTGAACATAGCCCACACAGTTGAACAGCACATCGATCGCGCCGAGATCCGCGGCCAGTTTTTCGATCGCTCGCGCATCTCTCGCATCCAGCCGCCGCGTTTCACACCCCTGAACGTCCGAAAGCTTCTGCAGATCGATATCTGTGGCGAGCACGCGAGCGCCTTCTCGTGCGAACAGCTCGGCCGTCGCTCGTCCGATACCTTGCGCAGCAGCGGTCACCAACACTTTCTTACCAGCAAGTCGCGCCATGCTCAGGACTCACCGGACCGATTTGATCGGCAACACGAAGAAGGATCCCGCGTACACGAACACCATGGCCGAGATGAAGAGCCACTGATAGTTGTTGCCGGACAGGTTGAGCAGCCATGCGCACCAGACCGGACTCAGGATTTGCGGAACATTAATCGCGCTCATGAGAATGCCGAGATCCTTACCCGTGGACGCGCTATCGCCTGCATCGAGCGACTTCGGAAGAACCTGTGTCATCAACGCCATATCGACGGACATGAATGCACCATAGCCCAAGCCCATCAGTGCCGCGTACCAGTACATGGCAGGAACCGAACCTGCGAACAAAGGAACTGTGAGCGCGATGCCCATGATGAAGCTCGCGATGAATACGAGAGGCTTGCGACGTCCAATCGCGTCTGAAAGCAATCCCGACCCCAATCCTGCGAATACCAATGCTACGAAAGTCACTGTCGACAACTTCGCAATCATGCGATTGGCATCATCGAGCCCAAGACCCACGTAGTCCTGCAGGATGTAGAGCAGGTACGTGACGATGCCCTGATAGCCCATATAGATGGAGAAACGCCCGAAGAATGCCCAGGCGAAATCCGGATGCTTACGCGGACTGACCCAGAAACTTTTGAAGAACGCCCCTGCGCTTACAGGCGCAGGTCGTGGCCCATCAACGGCGGGCTCAGGATTGAGAATCACGAAGCTCACACAGGCGATCGCGATTGCGGCGGCAAACAAGGCGTAGGCGAACGTGAGTGAGGAAGCCAGATATCCCGCGACGACGATGCCGATCGTTCCACCGGCTGTCATGCCCGCGCCGACAAACCCGCTCACCGTACCGCGTTCGTGCTCTGGGAAGCGATCAGCCACAATCGTCGTC
Organism: Povalibacter sp.; assembly: GCA_045810085.1. Lineage (GTDB taxonomy): Bacteria > Pseudomonadota > Gammaproteobacteria > Steroidobacterales > Steroidobacteraceae > Steroidobacter. Next base: position 8,752 of record JBJMWN010000227.1, on the reverse strand, counting down.
AGCGCTGCCTGCATCGAATTGAGTGATGCTCCTGCGAGCACCCAGAAGAATGTGATCGTCAAGAGCGTCTGCATTTGCGAGGCGATAAACAATGAGGTCGCTCCGATCAGCGAGCCACACACGATCCACGGTGTGCGTCTGCCCCATCGCGTTCGCGTGCGATCTGACAAGGCGCCGGCAAGCGGCGTGATGCACGTGCTGAACACCGAGGTGATCGCGAAGACGATGGCAAGATCTCGCGCCTTGTTCGCAGGATCGATCGCCTGAATCTGATTGGGCAGCAGTACCGATAGCACTGCGCAGTACAGTGCGAGCAATACGAAGAAGACTGTCGCGAGCGATCCCAGCAACAACCATCGCCGCGTTCCGCTGACGTGCGCCGGATTCGATGTCAGGTTGTCTAGCGACACCGCACTGATGGAGTTCATTTCAATGCCTTTGCGCGTCAACGTGCCGCAGTCTGCAATCGTTGCTGCGGAGGCTCATGTCCAAGCTCGTTTCGCGGCAACACCTCAGGGCGTCGCCATGCCCGCCGCGCGATCTCACTGATCATGAGTCCGTGACCGGGTTGCTCCGAGCCGTAGATGCGCCCATCGCGAATCTCATAGGGCTGCTCCACCAGGTGTTCGAAATTCTGAAATGAATACTCGAGCCATTCAACGCCGGGCAAGGCCAGCGCCATATTCACGCCCAGTTCGAGAAAGGTGTTGCCCATCGTGATCTTCGCGCCCATATCCGCTGCCAACCAGCCAATGCGCATCACATCGGTGACGTGCCCATGCACATTCAGCAGGTCACACACACGAGCTTCGAGAAGCTTGCGCTTGCCAGTGACGTCCAGATATTCGCCAGCGTTGACCAGCGTCGGCCCGCACTGATCCTGAATCAGCTTCAGGCCCGCGAAGTCATCACGGAGGATGGGATCCTCCACCCAGTAAATTTCGTGCCCCGCGCGTTGCATCAAAGTGAGATTGCGAATGGCTTGCTTCGGAGTCCATGCCTCATTCGCATCGACCATCACAAGGGCCTTGGGCCCAATCACGCGCTTCAAGAGCGAGAGACGATGAAGGTCGCGTTCAATCTCTGGATGACCGACCTTGATCTTGAATGCCCGGAAGCCTTGCGCAGCTGCTTGCGCGAACAACTGTTCGAAATCTGAATCGCTCAGATGAAAATCCAGACCGCTTGCGTACGCTTCCACATTTTGCTGCTCCGCGCCCAGCAGCTTCCACAAAGGCATCCCCAGAGACTTTGCGAACAGATCCCAGACTGCATGCTGCAGGCATTCTTCGAACGGCAAGGTCATTTTGCGAACGTTGCCGCCACGCGGACGGCGAACCGCGTGTGCCAGCGCCTCGACTTCCCTGCCCTCGATCGACGGCCAGCATTCCTCGCGGAACACTCGTTCAATCTCTTTCTCCGCAGGCAAAGGATGAAACAGCGACTGCATGAAGCCGAGCCCGGTGTCACCGCCCTCGCCGACCAACTCGATGGTCGCCAGATGCACATCATCGGCGCGCACCTGACTGTCGCCGATCACGCGATCACGAGCGAACTGAAAACGGGTGATTCGAAAGTCGACTATTTGCATTCGCTTCACTTCAGACGTTGCCCGCACACCAAAAGGCGAGCGCCCATCCCCCGACTGTGCCCTTCTATCGTCAGCCATCGCGCCGATCGACTGCTACTGACAGGCTGGCGCTGCGGCTTCTGATATCTTATATGTTACTTGTAATAGATCAATAGGACGCTCTGACTTCGAGCAGCGCGCTTTATTTGGCGCTGCAAGGTTGCACTGCGATCGCTGCCCCAGACGAGTCCGTTTATTGAGATATCATTCCGACATGCCAGCAAAACGAAGTCCGACCGTTCAAGTCCGTCCACCCCCGCCCGTTAACGATGCCGATAACGATGTCCGGCGGCTGAGTGAGATCGCCTATCAGGCGATTCTTGAGGGCCTGTTTACTCGAAAGGTGCCAACCGGAGCGTTTCTGTCGCAAAACGATCTGGTGCGTCTGCTGGGTTTACCCATACAACCGCTGAGAGACGCGCTTCGTGTTCTCGAGACAGAAGGCGTTCTCACCATTCATCCGCGCGCGGGCATCGAGTTCCTGCAGCCGGACCTTGAGCTTGCACGCAGCACGTATCAATTTCGCTCGATCATCGAACGCACGGCAGCGCGCACCTACGCGGAAACGGCGGACGCTGCAGCGATCGCCCAGCTTCTTGCGGATCATGAAGCACTGATCGCACAAGTCACAGCAAAGGGTCTGAATCCGGAACACTTGCCGCAGCTCGAGGCACTCGAGAGTCGACTGCACGGGCAGATGGTTGCAAGCCTGCGAAATCCGCTGATCGAGACCGCGGCACGTCGTCTCAAGAACTATCTGATTCTGATCAAACTGGATCGGCGCATCACCACGCCTCTTGCTTTGCGAACCTTGCGAGAACACACCGAAATCCTCGAAGCGTGCAAGCGTCGCGACGCCGATCAGGCTGAGGCAGCACTCGTCCGTCATTTCCAGGCGGCGCTGCAACGCATCTTGGGAATGGCATAGACCCTTTACTTTCTCGCCGTCGCGTTCATGAAACGACGCGACGGTCCTCATCCAGATTGATCACCAGATTCGCGCGCCTTGGCATCTCACTGAGAATGTGCCGAGTCAGCCGCTCGTAGTGCTGGACGAATCTGGCGAGTGCGGCATCCTCCATCACAGCGCTTCCTCGACGCTGCACGCGCAGCTCTCGCTCCTGCTGCGTTCTCCATCTCAATACGACATCGAAACCCGGGGCTGCAAGCAGCACCAGGAAATCGATCAGTGCGAATAATTTCTGGTACTCGCCGGCCAGTCGATCATTGACATAGTTGCGCCAGCGAACGTCAGCGTCTTCGGCGGCTTCCAGCGAGTTGATGGGATGCGATAGCGTCTCGCGACTCTGCGGACGAGCACCCACACACCAACCTTCGAACAGAATGACATCGACTGGCGCCTGCACGACATCCCAGCTTGCCTCTTGACTGCGGTCATCCGTCGCCTTGTCGAAGCGCGGCAGTTTCACGCTTCCCTGCTTGCTCAACGCCTGCAAGGTTCTGATCCCAAGCGACACATCGTGAGTTCCAGGAACCCCTCGCGTCGCAAGCAGCGGGTGTACATCTCGCGCCAGATTCTCGCGCTCAGCTCGCGTGAGATAGAGATCATCGAGCGATAGCACCGCGACTCTCAAGCCTTGATCAGACCATTTTGCAGCCAACTCTTTGCAAACTGTGCTCTTGCCACTTCCCTGACTTCCGCACAGACCGACAAGCAATGGCTTGTCGCTTTCAGATCGCTGCAGACGAGGCTGAAGCACTGCGTCAATACGTCGTGCTGCTTCTGAAATCTGCGCAGTCACTTGAGATCTACGCCACTCGGTTGGGAGGTGGACGACCCGCGAAGAAGGCGTCGAGATTGTCCGCCATCTGCATGCCCATCGCCGTGCGAGCCTGCAGCGTCGCGCTGCCCAGATGAGGCAGCAGCACGGCGTTCTCAAGTTCCATCAGCGACGGCGACACCTTCGGTTCGCCCTCATACACATCGAGTCCCGCTGCGGCGATTCGCCCTGTTCTCAATGCATCACTCAACGCTTGCGCGTCGACGACTGAACCGCGCGCGGTATTAATGAGGATCGACGTCGGCTTCATGTGTGCCAACGCTTGCGCATCGATGAGATGGTATGTGGCCGAGCCGCCTGGGCAATGCAGGGAGACGATGTCCGCTTCTGCCAGCAGGCTTTGTAACGAGTGGTGATATCTGGCACCCAGCGCTTCTTCTTCCGGCAGTGCAGCGCGAGTTCGCGAGTAATAGGCTACGTTGATATCAAACACTGCACGAGCACGACGAGCTGTTTCTTTCGCGATTCGACCAAAGCCGACAAGGCCGAGTGTTTTGCCGCGCAGATCGGAGCCGAGCAACTGTGTCGGTGTCCACCCGGTCCACTTGCCGGCGCGCAGCAGGCGCTCACCTTCGCCTGCTCGACGGGCTGTCATCAGCATGAGCAGAATCGCAAGCTCCGCAGTTGCCTCTGTCAATGCGTCGGGTGTGTTGGTGACCACAACGCCTGCACGTTGAGCCGATGCGATGTCGATGTGTTCAACGCCAGCGCCGAAGTTGGCGATGATGCGCGTCTTCAAAGATGAACTCGCGAACATCGGCGCCTGAATCCTGTCAGTGATGGTCGGCGACAACGCATCATATTTTTGAAACGCATCGGCGAGTTGATCGGCACTGAGCGGTAAATCATCCCGACTCAGTGTCGTTTCATAGTTTGCCTGCAGTCGTTCGAGGACCCGATCAGGCAGATGTCGAGTGACAAGCAATGTTGGACGCGTCATGCAACTCAAACCAGAATTGAGCGATCGATTTCGGCAATGCTGCGCACGCCAGTGAGCGCCATCGCAATGCGAATTTCCCTGGCGAAAAGATCGAGCAGTTGAGTGACCCGATCTGCCCCGCCTGCTCCAAGTGCAAAAGCCCAGGCACGACCGAGCAGCACACCCCGAGCACCCAATGCGAGTAGCCGCACTACATCGAGACCTGAGCGCACCCCTGAGTCGGCGAGTACCGTGAGTTCACTTCCGACTGCATCCGCGATCGCAGGCAAAGCCTTCGCTGACGAAAGGACACCATCCAATTGGCGTCCTCCATGATTGGAAACGACGATTCCATCGGCGCCGAGTCGCGCAGCCGAACGAGCATCTTCGGGGTCGAGAATTCCTTTGATGATGAGCGGCCCATTCCATTCGGCACGCAACCATTCGAGATCCGCCCAGCGAATTCCAGGATCGAAATTCGCTGCGAGCCACCCGATGTAATCGTTCAAGCCGTTCTGACCGCCCAGCACATTGCCCAGATTGCCCAGCGAATGAGGTCGTCCGCGCATGCCGACATCCCATGCCCAGGACGGTTTGCCGCACGCTTGAATGAAGCGCCGTATCGATCCATACGGACCCGACATTCCGGAATGCGCATCGCGATAGCGAGCGCCCGGCACAGGCATGTCGACGGTGAACACCAGTGCTGCCGCATTCAACTGCTTTGCACGCGCGAGCATCTCCCGGATGAAGCCATGATCTCGCACTGCGTACAGTTGAAACCATAGCGGACGTTCGCAGCGACTCGCGACTTCTTCGATCGAGCAGATCGATACAGTCGAGAGTGTGAATGGAATACCTGCTTTCGCGGCAGCCTGCGCTGCTTGCTGCTCGCCACGTCGAGCACACATTCCGCCTATCCCGATCGGGCCGAGACCGATCGGCAGCGCCTGATGAGATCCGAACAGCGTCGTTGAGAGATCGATCTGGGCCACATCGCGCAACACGCGTTGACGGAGCGCGACACTCGCCAGGTCCTCGACGTTCCTGCGCAGCGTGATCTCGTCGTTCGCGCCGCCATCGATGTAGTCGAATAGAAATCGAGGCAGACGCCGACGAGCCACATGCCGAAAATCATGAGCGGAAGAAATGATCACGCGGCCACCGGAATCGGTGCATCGGAACGCACCAACCCGCGGTCGCGCAACTCGGTCCAGAAGTCGTTCGGAATCTTGTGAGAAAGCCAGCTCGTCGCTTGCTGCACTTCCTGCGGACTGCTCATACCGGGAACAACACTGAGGACCTGGGGATGCGCCAAAGGAAACTGCAATGCGGCCGCAGCAAGCGGCACTGCGTGACGGTCACATACTTCTTCAATGGCTGCCACCTTCTGCAATACCTGCGTTGGAGCAGATTGATAGTCGTACTTCGGAGCAGTTTGTCCACGCACACCGCGCGCGAGGATTCCTGAATTGTAAGGACCCCCGATGACCACCGAGACTCCACGTTTCTCACACAGAGGAAAAAAACGATCCAGTGCGCCTTGTTCCAATAGCGTGTAGCGCCCGGCCAGCAATATCACATCGAACTCAGCCTCGGACAAAGCTTCCTCGCAGACCTCGCATTCATTGACGCCAATGCCTATTGCAGCAACTGCACCATCGTCACGAAGCTTCCGCATCGCACGGTACCCTTCAGTGATGAACTGTCGAAAGAGCGCAGGGTGACGATCACCATGTGTGCGGCGTCCTATGTCGTGCACATACAGCACATCGATCCTGCGTCGAAGTCGAGCGCTGCTTTCGTCGAATGACTGCAAGATTGCGTCATAACTGTAGTCGAACACACTCTCAAACGGCTCAGGCGAAATGAAACCCTGGCGTGGAACACTGAGATCGGCGCTCCCTGCAGATCCCAACAATCTTCCAACCTTCGTTGAGAGAACAACCTTCTCTTTGGGATCGAGCAAACTCAGGGCCTCGCCGGCTCTTTTTTCGCTTAGCCCGAATCCGTAATGCGGCGCTGTGTCTACGTACGTCAATCCAGCGGCCAGCGCAGAGAGCAGCGCTGCGTGTGCCTGCTCTTCGGGAATCACTTGATAGAGATTGCCCAGGCCAGAACCGCCAAACCCGAGTTTACTGATCGCTGTTCGCCACATAGACTCGATATATTACATCACTAATTTAAAATATCATGGACGCGAGTGACTTGATCTTACGTGCGCCTCGACACAATGAGCGAGTGAGTTCATTTCTTGCGGTAACCGGCTCGTGAAGTGTGCGATTGCTCGGCATTGCCGAGCCGCTGAAATTCCAGCAGACCGACGCAGCACTTGCGATCGAGCTGCCGGGACGTTTGCCGACCCGGCACTCCAGTGCGTTCAACATTTCTTTCGAAGCGTAGCTATTTCGATCTGACCTGTCGCAAGGTCATCGCGGCGTCCGAGTGCCACCTCGGCCACGCTGACGCGCCGTCGATCCTACGGCCTCATCCTGCTGAAGACGTGGTCATGATCTTTCGCGTTCTCATGACATCCAGAACAATTGATCTGGTCATCTGCAGTCAGTTGTCCGACCTGATCGTGACCTTCGAAACGCTGGAATCTCCAGCCTCCGGTCTCCGGATACTTGCCTTCGTACTTCTGCATCACTTCGAGAAATCTGCGCTCATCCTCCAGCAGAATACCCTTTGCAGGACCTTCGCCTTCCTTCGCGAGCATCGCTTCATCCACGATGACGGCGCCCTCGGGAAACACTCCGGTCTGATATCCAGCGACGGCGGCAGGGTTCGCGTAGTAGTGATGAATTCCCCCGCGTTTGGAAAAGAACGCGCTCTCAGGACCGATCACAATGGACTTGACCAGCTGCCACGAGCGATATGCTTCTGGAAACGAAACCAGCGCAGCGTCTTGTTCACGAGGCGCCGTATCACCCTGCCCCAGGAAAAGCGCGATCGGGATCGCCGCGAACCAATGTTTCGATGTATTCATGTTCCACCTCCGTACCTCAAACCAGGGGCACGCAGGGTGTCTCGCTGCACATCAGCGGCACAGTGCTTTTTGACAAACAGCCACAGCGAGCCGTTGAGCGGACTTGCACTCGCGATGAATGTCATGACTTGGCAGATACAAGCGCGAATGACTGCCGGCATCACGGACGTTCGTCGCCTCAAACGGCCAGTTCGTCAAAATGCGGCGAGCGCAACCCTCAGCTCGCGCTGGAAATAAAGCATCATCCAGTGCCTATGAGCTCGTCGATGCGCAAACTGGGACTCATCTGGCTCGCGTGGACCGCCGCGGGACTCTTCTATGCGACGCAGGATTTCACTACTCGGCTGTACAGAAGCGAAACCATTCCGTGGGTGCCGATTATGGCGGGCTGGATGTTGTCCATGTACATCTGCGCCGTATTCACACCACTGTTGCTGTGGCTCGGTAGACGCTGGCCGCTGGAACGCGGACATCGTTTACGGCGCGTGTTGCTTCACTTCGTCTTTGCCGCCATCTTTTCGGTCCTGTCGGCCGCAATCGAAGCACCCGTTCTGCTGGCGCTCAGGTTCTTCCCGGGTCCCACACAGTCCGCCACGTTGATTTCCGCCATCTCACTGCTGCTCGCCTATGGCTTTCACGGCGGCATCATTCGCTACTGGGCCGTAATCGGACTTCAAAGCCTGTTCCGGTCTCATCAAGCCGCACGAGAACGCGAACACGAAGCACTGCAGCTGAGCGTGCGGTCATCCAAACTTGCTCAACGATTGTCAGCAGCACAACTCGGTGCATTGAAGATGCAGCTGCAGCCTCATTTCCTGTTCAATACATTGGGCGCGATCATGGTGCTGACACAGCAAAATGAAGGACGGCAGGCGAGCGCGATGCTCGAGCGTCTGAGTGATCTGCTGCGGCTCACACTGGAGGATGTGAACGCGCAGGAAGTGGCGCTCGAGCGGGAACTGCAGTTTCTGCGCCTGTATCTGTCGATCGAACAGATACGCTTCGAGGACCGGCTACGCGTACGCATCACCGCCGATCCGTCGATCTCCGATGCGCTCGTTCCGCATATGCTGCTTCAGCCCATCGTTGAGAACGCCATACGCCACGGATTGGATCGCAGTGAAGACCCCGTACTCATCGACATTCATGCCGCTCGCAATGCTGACCAATTGTCGATCGCAGTTTCCGACGACGGCCCGGGAAGTCCCTCGCCGACTTTTGAAGGAACCGGGATCGGGCTCGCGAACATTCGCGGCCGACTCAAACATCTGTACGGAAGCGGCGCCGCACTCCACGCCGAGAACAGATCACCTCGAGGAGCGCGCGTTGCTGTGACCTTGCCGTTTCATGTCGAACCCGCGGAGCCCGCAGATGCGCTTGAAGACTCTGGTCGTCGATGACGAACCGCTAGC
>JBJMWN010000226.1:0-27656 GCA_045810085.1 Povalibacter sp. | reverse complement strand
AGCCGCCGACGTGCCGGCCGAGTTTGCGACCGTTGAGATACACATCCGCCTGATAGTTGGCCGCACCGAAATGCACGAACACCCGATGCTTAGGCGCGCTCGGCGCGTAATCGAATTTGCGGCGATACCAGATCGAGCCTTCGTAGTAGTAGAGGTGATCGTCCTGCGAGTTCCAGTCGCCCGGCACCATGAGGGTGGGGCTGGAATCGAAGTCGTATTCGATCAGCTCGGAGCGATCCGCAGGTTTGCGGTCGAGGAAGTACCCGCCGGTCGGATTGGGCGCGGCGTCGAACGGATCACGACGATAGTTGTAGTAGCCGTTTTCGTACGGATCGACGATCACATGCCATTTGCCGTTCAGCGTCAGCGCCGTCCTGGCATACACGTTCTGAAATCCCGCACTACTTTCGGCAGTGCTGGATGTCGAGACACAGAGCGCAGCGAGCGATGCGAGAAATAGGAATGCGATTCGGAATAGGCGGCGAGTTCGGTCGAACATTATGTTTCTCATTGTTCTTCAGGGATTCATTGGGCCAGATTCATTGGACCAGTGCGGCGCATTGTTCGTAACAGGTTCCACGCCCACGCGCACAAACCTGCAGCTAGTACAGTCATCAGCAGGAACATCGGTTCCTTCATCAGGCGCGTTCCTTCGGCAAGAATGCGGACCACGTGTGCAATGGCAATCAGCCCGAAAATCGTTCCGGTCGTGATCACATAGGTCTTCATATTTCCTCCCTCGACATGCGAATCCGCACGCGATCCGCATGCGTGGGCTCATCGTGAGAACGAGCGGCATCTGACGTAGTATTGCATCCCGATCGCCGCCGGCGGCAGTCCCGCTTTCTATTGATGAGGAATGACGATGATCTCAGCCCGGGAAGCACTTGAGCGCCTCAAGGAAGGTAATCGCCGCTTTGTGTCAGAGGACTGGAGTACTCAAACGCTGCCCAGCCCCTCGCGTCGACGTGAACTCGCGACCGGGCAGCAGCCCTTCGCGATCATTCTGGGCTGTTCGGACTCGCGGGTTCCTGCGGAGATCGTGTTCGATCAGGGACTGGGCGAGCTGTTCGTGATTCGTGTCGCGGGCAACATCGTTGCGCCTTCACAGATCGGCAGTGTCGAATTCGCGGTCGAGCGATACGGAACGCGTCTGGTGGTGGTGCTGGGTCATTCAATGTGCGGCGCGATCCAGGCCACCGTAGAAGAACTCGAACGACCCTCGGGTATGCGTTCACCGAATCTTCGTTCCATCGTCGATCGGGTTCGACCTTCGGTCGAAGAGTTGCTGGAAACGGATCTGCGTTCAGATCCGGCGGCACTCATTCACCATGCCGTTCGCGCCAACATCCGGGCCTCGGCAGCGCACCTGCGGCACGGTTCGCAAACGATCGAAGAGATGATCCAGAAAAACAGTCTGCTGGTCGTCGGCGCTCACTACTCTCTCGAAACCGGGGTCGTGGATTTCTTCGACGAATGGGAGCCCACTCCCGCTGGCTTCAACACCGAGTTCACCAACGGTTGAGCCTGTCCGTTTTTGACCGCTCCTGGGCACGTGGCTGCTTGTCGTTCGCCTGACGCGTCGGCAACATTGCTGCTCATGCGATTTCGGGCGCTCGGGTCAAACCTGAGCTAAGCGGACTCGCTTTTCGGTCGAGTCCGAATTCGACCTGTTGTGGTCGACTACGCACAGGTGCAGGCGGGTTCAGCTATGAGACGAATTTTTTTCGTGCTGTTGCCGGATGTGGTCCTGCTCGATGTCGCAGGCGCGGCGGATGCGTTCCGGGCTGCGAATCAGCAGGCGCCGAATAGTTACACACTCGAGTTCATCGCTCCGCAGGCGCAGCTGAAAACCGGTGTTGGACTTGAGGTCACCAACCTTGCGCCTCTGCCGCCCGAGTTACCCGAAGGCAGCATGGTTGTGGTCACGGGATTGGTCGGTCCTCGCATCAATCTTGAGAGGCCTGGTATTCAGCGAGTCGTGCGCTGGTTGCGCTCCGTGATGAGCGACCCTTCGGTCTCTCTCATGTGCGTGTGTGCTGGAAGTGTGATTGCAGCAGCTGCAGGTCTCCTCAATCAGCGCGAGTGCACGACTCATCATGACCATCTGGACGAACTCGCGCGTGTCGAGCCGAATGCGATCGTGCACGCGAATCGTATCTTCGTGGAAGATGGCCGCATCCTGACGAGTGCAGGTGTCACAGCCGGAATCGACCTCGCGTTGCATGTGATCGCCCAACAGCTCGGGCATCAGATCGCCTCCGCGGTGGCGCGTAATCTCGTGGTCTACATGCGTCGTGCGGGCAACGATCCGCAGCTGTCACCCTGGCTCACGCACCGCAATCACATTCACCCTTCAGTCCATCGGGTGCAGGATGCGGTTGCGAAAAATCCGTCCGCTGACTGGAGCTCATCGCGCCTGGCATCGGTTGCCTGCACCAGCGAGCGCAATCTCTGTCGATTGTTTGCGGAGCATGCCGGCTGTTCGCCGCTCGACTATGTGCAACGAATGCGCGTGGCGCTGGCCCGCGAATTGTTGAGTCAGAGTCGGCTGAATATCGAACGGGTGGCGGAGAAGGCCGGTTTCAGTTCGGCTCACCATCTGCGACGGGTATGGCGCCGTTGGGAATCACAAGCGCCGAGTGAGCAGCGAGCAACTGCGGCGCGATAGGACCCAGAGGCGCAGCGACGTCGCGTTCGGGAGCGACTAAGCCCAGGTGCTTCGTTTCGGCCGCGCCTTGATCCAGGCTCCTATCGCGAGACCGATCAGCACGAGCGCGCCACCTCCGAGCAACCAGTTCAGCTGAGAATGTCGCTGAAGCGAGTTGACGGTGTTGCTCAACTCGTTGACCTGCGCGTGCAACTGCTGGTTCTCGGTCTTGAGCTTCTTGTTCTCCTCGTACTGCGTCAGAGAGGTGGCAGAAACGCGCCTGACCTCATCCAGTTGCGCCTGGAGCTGACGAGTCTGTTTATCGAGTTCAGCGTTGCGAGACTCAGCTTGGGACTGTGCGCTGCGCGTGTCCTGGAACGTTTCCTTGGTGGACTTGAGCTGAGTCTCCAGCGTTTGAATGCGCTTGAGTGCGACGGCGAGCTGGTCGCGTGCGGCGGGTTGCGGGGTCAGATATTGCGATGGAACCCAGCCCTCGACACCGTTGGGTGTCCTGACCTCAGTGAATCCAGCGGTCTTGTCTTCGCTAAGGACCTCGAGTGCTGTTCCGCTGGGCAACGCGGCGTTGATGATCTTGTGCCCGTTCGACGGGCCGCGCCGCAATGGCACGGTCAACTGATCGGATATGTAGAGGGTGTCAGCAACAGAGCTTGCAGCCATCAGCGTCAATAGCAGGAACAAGGCTCTTCGCATGCCAGAGCATCCTTCATGAGTCGGCCAGGGGAAATTATTCGACCACCCTGCGGTGGGCATTCCTGAAATAGTAACGGAGGATGCACTGAATGTAAGTGAGTTCGCTAATCCGCGACAGGAGTTCTGCTCGAAAGCCGCCGTGGAAGCTTTTTGACCACGCAAATAAAAGAGCCCCGTCAGCGATTGGCGGGGCTCCCGATGGAAGTACCTAGGTTTAACCGAGGATGAAAGTTATCAGAGAACCCTCTGCCTCACTTTCGTCGGTGTCTTTAAGGTGCTCCCGCGAAAAAGACGTTTGGCACGCCGCGTGGGTTCCTCGCCCGATGGCCAGATTTGCGACTTTGCTGCTGAGGTGAAATCGACGACGCTGCTAAAGTCTGACGCACTGACGCACAACAACAAGGTTCGAATCGATGAATCACGTCCGTTACGTCGCTGTTCTGTTTGGGCTGCTGATGGTGCTGTGGCTGCCGTTGGCTTTCGATCCGTTCGATCGTAAGGACTGGCTGCTCGAGAATGCGTTGCTCTGGCTCGCGATCGTGCTGCTTTTCGCGAGTTATCGATCGTTTCCGCTGTCCCGGATCTCGTACACGCTCATTTTCGTATTCCTGTGTCTGCACACGATCGGCGCGCACTACACCTATGCAGAAGTGCCGTATGACGCATGGTGGCACTCGCTCACGGGGACAACATTCAACGAATGGGTTGGCTGGAAGCGCAATAACTTCGATCGCGTTGTGCACTTCAGCTACGGACTGCTGCTTGCTTATCCAATCCGCGAGATGTTTCTGCGCGTCGCGGGTGTGCGCGGCTTCTGGGGTTACTTTTTGCCGCTGGATCTCACCATGTCCACCTCGATGCTGTACGAGCTGATCGAATGGGCCGCTGCCGAATTCTTCGGCGGAGATTTGGGTGCGGCTTATCTCGGTACGCAAGGCGATGTCTGGGACGCTCACAAAGACATGGCGCTGGCGAGTCTCGGTGCCCTGATTTCCATGAGTGTTGTGGCGCTCATCAATTCGCGCATCAAGCGCGATTTCGCGCTGGAGTGGAACGAGAGCTTGCGCGTGAAGCATGCGCAACCTATGGGTGAGATGGCGTTGTCGTGACGCCTTCTCAGGCTCAGTAGGTCAAAACGGAAAGTGCGGGCAGATCACGCCAACGGAATTCAGTCGCCAGCCGCAGATCGATGAGCACGACGAATCCGCTGACCAGGTAGCCCGCATCGCTTGCGAGCTCGGCCGAGGCTCGCAATGTGCCACCGGTCGCGAGCACGTCGTCCACGATCAGCAGCCGTCCCGAACCGGGTTGAATTTCCAGCGTGCCACTGCCGTATTCAAGTTCGTACGTGCGGTGCAGGACCGGCGGCGGCAACTTGCCTTTCTTGCGAATCGGGACGAATCCCTTGCGATAACGTTCGGCAAGAGCCGCAGCGAGGATGAATCCACGCGACTCCACGCCTGCAACCGCATCGATCGAGGACCACGATTGCTCTCGCAGCATGGAGCTGAGTGCATCGATGGCTTCGGCGAAGTGATCGCGCAGCAAGGGTGCGATATCACGAAAGATAACGCCTGCGCTCGGGAAGTCCGGCACATCCCGGATGTACTGCTTGAGATCCTTCATGGACTGCGTCGCCGATAGCTGCGGATGAGCAGCCCGCAGCATATCCGAGCGCAGCGAATCAGACTGCTTGGATCACCGATCTCTTCCTGCTGCTACCAGGACGGCCAGTAATACAGCTCGATCAGATGACCGTCCGGATCGCGGCAGAACAGCGATTCGAATTCATCGTGGGCGACATGGTGGTAGTTCACGCCATGGCGATCCAATTGGCGCGCCGCATCGTTCAGCGTCGCGGGGTTGTTGCCGACGATAAAGGCCATGTGATGAACACCCAGCGTTCTCGCATCAGGCGCTGGCGCATCTTTGCCGACAGCCTGGACCATGAACACGCTGCGTTCACCAATGCCGAACCCGAGCTCGTTCTCCTCGGGAAATCTCATCACGACCGGCATGCCCAGCACGCCGGAATAAAACGCTTCACTCGAATCCAGGTCGCGGACCCGGATAGCTGCATGCCCCAGCGCCGTGATGTTCATGGAGTCCCTCCAGACTGCGGATGTTTGTTGTTGACGGTATTATTCCGAAGATCGATGCCAAGCTGTGTCATGGTTAGAACGGTAGAGTGACTGCATGCGCGCGGAACGTCTGATCTCCCTGTTGATGGCTCTGCAACGCGGCGGTCGTCAGACGGCCGGCGAATTAGCGAGCCGCCTTGAAGTATCGATGCGCACGATATTTCGTGACATCGATGCCTTGTCGGCCATGGGTGTGCCGGTCTACAGCGAGCCCGGCAGAGGCGGCGGTATTCGCCTGATGGAAGGCTACAGCTCCGATCTCACCGGGCTGTCCTCCGGCGAAGCGGAAGCACTCGCGCTGATCGCGAGTCCCGCATCGATCGGCACCAGCCAACTCGCAGCACCGTCGCGAACCGCCTTGGATAAGTTGGCGGCGGCTGTTCCCTCGATGCATCAGCTACGAGCACAACATGCTCGCGGCAGAATGCTGTTCGATACGAAAGCCTGGTTCCGTGCATCCGTTGCATCGCCTTTCCTGGATCAGTTGCGCGCTTGTGTCTGGAACAACCAATGCATCGAAATCGTGTACCAGCGCGGCGATACCACCCTCGCTGAATACGAAGTACAGCCGTATGCGCTCGTGGTCAAAGTGGATACCTGGTATCTGATCGGCACGAGGACCAAGGCCGGCGAAGCGAAGGCGGAAATGCGCGTCTATCGCCTCTCACGAATGCAGTCGGTTCGGGAAACGAGCCGTACGTTCGTACGTGATGCGCAATTCGATCTGCACAAGTTCTGGCACGGCTGGTGTGAGCGGTTCGAAAAGAATCCGCCTCACAATTACTCGGTCGAATTGATGATCAGCGCGCGCGGTCGCAAGCACTTGTTGACGACCTATGGCTGCTGGTTCAAATCGAAACTGGACGGCATGGACGAGAAAGCAGGCCCCAAGTCGGTCACCCTGGAGTTCGATCGAGAGGACATGGCGCTGCGCGTTTTATTCCAGCTCGGCGACGACGCAGAGATCGTCAAACCCAGAGCGCTGCGGCGCAAGCTCGGCGCGTTGGCCGCTCGCGTCGTTGCTGCCACCCGTTAGTGGCCTATAACAACGTGTTGTGTAGCGGGCCGCGTATTCGGCACATGGATGTGCCCGCCGCCGCAGGTGGCGAGCGAGGAGCAAAAGTCACGCCTTTTGACCTGAGCAAAGACGCTCGTGACAGGACGTCCGAGTCGTCGCTCTTAACGGCTGCGGTTTCACAAGCAGCTGTTACATCCCACTAATTGTTCATCGCGCTGTTTTAGGGCCTGCCAGCAGCCAGATCAGAAAGCCGAGCACGGGCAGAACAATGATGAGCACGGTCCACAACACTTTGTTGCCCGTCGTGCCACTGCTCTGAAACACATTCACGATGGCCCATACGTCCGCAATCAGGACCAGCAGTCCCCAGAAGCCATTCAGGTGACTCATCGCTTTCTCCTTCGCGCAGTGTTGACTGTGTGACGCCGGTCGGTCGCGGACCTTACGCTTTCAACCTGCGATTTGCCCGCGGGTGTTCAGACGTGCGGCAGCGGGCCAAAGATCCGTCAGGGGAGCAACTTGACTCAATCGAGTCGTCCATCCATGAGGTTCGCTGGAGTCTGGCTGTACTTCATGGCTTGTAGCAAGACTGTGCATGCACAGTCTCTGCGTGGGGCCGCATGCTCACGCGGAACTCATCAGGTAACCCGCTATGACCCACCTTGCCATGACCAAGCGCCAGATCGTGACCCTGAGTGTCGCAGCGGCGGCGATCCTCATGATCACCATGGGTGCACGGCAAACTTCCGGCCTGTTCCTGCTGCCGATCACGAAGTCCACGGGCGTATCGATTGTTGCCTTCAGTCT
The DNA here is from genome assembly GCA_045810085.1 of Povalibacter sp. GTDB lineage: Bacteria > Pseudomonadota > Gammaproteobacteria > Steroidobacterales > Steroidobacteraceae > Steroidobacter. The sequence continues at coordinate 20,329 of JBJMWN010000226.1, read as the reverse complement.
CGCGCTCGCGATCGGTCAGTTCGTGTTTGGACTGGCGCAACCGATCTTCGGCGCGCTTGCAGACAAGTTCGGCGCCATTCGCATCATCATTCTCGGCGCGATCATGCTCTCAGCCGGCGCGGCGCTCACGCCGCTGGTGTCCTCTAGCGGTGGGTTGCTGTTCACGATGGGCATCCTGAGTGCGGGCGGCGCGGCTGCAGGCAGCTTTTCCATACTGATCGGCATCGCCGCGCAACGCTTGCCACCCGAGAAGCGCTCGTTTGCGGCGGGCTTCATCAATGCGGGCGGGTCCATCGGCCAGTTCGTCTTCGCGCCACTGGTGCAGTTCTTCATCGCCGCCTCTGGCTGGGTGAGCGCGATGTTCTTTACCGCTGCCGCAGCGCTGCTCACGATTCCGATCACGTTACTGTTGCGCGAGCGGCCGACGGAAGCAGCCGAAAGTTCAAGCGCCGCCATCGTGCCGCATCCCACGCTCAGCACACAGCTGCGAGATGCAATGGCCAATCCCAGTTACCTGTATCTGCACGCGGGTTTTTTCACCTGTGGTTTTCATATCGCTTTTCTCGTGACGCATCTGCCCAGCGAGTTGCAACTATGCGGACTCAGCGGTCAGGTAGCGGCGTTCTCGCTTTCGCTGATCGGACTGTTCAACGTCGCTGGCAGTCTGTTGGCAGGCTGGCTGGGGCAGCGATATCGAATGAAGTATTTGCTGGCATTCATCTATGCGAGCCGCGCTGTGATCGTCGCGATCTACATGGTCATGCCCAAGACCGCATTGAACGTCTATCTGTTCGCAGGTGCGCTCGGCTTCACCTGGCTCGCAACAGTTCCGCCCACGGCGGGTCTGGTCGGCAAGCTCTTCGGGACACGCTATATCGCGACGCTTTTTGGTCTGACGCTGGTGTCGCATCAAGTGGGTGGATTTCTCGGCGCCTGGCTGGGCGGGGTCGCATTGGCGCGCACGGGAAGCTACGAATGGATCTGGTACGCAGACATTTTGTTGGCGCTGATGGCGGCCGCAATCAATCTACCAATCAGAGAAGCCCGACTTCAGCCCCAGCCTGTTCCCGCATAGCCTCGATTTTGATTCGTGCTCACCTCCACCTGACGGCGAATGAGGTTGACCGGCGCAACTCCGCCATTCGCCGGCCCCATGCTGACCACGTGACAGCGTTCGGCCTAGACTGTTGTCACAACATCAGATCAGGGGACCCGTATGACTTCACTCGTCAATCTGCGCAACGTCACGAAGACCTATCTGCGCGGCAAGCAAAAAGTCGAAGTGCTGCACGGAGTCGATCTGGAAATCGAAGCGGGCGAATTCCTGGCTCTGATGGGGCCCTCGGGCTCCGGCAAAACCACGATGCTCAATCTGATCGCAGGGCTCGATCAGCCAACGAGCGGCGAAGTGATCGTGGGGCAGGATCGTATCGACAAGCTGTCGCGCGGTGCCCTGGCGGATTGGCGTGCCCGACATATCGGCTTCATTTTTCAGTTCTACAACCTGCTGCCGGTGCTCACGGCGGAAGCGAATGTCGAAGTTCCTCTGCTGCTCACCAATCTTTCACGCTCGCAACGCAAGGAACGAGTCCGTACCGCGCTGAATCTGGTGGGGCTCGCGGATCGTGCGAAACACAAGCCAAGCGAGCTATCAGGCGGTCAGCAGCAACGCGTGGCCATCGCTCGCGCCATCGTGGCGGATCCGACACTGTTGGTTTGTGACGAACCTACTGGCGATCTGGATCGTGAGAGTGCGGTGGAGATCATGAATCTGCTGACGGCGCTGAATCGATCTCACAAGAAGACCATCGTCATGGTGACTCACGATCCGCGGGCCGCGGAATACGCCTCGCGTGAATTGCATCTGGATAAAGGTCAGCTCGCGCAGGAAGCCGTGAGGCATGTCGCATGAAGTACTTCAAGCTGATCTGGGCAGGGCTGTGGCGCAAGAAGACACGCACGATTTTCACGATGCTGTCGATCGTTGTCGCGTTCTTGTTGTTCGGTCTGCTGCAGGGAATCAACCAGGGATTCAAGCTCGCGGTTCAGGATCTCAACATCGATCGGCTCTATGTGCAGGCGACTGCCACCGATGGCATGCCGATCTCGTACATGAATCGAATCAAAAGTGTGCCTGGCGTGCTCGATGTCGCGCACTGGAATTATTTCGGCGGTTACTACCAGACCGCTAAGACCCCCATTCCGGCTTTCGCGACGGACATCTCCGAACTGTTCAAGGTCTATCACGAGATGGAAGTGAAGCCTGAGTATCTCGAAGCCATGCAGCGTACGCGCACCGGTGCGTTGGTCAGCCAGCAGCTCGCGCAGCAATACCACTGGAAGATTGGCGATCGGATTCCACTCGGCACGTCGATCTGGACCACCAAAAGCGGCAGCAGCACCTGGTACTTCGATCTGGTAGGAACCTTCGATGCCTCCAAATTTGGCGGCGGCTTTCCTTCGTTTTATCTGAACTACTCCTACTTCGATGAATCTGCTGCTTTCGGCAATGGCGTGGTGCACATCGCCATCGTCCGCATCGCCGATCCTCATCAGGCGGCGCGAGTCAGCATTGCTATCGACAAGCTGTTCGAGAATTCATCCGTTGAAACACGGACTCAGACAGAGTCGGCGATGATGCAGTCGCAATTGAAGCAGCTTGGCGATATCAACTTCATCGCGAACGCGATCGTCGGCGCAGTGTTGTTCACGCTGCTGTTCCTTACGGCAAACACGATGATGCAGTCGGTACGTGAGCGCACCTCCGAGCTCGCCGTGCTCAAGACACTGGGATTCTCGGATACCAAGGTCTTGACGCTGATCCTCATCGAAGCGCTGTTGCTGTGTCTGTTCGCGGCGGGTGTTGGCTTGTTCCTTGCGAGCGCGGCGTTCCCGGCCATGAAAATGTTCTTCGGCGATTTCAAGATGCCGCTTCTGGTCGTAGGCATGGGCGCAGTTCTCGCGGTTTTGATGGCGCTGCTCAGTGGTCTGCCTCCGGCCTGGCGTGCTCGCCAGCTCAACATCGTCGATGCGCTGGCCGGTCGGTAATCGATAGCGACACATCAGGACAAACAATCATGAAAACACTTCGACAGGTCGCCTCCGTGACCGCAATGAACCTGCGCAGTTTGCCGCAGCGATTCGCAACCTCGCTGGTCATCGTTATCGGCATCGCAGGGGTCGTCGCGGTTTTGGTCTCCGTCCTTGCCATGTCCAGCGGCATGATTCGTACGCTGCAGAACACAGGCCGGACAGATCGTGCCGTGGTATTGCGGAATGGTTCAATCTCAGAAGTGGCGAGCGCGCTTTCGATGGATGCTGTTCGACTTGCGACGGATGCGCCCGGCGTGAAGCGCACGCCCGAGGGTAAGCCGATCGTGTCTGCGGAAACGTTGCGTATGGTCGTCGCGCACAAGAAGGAAGATGCGGCTGAAGTTCACATCGTTCTGCGGGGTGTCGGTCCGATGATCGCGGCGGTTCGTCCCGAGCTCAAGATCATCGAGGGACGAATGTTCAATCCCGCGGTGTTCGAGATCATCGTAGGCAAATCCGCTCAGAAGGAGTTTGCTGGCCTGGATCTCGGAAGCAAATTCGTGGCGCGCGGTGTGACCTGGACGGTCGTGGGTACTTATTCGAGCGGTGGCGATGCCCACGAATCCGAAGTGATGGCAGATGCGGAGACGGTGAACTCCGCCGATCATCGAGGCGGATATCAGATCGTCACAGCGCTGCTCGATTCACCGTCGGCATTCACGAAATTCAAAGACTCACTCAGCTCCAATCCGGCACTCGCGGTCGATGTGTCCACGGAGGCGGCTTACTTGCAGGAACGATCGAAGACCATCGGCAAGGTCATCTCGATCATTGCGTATGTGGTCGGCGGCATCATGGCCGTCGGTGCGATTTTCGGCGCGCTGAACACGTTGTACTCGGCGGTGAGCGAACGCGTGCGTGAGATCGCAACCTTGCGTGCACTGGGCTTCGGCGCAACCGCGATGGTGATCTCGGTACTCGCGGAGGCGATGTTGCTGGCACTTGTCGGCGGGCTGATCGGGTGCTGCGTGGCCTGGCTGTTTTTCGATGGCTTTGTTGCGAGCACAGGCGGCGGAGGCAATGGTCATCTGGTCTTCGAGCTCAGCGTCACGCTGCCGCTTGTTGTGCTCGGCCTGGTCTGGGCGCTCGTGATCGGACTGATCGGAGGACTTTTCCCTGCTGTGCGCGCGGCTCGTCTGCCAGTCGCCACTGCGTTGCGAGCGGTCTGAAAAATGATTCACGAGACTTGAGAGCACAGGCGGGCAGAGGGACACTGCCTACTCTTTTCAGACTCGTGAGATTTGCATGATCGATCCTGTTCCGCCTGTGGCTGCGAACGATGCGCAGCTGAAATCGCCTTCGTATCGAATCGCTGCACTCGATCAGGACTTCCTGCTCGGCGATTCGATGCGAGGAGTACGTTTCCTGCTCGAGTACGCGAAGGCGGAAGAAGCACTGCGTCGCTGGCATGTGCGCTCGACGATTGTCGTGTTCGGCAGTGCTCGCATCAGAGAGAACGGACCGGGGCGCCAGACGTTCTGGTACGAACAGGCACGAAAGTTCGGCTTCATTGCCTCCCAGCGCGGCGGTGCCTTGCGCATCAACAGCGACATGCGTGACAACGTGATCGCGACCGGAGGCGGGCCCGGGATCATGGAAGCCGCAAATCGCGGAGCCGTCGAGGCTGGTGCGCCAACGATCGGTTTCAACATCACGCTGCCGAACGAGCAGGAACCGAATGGCTACTCGACGCCCGACCTGACTTTTCGATTTCATTACTTCGCGATGCGCAAGATGCATCTAGCCATGCGCGCGAATGCTCTCGTGGTATTGCCTGGTGGGTTCGGCACGTTAGATGAGCTGTTCGAGATTCTGACGCTTCAGCAGACACGGAAAGCACCGCTGATTCCCACCGTGCTGATCGATGAAAAATACTGGCGATCGGTGTTCAGTTTCGATGCGATGCTCGAACACGGAATGGTGAGTCCGGCGGATGCAGACCTGTTCTGTTTTGCAGATGATGCTGAACATGCATGGTCGCGACTCGCGGCGCGCGGTATCGGCAGCTGCTCGGATCCGACCGCGTCACCCTGAGCTTTTCGCATGGAAGCGCTCATGCTCGCAGCTGCGTTGTTATCGGCGGAGCCATCAGCGGTGCTCACGAATGCGCCGGAAACCTGGCGACGCGCGACAATCGAGATCGCGCTGAATGAGGCGGAAGAGATCACTGACGCATATCAAAAGACTCATCAGCTCACCCAGATTGGAAGAGAGCAGCTGCGCGAAGATGAAGATCGCTTCGAGCGCACGATTCGTAATGCACTGGCGGAATCAAAGTTCATCAGTGAGGTTACGTTCCGGGGCTGGGCGCTGAGAGACATCGTGGCCCTGCAACTTGCAGCAGATGATTTCATCGGTGCACGAAATACTCTGGATCTGATCACGTCCGACGCGCCGCGAGCTGCAGCCCTGCAATCCATCGCGATATGGCAATTGCGTGCAGGCCAGAAGGATGAAGCACTGGCGACTTCCCGGCGTATTGCTGATCGAGATCGTCGCGGAGACGTCGAAAACGCGATCGTCGTGAAGCTTGTGCAACAGGGCGCAATCGGTGAAGCCGAGACGCTTGCAACTCAGATCCAGGATGCGTCAGACAAGGCGTTCGCCCTGGGTGAGATCGCTGCCGCCGCGACTCGCAAAGGTGATCGCGATCTCGCGAATGATCTGGCGCGGCGAACGGCTAAGTCTCAACGCGACGTCGTCTATCAACGCATTGCACTGACAGCCTCAGAACTCGGAGAGTTCAGTACGGCTTCCGCAGCTGCTCATCAGGTCCGGGAGAACGTGGACCTGGTGATCGTGCTCGCACGCGTGAGCGCGGATGCCGCCAGAGCTGACCAATCGAATATCGCCAAGCGGCTCATGGACGATGCACTCGCAGCCGCAAACCGCATGCAGTCGCGCGATCCAAGGCGCGCGCTGACCTGGGCCCATCTTGCGCACTACGAGGACGCAGTGGATCGGAACGCCTCGAAAATTTCGCTGAATCGCGCGCAGTCGTACGTCTCTGAACTGTCACGGCCTGAACAGCGCGATCCGGTATTGGATGTGATTGCTCGGACGCGAGCCATGCAGGGCGAACTCGACGCGGCCATGAAAGTCGCGAGTCAGCTCGAAGATACTTTCAGGCGCGGTGTGCTGATTCGCGATTTAGTCGCAAGCCAAACGACTTCGTCGTCAGCCCGTGCGTTGGCGCAAGCAGTCGATGAAAAGGGTGTCGCCTCAGATCAAGCGGCGGCATGGCTTGGAGCGGTCGCAATGATCTCGCGCCAGCCGAATGCCAGTCGGAGCGACACGCTTTCGACCGTTGAATCGGCAGCGACTGCATTCGAGGCCGTCGCTTCAGGGTCAATGAAGTGTGCAGGGCTTGCAGCGCTTGCGTTAGCGCGGAACAACGCTGGCGAAAGTGGCGAAACCTTGATGCAGGAAGGCCTGCGGATCGTACTCTCCATGCCTTCGCCGGAGCAGAAGGTCGATGCGCTCGTACAGATTTTGCAAGTGCTGAACGGAAGGCTGCCAATGACCAGTGAGCCGCCGCAGGAATCGATTCACTGAACTCTCCGCCGCCTGCGCTCAGGGCGGCGGAGATTCGATCCGATCAAACGGCTTCGACATTTCCGAGGAAGTCGGCCTTTCCAATTTCCACGCCCGACTCACGCAACAGGTTGTACGTCGTCGTCACATGGAAGAAAAAGTTGGGCAGAGCCCAATGACGCAAATACACCAGACCAGGGAAGGTGAATTCCTTCCGTGAAGTCTTGATCGTAATGCTGCGATCTTCCGAACCCTCGAACTGTTCGGGGCGGAAGCCCTTCAGATAATCCAACGTCTTCTCGATGCGGACCAACAGTTCCGGAATCGTCGTTTCGTTGTCTTCGAATTTAGGTGCATCGGTGGCTGACAGACGCGAGGCGGCACCCTTGGCGGAATCGGAGGCAATCTGAATCTGACGCGTCAAAGGCAACATGTCAGGAAACAGCCGCGCACTCGCCAGAACGTTCGGATCGAACTTACGAGTCTCGGCGTACTGCACGCCTTTCTGAAGAATGTTCTTCAGATTTCCGAGCGTGTGGATGAATACGGGAATCGATGCTTCATACATTGAGATTTTCATTGTGGGTACTCCCTGATGCTGGGCCGCGGATTATAGAAGTCTCGCGACGGCGTGCGCCGCGGACATCGATCATCAACCCGAATTCAGACGATCAGCGGATCAGTTACTTCAGCGGAGTGAACACATCGACAGACAGTGTGACCGTCCGTGCTTCAGTCGGCGACATCGCGCCCACGCCGATGACTTTTCGCGCGATCTCTTCGCCGCGCTCATTGCGGATCGAAACCACCACGGAATATTCCCAGGATGCCGCAGCATCGGGATTTCGAAACGAACCTTCGACCATTAGGGCGGAGAAGGTGGGTTGCGCGCGGCGATCGACGATCGCCTTCGGATCGAAACGCAGGTGATGGTGGCAGCCCGGGCAGATGCTGGCGCTTTCCAGGATCGTCGCCTTGCAGTGCGGACAGATCCTGGTTTTTCCGGGTGCCGCAACGCGGCTGTTCATCGGCGGGTCTTCAGGCTAGAGCGTCTCAGCTCTTCGCTTTTTCATCCCAACCGAATTCGGCGCGACCGCGCATGCGCGAGCCGGCAGCTACCGTCAGTGAGCCCGCCTTCAGATCGCCATTGAGCACACCCGTTTGCAGCAGCTCGACTTTCGAAGCTGCATCGATGTTGCCTTCGAGCTCGCCGCCGATGACCACTGTCTGAGCTCGAACACCGCCTGTGAGATGCGCTCCTGATTCAATCGTCAGGTTGCCCTGCACGTTAATGTCGCCTTTGAAACTGCCAGCGATACGTACATGGCCAGTGCCTTCGATCTTGCCTTCGATCGTGAGGCCTGCGGCGATGATCGATTCTTTGGCGTTTGCGTTTGCGTTCGCGTCGGCACGCGGCTGCGGAGCTCGCGCAGGTTCGGCCGGTGTGATGTTGGTGACGGGTGCCTTCTCAGGCTCTTTGCCGGCAGCGGGTTCTGGTCCGCTCTGCTCTCGACCGTACTGATCTTTCCACAAGGCCATGACGAAACTCCTCTACCTCGACGTCCGACACTGGAATCGTCACGGGTAAATACACAGCGGGCCGAGGGGTGTCAAACATCTCGACGATCTGTCGGACGATGCCGACAACGGTGAGAGAGCAGCGAGCGGCGAAGAGTTGTTCGTTTGTGTTGCCGCTCCCGCAAGAACCAGCCGTGCGGCAGGTTCTCGCGGGTATCGTCGATCAGGTGTTGCTGTCGATCGTGATCATCAGCATGAGCGCTAACGTCACGGCCAGGAACACGACAGTAAGTGTAAACATGTTCTCAACCTCCTTTTTGCTTCCGTATTTTGCAATGCAAGATAACATTTTATGCGTAAAAAGCAAGGTTCTGACGTCCTGACAACGCGATGCGGTAGATGCTGCAACCGACCTAATCCTCCCCTTGAGAACACTTCCAGATCCGTACTTCCCACTGGGCTGAGGCGAGCGGAGGCGAGGGTATAGTCCGCCGACAAATTCGAATCAGTGCGCTTTCGACGCATCACGACCGGGGGATTTCATGATCAAACTCACGATCAATGGCCAGCCGCACGATGTGGATGTGGCCGACGACACGCCCTTGCTTTGGGTGTTGCGCGACACCTTGGGAATGACCGGAACGAAATACGGTTGTGGCATGGCGTTGTGCGGCGCCTGCACCGTCCATATAGACGGCGCGGCAACACGCTCTTGCGTTACTCCAGCCAGCGCGGTGGCAGGAAAGGCGATCACCACGATCGAAGGTCTGTCGACCGACCGGAGCCATCCGCTGCAGAAGGCATGGATAGAGCTCGACGTCCCGCAATGCGGGTACTGTCAATCAGGTCAGATCATGTCGGCGGCAGCGCTGCTTGCTAAAACGCCTGCGCCGAGCGATGCCGATATCGATACAGCGATGTCCGGCAACATCTGCCGTTGTGGCACGTACGTGCGCATTCGCAAAGCGATCCACCGAGCCGCTGAGCTCTCGAGCAAGGAGGGCTGATCATGTCGCTCGAGCACGAACACGCATCAGGTTCTGAAACGTCCACAGAACAAAGTTCATCCAGCTTTTCTCGACGGACTTTCCTGAAGTCGTCAGCGATGGGAGCAGGCGGTCTCGTCATCGCAATGTATCTGCCGGGATGTGGCAAACCCGAGAACGCCGGCAAGGCGGCGGGACCGGTCAAGATCGTAGAGGCCAACGCATGGCTTCGTATTGGCACAGACGGTTCGGTGACCTTCCTATGCGATCGATCGGAAATGGGTCAGGGCGTTTTCACAGCGCTTCCGACTTTGATTGCAGAAGAACTCGGACTTTCACCGGATAGCATCAAAGTCGAGTTCGCGCCTGCGGGTGCTGCCTACGTGAACAGTCTGCTGGGCGCGCAGGTTACCGGTGGTAGCACCAGCGTCCGCGACGCATGGGACAAGCTGCGTCTCGCGGGTGCCGAAGCTCGCGAGCGTCTCGTCAGTGTGGCGGCGAATCGATGGAGTGTTCCCGCGTCACGCTGCACGATTCAGGACGGCTATGTGATCTTCACGAACCGTCGCACACCGTTCGGTGATCTGGTGGAAGAAGCAGCAGCGCTGCCGAAGCCCACGAACATTCAGCCGAAAACGCCGGACAAATATCAGTTCATCGGCAAGGCGCAGAAGCGATTCGATACGCCATCGAAAACCGATGGCAGTGCACAGTTCGGAATCGATGTGCGATTGCCCGGGATGCTGTACGCCGCACTCGCGCAATCCCCAACGCTGGGTGGTTCAGTTCAAAGCTTTGATGCAGAGAAGGCCAAAGGCATGCCGGGCGTGCGCAATGTTCTGCAAACCTCTTCAGGTGTCGCCGTGATTGCAGACTCCTGGTGGCAAGCCAGGCAAGCGCGCGATGCAATCGCGATCAAGTGGAATCCGGGTCCAAATGCGAAGCTCAGTAATGCCGCGATCTACGCTGGACTCAAGCAAGCCTCGAGTGCGACGGGAAAGTCTGTGCGTAAGGAAGGGGATGTCGATGCGGCGCTCAAGAGTTCGGCGAAGCGCGTCGATGCGGTGTACGAACTGCCGATGCTTGCGCACGCCACACTCGAGCCACAGAACTGCACGGTCGATCTGACGGATGGCAACTGCCACATCTACGCGCCGACTCAGGTGCAGCAGATGACGCAGAACGCGGGTGCGCAGGCTGCAGGGTTACCGCTGGAGAAGGTAATCGTTCACACGACCTTTCTCGGTGGAGGTTTTGGACGGCGTCTTGAAGTGGACTTCGTTCCGGCGGCTGTGGAGTGCGCGAAAGCTGCCGGCAAACCCGTCAAGCTGCTCTGGACACGCGAAGACGACACGACTCACGACAAGTATCGGCCCCCCGCGCGCAATAGCTGCTCTGCAGCTTTCGATGCTCAAGGAAATCTTTCGGCATTCAAGCTGCATTTAGTTGCTCCGTCGATCACCTCACGCTGGGCGCCTGCTGTGGTGAAGGACATCGTCGATCCGTTCGCAGTCGAAGCAGCCCACAACTATCCGTATGACGCAGCCAACGTGGGCATCGATTACGTTCAGCATGAAATCGGGATCGATGTGGGCTATTGGCGCTCGGTCAGTCATGCGCTCAACTGCTTCACTGTCGAAAGCTTCATGGACGAGGTTGCGTATGCAGCGGGGAAAGATCCTTACCAATTCCGCTACGACTTACTCAAGAAGCAGCCTCGCTGGCGTGCGGTGCTGGAAGCGGCAGCTCGCAAGGCTCAGTGGGGCAGGATTGCGCAGGGTCACTTTCAGGGCATCGCGACGATGTCGGGCTACGACACCTATCTCGCGCAAGTCATGGAAGTTTCGATGGAGGGCGACAAGCTCAAGATTCATCGCGTGGTGTGCGTCATAGATTGTGGTCAGATGGTCAACCCCGACATCGTTCGTGCGCAGGCGGAAGGGAGCATCATTTTCGGCCTGACTGCGGCGCTGTATGACGACGTCAACATCGTGAATGGTCAGGTGCGCGAACAGAACTTCAACGACTATCGAATGATGCGCATCAATGAAGTGCCTGCGATCGAGGTGTATCTGCTCGAAAGCTCTGAGAAGCCCGGCGGCATGGGCGAGCCTGTTGTGGCGCTAGTCGCACCCGCTCTTTGCAATGCGATCTATGCAGCCACTCGCAAGCGACTGCGAACCTTGCCTGTCGTGAAGCAAGGAATCGTGGTTTAAAGGTCGGATCAACAGCAGCGCTGAATGCCCGTCCATTTACGCTGCTGTTGCTGCAGATAGAACGCGCGACGATCGAGTATCGGGGAATCGAAGTGCGCTGCTCGATGATGTTCCACATAGCGCTCGTATGCGTCGTCCGTCGCGAGTGTGCGCAGCAGTTCCCACCAGTGTCTCAAGCGCGCGTTCATGCGTGTTGCTCCATTCCTTGAGGAGCTTCGGAGTTGGGCAACACCGGCAATCCGCGCACGACACGGCTGGCGACGCGCAGCATGTCGATGATGACAACCCAAAGTAGGCCTGCGAGCAGCAATACGAGTACGGCGTCCAATCTCTGATTGAAGATCAGCTGCGGCGCCACTGCCATCTGCTCAGCAGGCAGCGCGCCGGACGCGAGTTTTTCCGCGAGTTGGTCTGCGGCAGCCAGAAATCCAATCCTGGGATCCCCTGAGGTGAGCTTCTGCCAGGTCGCAGTGGTCGTAACGATCGTGAGCCAGAGCAGAGGCACGCCTGTGACCCACGCATACCTGATCCGACCCTGCTTGATCAGAATGCCCGTCGCGACGCTGAGTGCGATACCCGCGAGCAGCTGGTTCGCGATGCCGAACAACGGCCACAGAATATTGATGCCGCCGTTCGGATCGACCACGCCGATGTAAAGAAAGTATCCCCATCCTGCGACCACGAGCGCACTCGAGAGAATCACAGAGGGATACCACGAAGTTTCACCCCAGCGTTTGGAGAAGTGTCCGAAGAAATCCTGAAGCATGAAGCGTCCAACGCGAGTACCCGCATCGAGCGTTGTCAGAATGAACACCGCTTCGAACATGATTGCGAAGTGATACCAAAGTGCGAGCAGCTTCTGGCCGAATGCGGAAGAAAAAATGCTCGCCATCCCCACAGCAAGTGAAGGTGCCCCGCCTGTTCGCGCGAACAGGGTTGATTCGCCCATCTCGTTCGCGAGCGACTGCATCTGGTCGACGCTAACGGGGAATCCCCAGGCGGAGATCGTGCTCACCGCCGCTTCGGCCGTTTTGCCCACGACGCCGGGTCCGCTGTTGATCGCAAAATAAACGCCTGGGTCAAGCAAGGTGGCCGCGATCATCGCCATGAGAGCAACGCCTGATTCGAGCATCATTCCGCCGTAGCCGATCAGTCGCACGTCACGTTCATTGCCGATCAGCTTTGGCGTTGTGCCGCTCGAGACCAATGCGTGGAATCCAGAAATCGCGCCGCAAGCGATGGTGATGAATACGAACGGGAACAGCGCGCCACCGAAAATAGGTCCACTGCCATCGATGAATTGCGTCACCGCCGGCATCTTGATCTCCGGGCTCATCACCACTACCGCGATGGCAAGCAGCATCACCGTCCCAAGCTTCAGGAACGTCGACAGATAGTCTCGAGGTGCCAACAGCAGCCACACAGGAAGTACGGCAGCGATGAAGCCATAGACGATCACGAAACCGGCGAGCGGTTTACCGTCCATGTCGAACCAGGTGCGCAGCGTCTCGTGTTCATTCAACACGCCGCCTCCAACCACGGCAGCGAGCAACAACGACACTCCGATCAGTGAAGCTTCGAGCACGCGGCCCGGTCGGATATTCCGCAAGTACAGGCCGATCAGAACGGCGACAGGAATAGTCGCGAACACGGTCGAGGTGGCCCAGGGGCTGTGCTTCATCGCGTTGACGACCACGAGTCCCAGCACGGCAATCAGGATCACCATGATCACGAGCGTTCCCAGAATCGCGGCGTAACCACCGACTGGCCCGAGCTCGTCGCGTGCCATCTGTCCGAGGCTTCGACCGTTGCGACGCGTCGACAGAAACAGAATAGTCATGTCCTGCACGCATCCGCCAACGACCCCGCCGACAAGGATCCACAAGGTGCCGGGGAGGAATCCGAACTGAGCCGCCAGCGTAGGACCGATCAGAGGCCCGGGACCTGCGATGGCCGCGAAGTGATGACCGAACACGATCCATCGATGCGTGGGCACGAAGTCGCGGCCATTGTTGAGTCGCACGGCAGGCGTGGGTCGGGTCTCATCGACACACAACACCTTTGCCGTGAGCCATGCGCTGTAGAAGCGGTAGCCGAGGGAATACACGCAGATCGCAGCGACCACGATCCACATCGCATTGATGGTCTCACCGCGATGCAGGGCGATCCCGCTCACCGCGAATCCGCCCAGCAGCGCGACCGCTATCCAGAAGAGCTTCCGCATTCCATTCCCCGCCTCTCAATATTCTTGTGCGGAGCGTACACGCAGTGCGCAACTGATGGCACTGAAGCGAGAGATACCATCCAAAACAGGAAGAGTTGGTTGGATCAGTGGCTCGGTATCTGCTGAGCGAGTGCGGCTGGGCTTTTGAATTCAGATTCTGGAATACCAGCCCATTCAATGCAGGAGAGCTTGCCGTCGCTCAGCTCAGTCTTGATGACCGAGGTGTTCAGGAGCGGATGGCTGAGCGCGAAGTCAGCGGGAACGTTCGTCGCCAATACCGGGACGAGCACACTCAGCGTAGCCCCGTGGGACATGATGAGTACCACGCCGGTGTCGTCGGCATGCCGATTCATCAACTCGCGTACGAAGGGAAGGAAGCGGCGTTGCGCGTCGACGAATGTTTCACCTTCTCCGATATGCGCGTTCGTGTCGCGGTCAACGATCCACTTGCGAACCAGGTCGCGATACAACTCGCGACCTCGTGGAGCGTCGATGGGAATTCCGAGATCGATTTCGATGGCTTCGGGCGCAAGGTTGACGTTCAATCCGTGGCGAAACGCAATCGCGTCCGCTGTCTGGATGGCCCGAAGCCGAGTGCTGGAATAGATGGTTGTAATGGGTGTCGAGGCGAGGGCTTCGGCCAGGGTCGTCGCTTGCTGCATTCCCGTTCGTGTGAGGGGATAAGTCACTCCGTCGTCGGTCTGCGCATGCGCCACGGTGTCCACGTTGATCTCGCTTTCCGCATGGCGCACAAACCAGAACTGCAGAGTGCGCTCACCCGCTGAGGGCTCGCTGCCTGCTGCACTGAATGCAGCGGACAACGCGGCCAGGCCTCCCAGACATTCGACGAAGAACCGACGCGAAAGCAGCGAACGGGAATCGTGCATAGAGTTGTTCAGTCAATGAGGCCGAGCAATGTGGTTTTGTCCAGCTGGTGTTGTACCTCATCGTAGACGGCGGGGAAATATCGCGTGGTGCCAATCACGAGTAACTGGATCGCCGCTCGTCCCTTGTTCTTATCGAAGAGTTGAGGATTGAGGGTCACGATGCGGGTGCCATCCTCGGAGCCGAGCTGTGCAAGTCCGGATGCTCGACTGCCATTCGGATTGCGAGGTTGATACGCATTAGAGGCTTTCTGTTCTGCCGTGAGGGCAGCAAGCTCCTGTTCCAGACTGGCGAGACGCTGATCGAACTTGCGTGTAAAGCGTTGCCGCGGCGTGCTTGTGCGAAGGTCGTCGACTTCGGCAATCCATTGCCTTTCTTTGGCATCGTACTTGGCGCGCTCAGCGACGACGCGATCGGGCCAACGACTCATCTGAGCCCAACGCTGTTCGTTGTCGGCGCGTGACTGCTTGATTGCGGCCAGACGCGAATCGATTTCTCCCTGCTGGACGCGTGGGTCTTCCGGAACGCTCCGAAACTGCTTGTTGATGTCGGCGACGTCCTTGCGTGCAGTCGCAATGAGCCTGTTGAGATACGTTTCCTGCGATATCGGTACGAACAACGGCTGACCACGCTTGCTCATGACGACGAACTGACCTTCATAGACAGGAAAGCCATCGATTTCGCCAATCTGCTTAGGTTCGAGAGCAAAGCGGGCGTCTTGATCGACGTTGTACAACCCATCCGGCAGCAGCACCTCAGGATCGTTGAGATGAATCTTCAGTCCGGGGCCTTCGACGGACGGTTCGAGAGCACCGGTTTTGGGATTTTTGAAGTAAGCAAAGGCGATGTAGCCGACGACGCCGACCACCGGTGACGCCGCATCGGTTCCCGTCTTGATGCTCGCGTAGGTTTCCCAGTCATAGCCGCGCAGGTTGGCCAGCGCTGGGGTTGCACGAAGTGCCCCACGGATCTGGTTCAGCTTGACGATCAGAGCCTGCTGACTTGCTGCGGTCAGTGGCGTCGTCGTGAGAATGGTGAGCTCATGCGGTTTGCGTTCCTTGCCCCCAAGTGCGGCATCCGCACTCGCGTGCCCGATCGTGGCGACGCTGATCATGAGAACAAAGAGTGCCCGGACGTACGCTGAGTGCATGGTTTCTCGCTCGCAAATGAAGAGCGGCACGGCCTGAAGTTGCCGTGCCGTCAAGGAAGATCAAGAAGAAAAGATTAGTCGGCGCCGTATTCGCGGCAGACTGCAGGTGAGGCCTGCAGTACAGGTTTCACGCTCACCGAGTTCCAGGCGCTTCCGGCCGCGAGCTGCAGCTGATCGACGACCAGCAGGGAAAGCATGGTGTAGTGGTCCTTGGTGGGTGTATCCAGCTTCACCATCCAGCAATTTTGCGTATCCCGATGCAGGCGGCCGGCGTGCCATCCCTCTTCGATCGAATGCGAGCTGATCCGCACGACAGCGCCATTCGTCAGGCTTGAGTCGGCATGCGCTGCGGAGGCGATGGCCAGAAAAGCGAGAATCCCGAACGATAAATGCTTCATGTGATTCTCTCTTCAACCGGGAAAGCGGATGACTGGCGTCGCCGAGGGCTGGCCAGGCGGCACGTATGCAGGCGCATGCTCACCTGCAGGTCCGAGCGAGCGTACGTAGTGATAGAGAGCGAGCAGGTCCGCATCCGTCATGTCGCGTAACGCGAACCAAGGCATCGGAGGACGTGCAGGCTGACGTGCAACGCTCAGCCACTGATCAGCCGTGATTGATTGCATGAAAAGACGCAGATTGATCGGATAGGTCGTGCCCCAGGCGCCTTGCCAGCCGAGCGCATCGCCCGTGAGCCAACGGCTCTCTTCGACAGCACCAGCACTCGTCGCGTACCCCGGCGTGTGACAGTCGTTACAACCCGCAGTGCGAACCAGATACCGACCGCGATCGACCAGCACCGGATCCACGGTCTTCGTAACCGAAGGCTGTGTCCCGTCGAGCGCACTCTCGCGAGTGTGCGAGGCCGCGGCTGAGAACATGGCGCCCGAAAGACTGGTGAGCAGGATGGCGGCGGCGCCACAGACAATGCGTTTCTTCACGATGAACTCCAAAAGATGTCGAACAGCCCGTAGGCGATGAAGACATTCTCTGGATTGGCGCTCGTGACAGCATCGGTCGGAGGAGCCAGATGGCTCACTCGAAGGGAGCCATCCGTAAATCTTAAGAGTGCTATCGATATTGACGTCGAAGGTTTGAAGGATCAGCTCCAGATTCAACTCAGCTTGCGGCCTTCAGAACGGTCCAGTTTTCGATGCAGGTTTCGTGCGTCACTTTTCCCGCCTGCACATCCAGAATTCGCACACGCTTCAACTCCACGAAATCGCCTGCCATGACGGGTGCCCGATCGATGCCATCGCCTGAATAGAAAAACCGCACCGCAAACTCGTCGATGATCTGACGCTCGTTGCAATTGCGCCGCAGAAATGTGAATTCCGGTTCTCGCATGCTCGCGGCTTCGCGCAACTGCTGACGCACAACGGAATCACGACCTTTCAGACGAATGTCGCGCGAGGGGGCGACCCAGGTGACGTTCGCGTCATATAGATCGCGCGCAGCGAGCAGGAAATTACTGTGCGCTTCGAGAACCTTGGTCGCTGCGGCGACTCCGGGCGAGACGGTGGACATAAGACCTCAGTAGAAGGCACTCCGGTGGTGCCTGCAGTGTCGAGGTCGGGGCTGCGCAGGGTCGATAGGTCAAAGGAGCCATCAGACCGAATACGGAACCCGATCGTTGTCGGTTCGAACCGCGTGTCGTCCGACAAATCGAGTGCTGATTTCACGCGACTTGCGGGAGTATGCTCGCGCGGTCCCGTTGCTCGGCCAGCGACTTCAGCAACTCCAGTGTGTGGATTTGCAGATCCGCGCTCGATGCATACGGCAGACTGCTGGATCTCACCGAACTCCCCGATCAGATTCGAAGGAAACTCCCGATGGCTGATAAGAGTGCACGTGGCCACTTCGTATGGCATGAGTTGCTGACCCCGGATGCCGATGCATCGCACGGCTATTACGCCAAGGTCTTGGGCTGGAAGAGCCAACCGTGGGAACAGGATCCTTCTTACAAGATGTTCGCTGCACCCACTGGTCCTTTGGGCGGTACCGCTTCCAACGCAGAGGGCCCGGCGCGTTGGCAGCACTACATAGAGACTCCTGATCTCGACGCAACCACCGAGGAGGCGATCGGCCTGGGTGCAACCGTTCAGACTCCACCCGTGAGCCTTCCGAATGGCGGCCGGTATGCACTGTTATCCGATCCGCAAGGTGCCGCCTTCGCGCTGATCTCGTCTGCAAGCCCGGGGCCGTCGCCGAAGGCGCCGAAGCGTGGAGAATTTTCCTGGATGGAACTGGCTACCACCGACGTGAAAGCGGCGATGGAGTTCTATGGTCACCTGTTCGGATGGACCATCAGCAAAGAACACGACATGGGGCCGCTGGGCTTTTATTACCTGCTCGCCTTTCAAGGTCGCGACTTCGGAGGTGCGTACATCAAACCCGAAGACATGCCAGGTCCTCCCAGCTGGTTGGGTTATGTCCGGGTGAAGAGCGTTGACAACGCAGTCAATGTCGCCAGGAAAGTAGGTGGCACGTTACTGAACGGCCCGATGCAAGTGCCGGGTGGCGATTGGATCGCGCAGTTGCTCGATCCACAGGGAGCAATGTTCGCTGTGCACATGCTCGCCTCCGATGCAAAGCCTGCGGCGGCCCAAGCACCCGCGACGGCCCAAGCACCCGCCATCCAGGTCCCCGACAAAATCGAAGTCACAGGAATGCCGACTGCTGATAACGCAACGGTTGCCGCAGCTACCCCATCGCGCAAGAAAGCAGTTCGCAAGACTCAATCCAAACCGAAAGCGAAGGCCAGGCCGAAAGCCGCAGCAGTTCCGAAGCGCAAGTCGGTAAAAAGCTTGAAGCGTTCGACACGCAAAGCGGTTAAAGTCCGCAGCAAGACGTCAAGGTTGAAGGCCAAGGCAGCGCCCAAGCGGAAGAAAACCGCTGTAAAGCCGAAGAAAAGGGCTGGTGCCAGGGCCAGAAAGAGCAAGTAGCTCAGGGGCGAAAGGAAGTCATCCGAGGGTTTAGCGACTGATCTGCGGCAACGCAGATGAGTCACCAGATCGGGCAATAGCGCCGGACTCGTGCCGGTGACTGAACAACAAGGCTCGGATGTGCTTCACAGACTGTGGGTAGGAAGAGCGTGGTCTTCCTACCTTGTTTGTTCAAAGCTCGGCCACGGCTCGTTCCAACGCTGTGCCCAAGTTTCCTCAACCCAGTGTCTCCCGTGTCGTGCATCGGCGTGCCGACCAACCGAAAGCCTTTGGTAAGATCGCACCCGTCTGAAGGGCTGGCGGAACCTGCGTGGTTCGCTGGTTTGTATTTGGGTCGAGCTCGGTATCGTCTTTACTCAAGCGATCCGACCATCAGCAACAGAGAACTCGAGAATGAAGGCAGTACGCGGAAAGTCATTCAATGGTCAGCGTGTCGTCCTCGACGGCAAGTCGTTCACCGAATGCCATTTCAAAGATTCGACACTGATCATCGAAGGCAGTGGCGTCTTCGAAATGCAGAATTGCAAAGTCGAAGAGGATTGCCGACTGGCAGTGGAAGGCCCGGGGCAAGTGTTGCTACATCAACTGAAGATGATGTTGTACTCGGGCGGATGGATGTCGCGTGTGGCCGATAACGTTCTGCACGCAGTGAAGCAGCCGCCCAAAGCGAAAAAGAAAACTGCGGCCGGCGCATAACAGCGAATCGGCCAGCGCACTTCTCGAATCCGCGACGCGCATGCGAAGGCATGCGTTGTCGCGCGACGCAGACGAGCTTTCACACGAGCGCGATGAGCGCGCCATACGAGTGAAGTGCTCACAAAGTTCCATGTCTCGCGCACGTGCTAGCACGTTCAACTTTCGTTCGGAACCACGCTTCAGAGCGCGGCATTACGCGGCAGTCAGTTCCATTACGAAAGGTGCGATATGCAGAAGATTCCCGCGTTGATTCTGAGCATGAGTGTGTTGGCGTCAGCGAGCGTGCTCGCGGATAACGGTGAGAAAAGCGATGCCAACGTAACTGCCAGCGTGAAGTCGGCGCTGATCAGCAATGATGCGACGAAGGCACGGCAGATCAATGTCGAGACCAACCAGGGTATCGTGCAGTTGAGTGGATTCGTGGATTCGACGGCGGCGAAGAGCGCTGCAGAGAGCGCAGCCCGGAATGTTGAAGGCGTGAAGCAGGTTGATAACAAACTGCTGATCCGTGATGCGGATCGTTCGACGGGCCAAGCCGTCGATGACACCGTGATTGCTGCGAAGTTGAAGGGCACGCTGGCTGGCCAGACCGGCCTAGGTACCGCTTCAGATGTAAACGTCGAGGTGAACAGCGGCGTGGTCGAGCTGAGTGGATTTGTCGAGACGGCCGATCAGAAGTCGAAGGCGGCTGAACTCGCACGCGGCGTCAATGGAGTGAAGGACGTTCGCAACAACATCGCTCTCAAGCCTCAGGGCTGATGCGACCACGACGAGTCTGATTCCAGGCTTTCACGAAGGCGGCGGGGCTACCCTCGTCGCCTTCGTTCCAGCTCAAATGTTCGCTGCCACCATTCTCGTGAGTGCATAAAGCGTGCTGAGGATGGGCGTGTCGACCTCATGCGCCTGTGCAATCCGCACCACGTTGCCGAGGATCGCTTCAATCTCCAATGGCCTGTGTGCCTCGTAATCCTGCGCCATGCTCGTTTTGTAAGCCTTCATCGTGTGCGTGGCCTCAATGAGTTTCTCCACGTACTCAAGCGCGATTGCGTGACCTTCTGCCTGCGCTACGGCGCACACCTCGCGCA